>JBPPMV010000146.1:0-25097 GCA_051306235.1 Mycobacterium sp. | reverse complement strand
CGCGGAAGGTCACGGTCAGTGGCAACTGCGCGGCAAGGTCTCTGGCCGCGGCGTTGTCGAACAGGTGGCCGGTCAGCACGGTGTCTCCGGCGACGATGCGAAAGGCGTTCTCATCGGCGGAGGCAGCTGTGGCATCTGCGGCCCTCGCCTCAGTGCTGGGGGCACCAGGCGAAACGGGTTCCGGAGCTGGCGGTGCACCACCGCATGCCGTCAACAGCAGCGCAACCAGGGCACCGTGAACCACGAGGGCAGGCCGCAGGTACCTCATGTCAGGTGCTCGGACTGGTCGTTGTCCACGGGTTCCGGAATCTGTTCGGCGGTCCAGGACGCGAGCAGTTCGAGGGCGTGCGCCGTCGGCGACGCGGGCTCGGCGACATAGAGGGTCAACGTCAGCCCCGGATCGGAGATCATGTCGACACTCTCGTAGAACAGCTCCAGGTCGCCGACCACGTCATGGTGGAACGTCTTCGCCCCGGCGCCGTGGGTGCGGACATCGTGGGCGCCCCAGCGGCGGCGGAACTCGTCACTGCGGGTCGACAATTCGCCGACCAGATCCTGCAGCAGGCTGTCGTGCGGGTCACGGCCGGCCTCGGTCCGCAGGATGGCCACACAGATATCTGCGGCTGCGTCCCAGTGCGGATAGAAACGTTGCGATCCCTCGTCGAGGAAGGTGTAGCGGGCGAAGTTCGGGGGCCGGCTCGGGTCGCTGTCGTACAAGGACGAATGCATGCCTCGGCCAAGATGATTCACGGCCAGTAGATCCATCCGGCCGTTGCGCACGATCGCCGGGGCGGTGAACTTGTCGAGGGCCCACTGCAGACTGGGCCGCGGGGTCCAGCGTTTGGCAGGGCGGCGCCTCGGACGCATGCCTGCGCTGGTGCCGTCGGCAGCGTGCGCGAGGTGGAACAGGTGAGCCCGCTCGGCGTCATCGAGCTGCAAGGCGCGGGCAATCGCGTCCAGGATCGACGCCGAGACACCGGACAGGCCACCACGTTCGAGCTTGCTGTAGTACTCGATGCTGACGCCGGCCAGCGAGGCCACCTCCCCGCGGCGCAACCCGGGCACCCGGCGGTTCCCGAACTCCGGCAAACCCGCCTGCTGCGGGGTGATCTTGGCCCGCCGGGTCATCAGAAACTCGCGGGCTTCGGCTCGGTTGTCCATGTCAACCACGGTACGACCGAGAACGGCTCCGAGGGATGCACTGTCGATACACCCCTGCGCAGGGACTCCCTGCCCGACCGCGACCGGCGTTTCCTCTTAGACATGGACACGCGCCCGACCACCGACCGACTCGCAGCGAACCCGGTGTCCCCTCGGCTGCCGTTCGTGGTCTACGTCCTCGCCGCCGGCACCTTCTTGATGGGGACGACCGAGTTCATCATTGCCGGGCTGCTCCCCGAGATCGCCGGCGACCTCGCCGTCACACCGGCCCGGGCAGGCCTGCTGATCACCGTCTTCGCGATCGGGATGATCGTCGGGACGCCGGGCATGGCCATCCTCACCCTTGGACTACCCCGCCGGACGACGTTGACGCTGGCGCTCGGGGTGTTCGCCGTCGGGCACGTCGTCGTCGCAGTCGGATCGGGGTTCAGCCTGCTGTTGGCGGCCCGGTTCCTCACCGCACTGGCCACCGGTGCGTTCTGGGCGGTCGCAGCCGTGGTCGCCAGCCGCGCCGCCGGGCCCACCGCGAGTTCGCGCGCGCTGGGCGTCGTCCTGGGCGGCGGAATGCTCGCCAACGTCATCGGTGTCCCACTCGGAGCTTTCGCCGGACAACTCATCGGGTGGCGCGGCCCCTTCTGGGTCCTGGCCGGGCTCGCGGTCGCCGCGGCAGTCCTCATCGTGGCGTACGTCCCCGACGACGATCCGACGGCACCACGCGCATCTGTTCGCGCCGAACTGGCCAGTCTCCGCTCCCGGCAACTGTGGCTCGCGCTGGTCTCGGCCATGACGATCATGGGCGGCACGTTGGCCACCTACAGTTACATCGCGCCGCTGCTGACGAACCGCGCTGGACTACCCGGCACTCTGGTACCGCTGGCTTTGGTCGGATTCGGTGTCGGCGCCCTGGTCGGTTCGTTCGTCGGCGGCCGCCTGGGGGACACCCGTCCCTATTCGACAGCCCTGATCGCCTCTGCCGCAACGGCAGTCATCCTGCTCGGCATCTGCGTCTTCTCTCAGCACACCGTGGCGACTGTCATCTTGATCGGACTGCTGGGGCTGACCTCCATGACGGTCAACCCCATTCTGATCGCGCTGGCGGTGCGCTTCGCCCGCCGGGCACCCACGCTCGCCTCCGCGCTGGCCACCTCTGCGTTCAATCTCGGTACAGCGGTGGGCAGTTGGATCGCCGGCCGAGCGCTCGACTCGTCTCTCGCGGAACTGGGACCGCCCGTGACCGGAACCGTCATCGCCACGCTGACCCTCGTTCCACTGTCGGTCCTGGCGCGGGCCCTGTGGGACCGCACGAATCACAACGAAGCCACCGAACTTCACGTCCCATCCCACTAGAAGGAGCCCACCATGATCACGACCACCACAGCACAGAACCGCAGGAGCGGACGTCTGATGAAGATGGCCGGCGGCGCCGTCGTCCTCGGCGTCCTCGCCACCACGGGGTGTGCCCCATCCGAACGCACCACCGCATCGCCGGCACCGGCTCAACCGACGGCGAGTCTGGCGCCTGGTGATACGTCCATGGGCGCCGACAACTTCTATTCCAGCGACCGGGTGACAGTGCAGAGGGTCACCTTCAAAAACCAGTACCAGATGAACGTGACCGGAAACCTGTTCGTACCCAACGACATGGACCGCAGTACGCGGAACGCGGCGATGGTCGTCGGCCATCCCATGGGCGCGGTCAAGGAGCAGAGCGCCAACCTCTACGCCACCAAGCTCGCCGAGCGGGGCTTCGTCACCCTCTCGCTGGATCTGTCCTACTGGGGCGAAAGCGAAGGCGAACCGCGCAATCTGGTGGCCCCCGATGTCTACACCGAAGACTTCAGTGCCGCCGTCGATTACCTGCGCACCCAGTCCTTCGTCGACACCGAGCGCATCGGTGCCCTCGGCGTCTGCGGCAGCGGGAGCTTCGTCATCAGCGCCGCCAAGATCGACCCGCGGATCAAGGCTGTCGCCACGGTCAGCATGTACGACATGGGTGGGGTCAACCGCAACGGACTGCGGGGTGCGATGACCCCTGAGATGCGCCAGCAGGCGCTCGCCGTGGCTGCGGAGCAACGCGACGTCGAATTCGCTGGCGGGGAAACCGAATTCATCGGCGGTACTCCCTTCGAGCTGACCGACCAGTCGACGCCCATCGACCGGGAATTCTACGACTTCTACCGCACTGCCAGAGGAAACAGCCCGGACACCAGCACGCAGCCCACGCTGAGCAGCAACGCCCGATTCATGAACTTCTACCCGTTTGAGGACATCGAGACGATCGCACCGCGCCCCATGCTGTTCGTCACCGGTGACCAAGCCCACTCCCGCGAGTTCAGCGAGCAGGCCTACCAACTGGCCGCCGAACCGAAGCAGCTGGTTCAGATTCCCGGAGCCGGCCACGTAGACCTCTATGACCGGGTCGACCTCATCCCGTTCGACACCTTGGCCTCGTTCTTCCAAGACAGCTTGAACACCCAGGAGTGACGCCGCGAGATTCGTCGCCTGAACCTAGCCGGGGTCGGCGTCGGGATGGGGCCCAGTCGGGTGGTGTGCCGTGATGGTGTGGGTACCCGCCGACAGCTCCCGGCGGACGTCGCCCAGTTCCACGTCGGCCCTGGTTCCGGCCGGGACGGTCACCGTGAGAGTGACGGTGCCCGAGGGACCCAGTTCCCAAGCCGCGCCGGCCGTTCCGTATGGCGTGTCGAGTGTGACGGACGCGCTCGTCAGCCCTCCGCCGATGATGGGAGCGACCCGGAATCGTCGGTAACCGGGGGCCGTCGGCGCGAGGCCGGCCACCCGTTCCTGCAGTAATGCGGCGACCGTGCCGAAGGCGTAGTGGTTGTGGGATGCGTGCGGCTCGCCGTTGGCCGTATGGCCCGTCCAGGTCTCCCATGTCGTGGTGGCGCCACGTTGCACCTGATCGAGCCACGACGGCGCCGTCGTTTGTAGGAGTACGCGATACGCGATGTCCTCATGTCCGGCGTCGACGAGTGCGTCCAACAGCATTGGGGTGCTGAGAAATCCGGTGCCGAGATGGAAATTGGCCTGCTCGACCAATTCGGCGAGTCGGGCAGCAGCCTGGGGGCGCTGCTCTGCGGTGAGGAGGTCGAAGGCCAGAGCTCTGACATAGTCGTCCTGCTTGTCGTCGCCGATCCGAGCGCCGCCCTCGGTCACGAACGCGGCCCGCCAAGCGTGGGTTGCGTTCACTGACAGCCGGCGGTAACGGTCGGCGTCGTCCCCATGCTGGAGAACCTCGGCGATGCGCGCGAGCA
Source organism: Mycobacterium sp. (assembly GCA_051306235.1). GTDB lineage: Bacteria > Actinomycetota > Actinomycetes > Mycobacteriales > Mycobacteriaceae > Mycobacterium. The sequence continues at coordinate 20,664 of JBPPMV010000146.1, read as the reverse complement.
GCTCGGCCGACCGTGCGAGATAGGCCGTGGCGACCGCCGCGCGTTTCCCGGCGAAGCCGCCGCGTATCTCCGATCGGAACGTGTCGCCGGGTCGCAGCCACTCGCCCCATTGGAAACCCGTGTCCACGATGAAGCGTTCGAGATCGCCGACCCCGCGACGCAGACGGCGGCGGATGTTGCGTTTGGTCGCTGCTCGGTGGGCGAGGTGGTCCACCCACTTGCGTGCGCTGTCGTACTGGTCGGCGAGGACCGTGGTGTCGCCGTAGTACTGGTAGAGGGCCCACGGCAGCATGACCGTGACGTCTCCCCACCCCGTGGATGAGGAGCTGAAGGCGAGCCTGTTCTTGGACACCCCGGGCGAGGCCTCCGACGGTATGACCGGTGGCACCCGCCCGTCCGGGTACTGTTCCTCGGCGGTGTTGCGGAGGTATCGACGGAGAAAGGCCCGGGCATCGACCATCTGCGCCGCGGTCGGGCCGAACACCTGGATGTCTCCCGTCCAGCCGGATCGCTCCCGAGTGGGACAGTCGGTAGGGGTGTCGGTGAAATTCGACCGCAGCGACCACAACACGTTGGTCCATAGCCGTTCCAGACGCGGGTCGGACGCGCGGAACTCCGAGATCTGAGGGGTGTTCGAGGAGAGCACGATGCCCTCGACATCATCATGTGAGATCGGGTCGGCCGGGCCGTCGATCGCGAGATACCGAAAACCGTGAATCGTGAACCCTGGCGTGTAGTCGACCGGCTTGTCGCCGAGGATGACCTCGTCGCGTTGGAACCATTCCTTGCCGGACTTCTCGTCGAGGTAGCTCGTGTCGAGTTCGCCGTGGGCGTCGAGCACCTCGCTGTAGAGCAGTTTCACCGTCGCCCCTGCGGGGCCGGAAAGACGCAGTTGCGTGACGCCGGCGAAGTTCTGGCCGAAATCGACCAGCTGCCGTCCTGCCGGCGTGCGACTGACCACGCCGGTCCGATGACCGATCGCGGTCACGGGCGCCACGGATTCCGCGATCAGCGGCGTGTGAACGCTCAACAGCGATACCGCGGTGCCCAAAGCACCCTCGGGTGGCAGCTCGGGCAGCCGCAGGTCCGCGCGCTCACCATCTTTCGGGTCCGCACTCGTCACCCGTCCGTAGCCCACCCGCCAACCTGCGTCGCTGCACACCTGCACGGTCGTGCCGTCGGCCAGTTCGAGTTCGAGCTGTGCCAGGGCGGCAAGTCGGTCGCCGTAGCGTGCGGCTGCGGAGAAGATGCCGAGCTTCCCGCGGTACCGGCCCTCCGCCACCACCATGTAGACGTTGTTGGTACCGGCCTGCAGCGCGTCGGTGATGTCGTAGGTCTGGTACTCGACGTAGTGATGAAATGGCGTCCACCGGGGGACGAGCGAATGGCCGGTGACGTCGGTGCTGTTCACGACAAGCCGGTACCACCCGAGTGCGGAGGTGTAGGCGCGCGCACGCACGACCGGAGCCGACAGGGTTATTGCCTTGTGGAAGTACAGCGTTCGCGGATCCTTGGCCTTGGAGTCCGGGTGGGTGACCCACCGGGCCGCCCACTCCGATCGGTCGAGAACCCCGGTTTCGAAAAAGTCGGCCGCCCAGTCCGTGACGGTCCCGTCGTCGAGATGGGCTCGCACTCGCCAGTGATACCGGGTTCGCGAGGCGAGTCCTGGCCCGGTGTAGGCATTGCCGAACGGCCGCTCGGATTCCACCTGCCCCGATACCCACGATGGCTCCGCGGCGCGGAAGCCCGGATCGGTGCCGACCTCGATTTCATACCCGCGTTGTGCGCTCGTGCCCGGTACCAGCCAGCCGAATTCTGGTGCACAGGTGTCGATTCCGATGGGCGAGCGACGGGCGTCCACGGTGAGCGCGAACGGCTCGTGCATCAGCTGATCTCCGCCGTTGCGCCATTGCGGAGCACCGCAACCACGGCGTGCGGGATCGCCTGCCGGGTGGGTTCCAACATGTCATCGCGGGCCATAGCCTCCTACGCTACGTTTCACTGCGAAACGTCCAACTCTGAGCCCGGTCTACTTGATGGCTCGCCGTACCCGAAGGGCGGCGCTCACGATCAGTGCGATGACTGCGCCGACGGCTGCAGCGCCGAGCAACCAGACACCCTGGGCGAGCTCGAAGTTCCATCCGATGAAATTGACATTGGTGTGAACAGTGTTCTGCAGCGCGAAAATAGCGAGAGCCACCACGAGGACGAATGCGAGAATCAGCCCGAACTTGGTGGCAAATCCGCCCGAACGACGGGTGGGAATGCGATCTGCGGTGGGAGTGGCCATGATGAAGCTCCTTGAACTGATGAAGTCGATGAGTTGATGGGGTCGGTGTTTTCGCGGCGTCAGCGCCGGCGTTGCTGCTTCTGGGCGCGGCGTTCGCGAACCTTGCGCTTGGCGACGCCCCACGTGACGCGACCGAGCCCCTCGAACAGACGGCTGACGATGCCGCGATCCTTGCTCATGCGATGAGTCCTTCTTTCTCGGTTTGCCGACCTATCGGAAGGTGCCTTCGATGGTCTTGCCGACCGTCTTGGAGCACTTGTCTGAATAGACGTATGCGGCAGCAGACTCCGCACGCCGAAGACGGGTGATGTGTCCCACACCGCTCATGGGTTTAGTCCGGCGATGACGGTTTGCGGGGCTGTCCCCGGGCACATCGTCGCGGCAGGCGTCCTCAGGTGATGGCGTCGATCGTGCTGATCGTGAGTTCGAAGGGGCCCTGCTGCTTGTCGAGGATGTAGACCGACACCTGGTCGATGGTTGAAGGGTCCAGAGTCGGCGGGGCGTCGGGTGCGGGGTCAAGGCGCATCCCAACGGGCTGGAAGCCCTCGACGGGCAGGTCGTAGATCCGCTGGACGGCGGCCTCGGTGGGGAAGCGCTGGATGTAGGACCATGGCTGGCCTGCCATGCCCACCTTCAACACGTAGGTCTTACCGTCGCCCAGCGCGTGCACGCGCAGCGCCTTGGCGCCTGTTGCTTTCCGCCCGATATCGGGGTCCTGCGGGCCGCGGGCCGAGGCGAACCCACCATTGTTCTCCAGCGAGAGGGTGCCGGAGAACACGAGGCCGGCATCGCCGGAGGTGATCCTCGAGGTGGACAGACCGCCCATGACGGGGTCGTTGAGCGTGGTCCAGGTGGCCACCTCGCCGGCCTCGTCGAGGTCGGCGAGAACGACAGCGGGACCTTCAGGCCCGACTGCTTGGACGGACGAGCGAGGGGTCTCGGGCACGTTCGTCGTATCGTCGGCGTCGGCGGATCGCCCGGCGCTTCCGCAGGACACAATCAGAAGCACCGAGCAGGCGAGGATGCCGACCCGCCGCAGTGTCTCCGAGATCAACATTGACTCGGATCGGCAGTCGCCTCGCGGCTTCGCATGGGCATGCCGTCGATCAGGGCGTAGATGGCTTGAAGATCCGGTACCGCGTTGACGCGCAGCTTCTCGCCGCCGTCCTTGCCGATCAGCAGCACGCTGAAGGCCTTGTCGCCGATCGCGTACTGGTTCGCCAGCCGCCGTGACTCATCGGCGCTGATGACGCGACCGTCGAGCGTGCTGGTGCCCTCGGTCACCAGCTGGCCGAGCACCATGTCGCGACCGGCAAAGTCACATCGGCTCGCCTCGATCCGGCTCAGCGTTTCAACGAGCCGAGGATCGCTGCCGGTAGGCGCGAAGAGCAGTAGGGGACGACTTTCCCAGCGATAGTCCTCAAGTGCGTCAGCAGCGGCGGTAGCCGACCCGAGGGCCGTGCTCATCACCAAGGCGATCAACACGAAGGCTGATCGTCGGACACTGCGCTTGTTGACCATGGGATTGTCGACGTTACCGGCCATGCCAGGTCAGCGTAAGGATCTGGTCGCGACGCGGGTCAGGATGTCGATGACAGCAGCGATCGCGGGTCGTTGGGCGGTGCCGGTGCGGGTGATCGCTTCGACGCTGCGGGCCACGTTGATGCCGTCGACAGGCTTGCGGATGAGTTCGCGAACCGTGGGTGCGTAGCGGGGGAGCAGCGCGATGCCGATCCCTGAAAGAACGAGTTCCTCGACGACGCGAAAGTCATTGATGCGTTGAATAATTCGGGGTTGAACTCCGGAGATGGTGGCCAGTGAACGCATGACGTCGTCGACCATACGCCCGATTTCCACGCTGATCCACGGGCAGTGCGCAAGCTCATGCAAGGCGATGGAGTCGTTGGCGGCCAGATGATGATCCGGTCGCAGGAGCAGGTCCAGCGGTTCCCGCAGCAGAAAAGTCGACGCATACCGCGGACCCCAACTCGAAGTGTCGCGCTCGTCGCGGTCGATGACCACGACGTCGTGGTCGATAAGAAGTTCGGGTGTTCGGGCGGCGGAGTGGTCGATGTCGCGGGCGATGACGTCCACCCCGATGTCGGATGCCTCGGCGATCAGGCCCGGGAGGAGCATCGCCGCGGCAGAGGGCACGATCGCCACCCGCACGGCACCGCGCGGTGTGGCCCGGAAGGCCTCCATTTCGGCGTGTGCGCGATCCAACGCGGCGAGGATGTCATCGGCGCGTGCCACGAGTGCTTTGCCTGCTTCGGTGAGTCGCACGCGACGACCGTAGGGTTCGAGCAACTCCACACCGGCCTCGCGCTGAAGCCGCTTGAGCTGCTGGGACACCGCCGAAGGCGTCAAGGACAGGGCCTCGGCAGTCGATTGCACGGTGCCGTGTTCAGCGAAGTTGCGCAGTAGGCGCAGGCGTTCCACGTCCATGAAGTGAATCCTAAACAATTCATCAACAATCTATTGATTGTGTGAACAGTCTTGAGTGTCCATGCTGGGAGAGTTCGAGAAGGAGCGGCGATGCGGAACCTTGAAGCCCTCGAAATCAGTTAAGAGACTGTCCTATTCGCTGAGTCCCGGAAGGAGGCCCATTGTCATGGGCGTAGTTGTCATCAGCCTCGCGGCGGCGTTCTGGGTGTGGGCGATCGGCGACGCGCTGGCCATCGAGTGCCAGCATCTGCACGCCGGCGAAAAAGCGACGTGGGTCGAGACAGTCATGTTGCTACCCGTGGCTGGTGCGCTGGCATGGCTGCTGGTCGGCCGGCGCGCGACCACGACCGGACCCGCTGCGGACAGGCCCCCCGACATCGATTGCTGCCCTCCTGTGTCCGGCGCGCGGCTGCGAGGCTGGGGCGATCACCGCCGCCCGTGCTGGGGACGCGCCGTCAAACCGTCCGACAATCTCTCCATGTGGTGAGTGCCTGGCCGGCGAAGTCAAGCATCTGGCCGCGGCCTCGCTGGCCCCGCCGATCCAGATCGGCGGACCGCCAACCTGGACCGGGCGCAGGTCGGCATGGACCGCCGGCAGGGTGAAGAACTCGCCGCCCCACGGACCAAGCGTGCACGAACAGCCACAACGCGTCGATGGCGTGGAAATGTCTCTCCGTGAGGACTATTCGGCGCCCGTAAGGGATGTTGCCGCACGCCACAGTCGACTCGCATTGTCCGCGTCGAGCGCATAGTTCGCGACCCCGCCGGCCCGGCCGAGAGCCTCGGCACGTTCGGTCACGACGTCGGCCTCGTTGTTGTTCTCGAAGTACCGGCCCCCGATGCCCTCGATCAGCGGCGATGCCGCCAGCAGTACCGATGTCGACGCGCCTTGTTCGACGGTCTTCTGAAACTCTGCGGGTGTCCGCAAGCCGCCGGTGTGTTTCTGAAGGCCCGTGCTGATCGCGCCCGGATTGAGTGCATTGGAAAAGATTCCGTCACCGGCCCACCGCGTTGCCACCTCGACGGCCAACAGCACTGTCGCCGTCTTCGACTGACCGTATGCGGTCATCGGATCGTAGGGGCGAAAACGGTAGTGGAGGTCATCGAAAACCACTGGCGAGAACAGGTGCCCGGTGGAGCTGACCGAAACCACACGCGCGCCACCGGCGGAGGCGAGAGCTTTTTGCAACTGTACGACGAGCACGAAGTGGCCAAGGAAGTTGCTGGCGAACTGCATCTCACATCCCAACGCATTGCGCTGCAATTCGGGCAGGGCCATGACTCCGGCATTGTTGACCAGGATGTGCAGCGGGCCGTTCCACGCCCGCGCAAAGGCAGATACCGACTCGAGATCTGAAAGATCCAGCGGCGCCGCCTCGATGGCGTCGTTTCCCGTGAGGTGTCGGAGCTCCTCGGCGACGCTCTTGCCCGCGTCGAGCCGGCGGACCCCCAGCACGACCTCGGCGCCGGCCGCCGCCAGTGCACGGGCCGTTTCCACACCCAGTCCGCTGGTTGCGCCGGTGACCACTGCCCGCTTCCCGGTGAGGTCGACGCCACGAATCACTTCGTCGGCCGTCGACTCGAAACCGAATGGCGTTGTCAGGGTGTGCATTACGTGCGGTCCTTTCGTCGGCGAGTCGTGTGCGGGATCAAAAGCGTGAATTCGTTGCTGTCGATGTCGAATACCATGCCGAAGATCTTCGCCGTGGCGGGAACCGCAGGTGATCGTCGCAGCAGATCGACGTCATGGCCGAGTGATGTTTCCAGGTGGCCGATCGCGAGGCTGTCAGAGCCATACGTGTCAGACAGGTCGCTACCTTGTTCGGTGCGGTAGGCCTCGAGCAGACCGTGCGGTGTGAAACTGCTTGTCCCGCAGTTTGTGTGATGCACGACCACGATGTTCTGCAACCCAAAGAGATGATGACCGATGGTGATCGAGCGCAAGGCGTCGGTGGCTCGGCCGCCCGCGACGACGATGGGGAAGATGGTTGCGGTGCTGCCGACTTTGTGGCCGTGGTCGTCGAGGATGAGGTCACCGGGATACGTCTCGTCCGTCCACAGTTTGGCAAGCTCGACCGGGATGTGGGCTGCGCGTGGGTCATAGCAGTAGATGACGACCGTTCTCAACGGCACCGCACCGGCGAAGGCGGCGCGAGTGGTCATTTCGTCGTAGCCCGGTTGCTGCGAGTACACGTAGCGATCCAAGGCAGTTGGGTTGGTTGTCAACGGTAGGTGGTCTCCTCGGATGGTCTGATGGTCTGGGGGATCACAAACCCAGCTCACTCAGTCCGGGTTTAGTCGCCGGCCGGACGCCGGTGATGTCCCAGTGGAACTTTCGGTCGGATTCCTCGATCGGCAGGTCGTTGATGCTGGCGTGCCGCCATTTCATCAGACCGCTGTCGTCGAAGTGCCAGTTCTCGTTGCCGTAGGCACGGAACCATCGATGCTCGGCGTCGCGGTACTCGTAGCAGAACCGCACCGCGATACGGTTCCCGTCCTGTGCCCACAGTTCCTTGATCAATCGATAGTCGAGTTCGCGCTCCCACTTAGTGGTGAGAAATTCGATGATCTGGGCACGACCTTGGATGAAAGTGGACCTGTTGCGCCACCAGCTGTCCTCGGTGTAGGCCTGTGCGACCGTCGCCGGGTTACGCGAGTTCCAGCTGTCTTCAGCCTTGCGGACTTTCTGTGCTGCTGTGTCCATTGTGAAGGGCGGCAACGGCGGTCGGAAGTTCCTGGGCATCGGTGTTCCTGGGGCGTCGGGGTCGACAGCGGTGCCGGTTAGTTTGCCGGCGCCGTGGCCAGTGCTCGTGGCAGGAAGTCGCGGATGTATCCGCTGATCTCCTCGCCGTGGGTCTCCAGCGCGAAGTGGCCGGCGTCGAGGAGGTGGAATTCCCCGTTGGGGAAGTCGCGGCGAAATGCCTCTGCCCCGGGGGCCCCGAAGATTTCGTCGTTCTTGCCCCACGTGACCAGCAGGGGAGGCTGGTGGGTGCGGAAGTACTCCTGAAACGCCGGGTAGCCGTCGAGGTTGAACTGGTAGTCCCAGAACAGCTGTAGCTGGATGGCGTCATTGTCCTTGCGGTCCAGGCCGAGTTGGTCGAGCTGCCAGGTTTCGGGGGCGATCCTGTCGAGCCGATCGGCGGGCACGCCGTGGGTGTACTGCCAGTACGTGGTTTCGGGGGTGAACTTTTCGCGAACGCCGTCCTCATTGGCCGCGCGGTCCTTCGCGTGAGCGAACAGGATGTCCCAGAACGGGGTGAAGCCTTCCATGTAGGCGTTGCCGCTCTGGGTGATGAGCGCGGTGATCCGTTCGGGGCGCCTGCTGGCGATGCGGAGGCCGATCGGGGCGCCGTAGTCATGGATGTAGAGCGCGAACCGGGTGAGGCCCAGGTGATCGATCAAGCCCTCCGTGATCTCGGTGAGACGGTCGAAGCTGTAGGTGAATTGGGTCGTCGTCGGCATCGCCGAGCGACCGAAACCGATGTGATCCGGGGCCACCAGGTGGTACGTGTCGGCGAGCGAGTTGATCAGGTTGCGGAACATGTGGGAGCTGGACGGAAAGCCGTGCAGCAACAACAACGTCGGGTTGTTCGGATCGCCGGCCTCACGGTAGAACACCTCGAGTCCGTCGACTGTCGCCGTGTTGTACCGGGTGGCAAAAGCACTCATGGACGTCACCTGTTCTCAGAAGCTGCCGCCGCGTGCCTGGGCCGGCAGGGCAGTGGGCGTGGTGTGCGGGTCGGCGCACCCAGTGGAGCCGACCACGGAACCAGGTCGGCGCGAATCCGGGATGAACCCCAGTGGTGGGGGGCGGAATCTGTGCCGAACGAACGAAGCTCACGTATCAGTGTCACAATGCGCTGGTCAGATCTAGTCTTTCCGCAGTAGTAAGCACCGCAGGTGTGGGGCTGTGTCAGTGTCTGCACCGGGCGACAAGCGTGGGGAAACACGTTGACCGATGATCGGACGGACCCTGCGGGCGTGACCCGTACCCTCCTCGGCCGGGCCGCGGAGTGCGCGATGCTCGACAAGCTCGCCACCGAGGTCAGGGACGGCTTCAGCGGCTCGCTGGTGTTCATCGGTGAACCCGGCGTCGGCAAGACTCGTCTGTTGCAGTACCTGGCGGACTCGGCTGACGACGTGACGATCCTGTGGATTGTCGGCGCGCAATCGGAGTTGCGGATGGGCTTCGCTGCGTTGCACCGGTTCGTCCTGCCCTATCTCAATCGTCTGGACAGGCTGGCCGGCCCGCACCGCGCCGCGCTGGAGGTGACGTTCGGCCTCACCGGCGGCCCGGCACCGGACCGGTTCTTGGTGAGCCTGGCCGCGTTGGCGCTGATGTCCGACGTCGCCGCGGAACGCCCGGTGGTCTGCCTGATCGACGATGCCCAGTGGTTGGACCAGGAATCGCTGGCGGTGCTGGGATTCATCGCGCGGCGCCTGTACGCCGACCCCATAGGCATGGTGTTCAGCGCCCGAGAGCACGCCGGAGACCTCACACCGCTGGAGGGACTGACGACCCGGCGTATCGCTGCTCTGGATCCGGCCTCGGCTCACACGATTCTCGACGAGGCGGTGGCCGGATCACTGGATCCGCGAGTGTCGGCGCGCGTGATCGACGAGACCGGCGGCAACCCGTTGGCGATGCTGGAGTTGCTCGGAGAACTCAGCGCCGAGCAGTTGGCCGGTCGGTTCCCTTTGCCACGCCGCCTGCCAGTCGGGCGCCGGGTGGACGTCCACTTCCTGGCGCAGGTCGCCACGCTGTCGCCGGAGGCGCGCACCGTTCTACTCGTCGCCGCGGCCTGCGCCGACGAGAAGCCATCGACCGTGTCGCGAGCGGCGGCGCTCTTGGGTATCGCCGCGACGGCGGCCAATCACGCTGTGCAGCAGGGGATCGTGTCCTTGGAGCCGCGCATCGCGTTCCGTCATCCCCTCATCCGTTCGGCGGTGTACGACGGTGCGACACCCGAGGAGCGCGAGCGTGTGCACGACGCGCTGGCAACGGTGGCTCATCGTGATGGTCATGATGACCAGGCCGCCTGGCACCGGGCGGCCGCCGTGACGACTCCGGAGGAGACGATCGCTGCCGACCTGCAGGCCTCTGCGGAGCGCGCCCAGCGCCGGGGTGGATACACCATGCAGGCCGCGTTCTTGACGCGCGCCGCTGAGTTGTCGCCCGACGCCCGAGACCGTGCGCTGCGGTATCTGGCTGCCGCGCAGGCCTACCTGTCCGCCGGTGATGGCGCTCTGGCCGAGGCCCTGCTGGACTTGGCGACTTCGGTACTCGACGACGCCGGTATGCACGTCGCCGTGCAACGCCTGCGCGCTGCGATCTCGGTGTTCTTCTCCCGGCACAAAGACGCCCCCGCCATCCTGTTGGAGGCCGCGACACGGGTAGAGCCAACCGACGTTTCTCTGGTCCGCCAGATTCTCTTCGATGCCATGCAGGCCGCGATCGTCGCCCGTCAATACGTAGCGGGCACCACCCTCGACGAGGTGGCGCATGCGGTGCTCGACGCCGCCCGCGACCCGCGTCGCCCGCCGAGCGGCAACGACCTGCTGCTGGACGGTTTCGCCACCCGAATCGCCACCGGTTACGCCGAAGCGGTCCCGCTGCTGCGGGCAGCGGTGGCGATGTTGTTCACCGATGAGGCCGCCGCCCACGTCGACATCCCGTCAACGATTCTGGGGTGGTTCGCCGCCGATGACGTGTGGGACGAGCAAGGTCGTCGGGCGATGTTCGAACGCGCCCAAACAATCGAGCGCCGCCAGGGAGCCCTGGGGGCGATGCGGATCACCCTGGCCGGGCTCTCCACCAGCCAGGCCTGGGCAGGCCAAATGAATGACGCCGAGAACAGCTACAGCGAGGCTGCCGAGATCTCGACGCTGATCGGGGTACCGCCGCCGGCGACGACCGGGGTGCTGTTGGAAGTGCGCGCCTGGCAGGGCCGCGAAAGCGAGAGCCGCGCGGTGGCCGCGTTGACCGCAGAGTGGGGCCGTCAGAAGGGCGCCTCGATTCTGGAGATCTTCGCGCTGATGGGTCTGACCGTCTTGGAACTCGGGCTGGGTCGGTACCCGGAGGCGCTCCGGCTGGCGTTGCGGATTTTTCACGATGACCCGCCAGGCTTCGGGAACCGGGTGCTACCCGAGGTCGTCGAGGCCGGTGTGCGTGGCAGAGACCAAGCCGCAGCGGAGGCGGCGTTGACGCGCCTGACCGAACGCGCAACCGCCGCGGCCACCCCGTGGGCGCTGGGTCTGTTGGCGAGGTCGCGGGCGTTGATGGCTGCCGACGCTGACGCCGAGGCGTACTACCTCCAGGCCATCGAGCAGCTGGCTGAAACCGCGGTACGCACCGAACTCGCCCGTGCACATCTGCTCTACGGTGAGTGGCTGCGCCGCAGGAAACGTCGCCGCGACGCGGAGGTGCAGCTGCGGACGGCCTATGACATGTTCACCGCGATGGGAGCGGCCGCGTTCGCCGACCGCACCGGTGCCGAGCGGCGCGCCGCCGGCAAGACGACGGCTGATGCGCCGCGCGCAGACAACCCGTTCGGCCTGACACCGCAGGAAGACCAGGTGGCACGCCACGCCGCCGCCGGCGCGACCAACGCCGAGATCGCCAGTCGATTGTTCGTCACGACGTCCACCGTGGAATACCACCTCGGCAAGGTCTTCCGAAAACTGGGCGTGACGTCGCGCCGTCAACTGGCGTCCGCCCTCTGTGAGAGCCTCGACGGGGCGCAGCGGAACTCTTCGGGAAGTGCTTTCGGCACAAGAAACACCCTTTCACCGTGAGGGGCGATCCTCACAGATCAGATGTCAACCAAACCCGGGCCAGTCCCCAATTCATCAACAGTTGTTTGTGAACGGTTCGAATGCGTCCATGCTGGGAGCGTTCACGAAGGGGCAGCGTTGCGGAACCGCGCATCTCTCGAAATATGTTGACAGGATGTCCTATTCGGTTACCGACCTGCGGATCCTGTCTGTGTCGTGCGCGAGGGTTCGCGGCTGGGGGTTGTAGCCGGTTGAATATCTGTTCATGACGAAGCACGCGGCGATCCTGGTGACGGGAATGTCCGGTGTGGGCAAGTCGACCGTCTTGGGTGAGCTCGCGCGGCGGGGCTTTGTCACTGTGGACACTGACGAGGGTCCCTGGATCGAGGTCGTCGACGGCGAGCCGCTGTGGCGGGAGGTGTTGATGGACGGCCTGCTCAATCGGTCGCGCGAACGCCCGCTGTTCGTTCAGGGCACCGTGGCAAACCAGGGACGTTTCTATGACCGCTTCGATGCGGTCGTATTGTTGAGTGCGCCAACCAGTGTGGTGCTCGACCGCCTTCAGCGGCGCACGAACAATCCGTTCGGCAAGATCCATGAGCAACGGCTGCAGATTCTGGCTGATATTGCCGAGGTCGAGCCGATACTGCGGGAAGCAGCCACCCACGAGATCGACACGACGATGCCGCTGACAGATGTCGTCGACATTTTGGCCGGCATCGTCGAAGGTTGACGCGAGCCGGCGCACGGCAGGGAGGCGAGAGTGGAATGTGGATCTAGCGAATCGGCTGTCTCTGTTCGATCTCCCGCCTTGGTACCAGTACGGGGTCGGGGAGGGCTCGGTCGGTTTCAACGCCTGGCGCGAGGTCGCCGCTCGGCCAAGTCCGGGACTTCCGGGGCCGACCGCGTGTCTGGGAGAAGCTAGCTAGATGTCGAATATCCTCGTGTCGGCGATGGTCTCGGCGAACCCGACGCCGAACAGCGAGGCGGGAGTGCGGAATCCAGGCCGGCCCTCCCCTGCAAGCACCCGCCGCGCCGCCTCAACGGCTGCCAACGGGGTGAAGGTGTAGCCGTTGACGGTGTCGAGCAACGACCGGACCGTGGAGCCGTCGGCCCCGGTGACCTCGACGCTCGCCTGATACCTGTTCGCCTGGCGCTGCTCGAAGCTCGGGCCTTCGGGCAGATCCGACAGATTACCGCTCGGGAAGGCGTCCCCCGAAACGTGGACGAAGGTCTCTATGTTGGGGATGGCCGTGGCATGCCAGATGGTCACGAGGTCGGGCAGAGTGGCCGGGGTGCAGGTGACCGGCCCCGCGCCGAAGTCAAATTCCCTGGAATCATCGGGGTTTCGGCGCACGAGCTCGCCGCGCACGCGTTCCAGGCATTCGGAGCTCAGGTTCTCGGCGGCGCTGACCGCCGATCCCCGCGACATGGATCCGGCGACGTGCAGCGCGACCCGCACGCGCCGGGGGTCGGTAACCCGCCCAACGGCGTGGGCGGTGAGGCAGCCGAGCATGGCGACGCTGCCACCGCTGCCCGGGAGCAGCAACACACCAGCGGCTTTGGCCTTGTTGTCGAGGGTCTCGGCCAGAAGGTAGCTGTCCAATTCGGCTGCGGTATCGAGGTAATCGACACCACACCGGATGGCGGCGGCCATCAGCGGCTGGGCCGTGCGCAGGAAGGGCCCGGCGCAGTTGAGCACGACGGACACCCCGAGCAGTGCCGCGTCCACTGCGCCGGGGTCGTCGAGGGCGAACGCGCGATGCTCGACGCCCAGTTCGTCGGCCAGGGCTGCCAGCTGCGATGCGTTGCGTCCGCCGAGCACGGGATTCATCCCGGCTGCGGCGGCGTGTTGGGCTGCCATCCGGCCGGTGTAGCCGGTGGCGCCGTAGATCAGCAGTGTGGTCATGAGGTCAGTGCTGCCAGCTCTTGTAGGTGAATTCAAGGCTGTAGCCGTCGGGGTCGAAAACGCTGGCGGCGTAGTAGCGGGGATCGTAGTAGTCCCGTACCGAAGGTGCTCCGTTGTCGGTGGCGCCCGCAGCCATCGCGGCGGTGTAGGCGGCATCGACCTCGGCGACGCTGTCGGCGACGAACCCGACGTGGGCGGCGCGGCTGTCGACGATTCCGTGCCTGAGCCAGAAGAAGATTCGGCCCTCGGTACCGAATCCCTTGAGGTCCGGGTGTCCTGCGGGGCCTAGATTTCCGTCGTAGTCGACGCGGGCGGTAATGCCGAGCGGGGTGAGAGTCGCGGCGTAGAAGGCGATGGACCGATCGAGGTCGCTGACCGAGATGAACACGTGGTCGAGCATGGGAGCTTCCCTTCTGTGGTGAGCCGACGGGTTAGATGACGAAGCCGCCGGCCACTTCGATCGATTGGGCGTTGATCCACCGGTTGTCGTCGGAGAGCAGACTGACGATCGCGCTGGCCACGTCCTCGGTTTCGCCGACTCGACCCAAAGCTGTTTGTGCGGACAGCACTGCCTCGAACTCGTCGTTGAGCCCACCGCCGAGCTCGGTGCGAATCGGGCCGGGGGAGACGGCGTTGACCCTGATCCGTCGGTCGCCGAACTCCTTGGCCATGTACCGGGTCAGCACTTCGAGCCCACCCTTGAAGCTGGCGTACGGCGCGACACCGGGTGTGGTGACCCGGGTGGTCGCGCTGGTCAGGTTGACGATCTGGCCGCCGTCGGTGATCAGTGGCAGCAGCGCCTGGGTGAGGAAGAACGGACCCTTGAGATGCACGTTGTACAGGCCGTCGAATTCGGCCTCGGTGACCGCGGCGATGGGGGTGAACAGGCCGTAGCCGGCATTGTTGACGAGATGGTCGAAGTGGGTGCTGTCCCAGGTCGTGAGCAGTGCCTCGCGCACAGCCTCGGTGAACGCCGGGAACGACGAGCTGTCGGCCACGTCGAGCTTGAGGGCGACGGCCCGACCACCGCCCGCAACGATGGTGTCGACGACGTCGTTCGCCGATTCCGGGTTGCTGTTGTAGGTGAGGATCACGCCCATGCCGCGTTGGGCGGATGCCAGGGCGGTGGTGGCGCCGATACCGCGGCTGCCTCCGGTGATGATGACGATGCTCATGTGTGTCTGCCTTTCACGGGTTCGTGAAGGCAAGTCAACCCTCGGCCGCGGTGTCGTGGAATGGCGAGACTTCCTAGGTGCGCTGCACCCTGGCAGCGACTACTGGACCCGCTCTTGGCGTCGGGTCGCGTCGAGTGAGCCGAGCAGTGCCAGGGCGTCGGCGCTGGCTGACCCCGGTGCTGCGGTGGCCACCGTCAGCTGTTGGCCGGGGGCGCTGCGTACATCGAAGGTCTGGTAACTCAGCTGCAGCAGCCCGACGTCGGGGTGACGGATCGTCTTGTGGGTCACGGTGAGACCTTCGACGTTGCGGTCGTCCCACAGGGTGCGGAAGACCGGGCTGTCGCGGCGCAGGCGGGCGATCAGCTCGGCGACTTCCTGGTGGGGTGGGGAGAATCCCTCGGACAGCCGAAGCGCACTGACGGAGGCTTTGGCCACCTCGTCCCAGTTGACGTAGAAGTCCCGGGTCGCCGGGTCCAGGAACAGCGCGGCCAGGACGTTCACTTCGCGTTGTTGCAACGGTGTGATGAGCGCCGAGGCCGCCGGATTGGCGATCAGGACACGGAACGCCGGGTTGGTCACGTAGGCGGCTGCCTGCGGGAAGGCGGCCATCGTTTGCAACAGCTCGGGGCTGACGGTCTCGGCCGCTGTGGCGCAACTGGGGGACAGCTTGGCGAGTCGGAAGGCGTGCGCCCGGGCGTCCGGGTTGAGCCGTAGCGCTCGGCAGATGGCGTCGACGACCGGAGCGGACGGGGTACGCTCGCGGCCCTGCTCCAGGCGTGCGTAGTAGTCCGAGCTCACCCCAGACAGGACGGCGACCTCTTCGCGCCGCAAACCGGCGACGCGCCGGCTCGAGGCCACGGGTAGCCCGACCTCTTGGGGGGTGACACGGGCGCGCTGAGCGCGCAGGAATTCGCCCAGACTGTTGGTCGGCGTCTGGGATGCATCTTCTGGCACGTGGGACCTCTCAGGTGTGTTTCGAACGCTGCGAACGTGGTCGATGAAGTGATGAATGGCCCGACGGCGCCGTCACGAGCCGCGATTGATCCCCGCTCCGGCGCCGGTTTCGAACTCGGCCATGGTGTCGCGCAGGATATTGGCGATGGTCGTGGTGGCCAGCGAGTCGCACAGCGCTGCGGTCGCGCGTTCGTAGACGCGGGTGAGAACGGGTTGAATCCCGTATCCCACATAGCATTCGGCGTCGGGTGGGGAGGCGTGCATGCCGAAGATCTCGCCGCCGCCGACCGCGTTGTAGACGTCGAGCAGAGTGATCTTCGACGCGTCCCTGGTCAACGTCCAGCCCCGGCTGCGGCTGGATTCCACCAGGCCTGCTTCGCGGAGGTCGATCAGGGATCGACGGATCACCACCGGGTTGGTGTTCACGCTGGTCGCGATGCGTTGCGAAGTGCCGACCTCCTTGTCGGTGCCGCGGCGATCGAAGGCGATCCACGTCAGTACGTGCACCGCCAGACTCATCCTGCTGTTCGCGCTCATCGTGCACCGTCCTGCCCTTCGCCGGTAATTCCGGCGACACCCACCTTGACTGTAACCAACTTCGTTACGTATGTTACCTGTAACAAGGTCAGTTACAAGGCTGTACTGGCCGGTGCGAGGTCAACTCGCCCCTCATCGCCCAGCCCGCCGGGAACCGGCGGGCTGGGGTCCAGCTCGCGGCCATCAGGTCGCCACCTACGAACATCCACCGAGGCAAGGGATTTCCTTTCATGAAATTAGGTCTGTTCGCCGTCAATGTCGGTGCCGGAGCCAGTGCAGCGCAGGCCCGTGCCACTGCCGTCCTTGCCGAGGAGCTGGGGCTGGAGTCGCTGTGGGCCATCGATCACGTTGTCATGCCCTCGGGCTACGAGACGGAATACCCGTACGACGAATCCGGCAAGATGATGGGCGGGGCTGAAGAGGTCGAGATCGCCGACCCACTGACCTGGCTCGCCTTCGCCGCCGCCGTCACCCGTGACATCAAGCTCGGCACCGGTGTGATCGTTCTGCCGCAACGCAACCCGGTTGTGCTGGCCAAACAGGCCGCCACACTGGATGTCCTCAGCGAAGGGCGCTTGCTGCTGGGCGTCGGGGTGGGCTGGCTCGCCGAGGAGTTCGACGCAGTAGGCGTCCCGTTCGCCGACCGCGGCCGCCGGCATGACGACTACATAGAGGCAATGCGCGCTCTGTGGCGCGACACCAAAGCCAACGTGCACAACACCTACGCCAACTTCGACAACGCCATCAGCCTGCCCCAGCCGGCCGGCCGCGCCGTGCCGATCATCATCGGCGGCCGTTCCAACCGATCGGCACGCCGGGCCGCCGAGATCGGTGACGGCTACTTCCCCAGCATCTCCGAACCCGACCAGCTCAGCCCGCTGCTGGACATCATGAATGCCGAAGCCGAACGTCTGCAACGCGATCCGGCCATTATCGAAGTGACGGTGCCCTACCCCGGCGACTCCGCCGAACTCACCGCCGCGGCCACCGGTGACACCGCAGCTCTCTATCGGGTTGCCGCGCAACTGCAGCAGTTCGCTGAGCTAGGGGTGGCGCGGACACTGCTGGCCGGTCTGGGTGAGGACGCGCTGCGGCCCCTGCTCAAGCGTCTCGCCGACCATATCGACCTCGGTTGAGACCCGGCACCCACCAAGTTTCTTCGATCATCCCGCACATCGCACCATCACTGGAGAAGGAGAGAAACACAATGGGACAACTCGACGGCAAGGTCGCGCTCATTACCGGTGGAAGCTCCGGCATCGGTCTGGAGACCGCTCGCAGCTTCGCCGCGGAAGGCGCTCAGGTCTACCTGACCGGACGCCGCAAAGACGTGGTCGACGCCGCAGTAGCCGCCATCAAGGCAGATACCGGCGCAGACGTCACCGGTGTCGTAGGCGACGTCTCCGAACTCGCCGCTCTCGACGCGCTGTATGCCACCATCACCGAACGCAGCGGCCGACTCGATGTGCTTGTCGCCAACGCCGGCGGCGGCCGGCCCATCGCCCTGACCGAGATCACCGAAGAGCACTACGACACCACCTTCGACGACAACGTCAAAGGTCTGGTGTTCACCGTTCAGAAAGCTCTGCCGCTGCTCCCCGACGGTGCGTCGGTGGTGCTGATGTCCTCCATCGCCGGGATCAGCGGGCAACCCGGGATGAGCGTGTACGCCGCGACAAAGGCGGCGATCCGTAACTTCGCCCGCTCCTGGGCGCTGGAACTGGCCCCCCGCGGCATCCGCGTCTCGGCATTGTGCCCAGGACCGGTAGCCACTCCTGGCATGAGCAATGTCCTGGCAGAACTCGGAGACGAGGGAGCCGCCGGCATCACCACACCATTCGGGCGACTCGGCGACGCCAAGGAGATCGCTGCCGGCGCCGTGTTCCTGGCATCCGACAAGTCGTCCTTTCTCACCGGATCGGACCTCATCATTGATGGTGGCGCCAACATTTGAGGTTCGAATTCGTCAGCACGGCAGAGGAATCCGCGTGTGTTCTGGCGCGCCCCATATAAAACACCGAAGGAAATGACATGCATACCGAATCTCTCACGCTCGATATCGCCATGGTGACCTTCGACTGCACCGACCCCGAGCCGCTGGCCAACTGGTGGGCCGGAGCCATCGCCGGCGAGGTGACTGTCGCGGCTCCCGGCGAGTTCGTGACGGTCGCCTCGCCGCAGGGCCTGCGGTTGGGGTTCCAAAAGGTACCTGACCCGACGCCGGGCAAGAACAGGGTGCACCTCGATCTCCAATCTCGCGACAGGGAGCGGGATGTGGCCCGGCTGATCGCCGTCGGCGCCACTGAAGTGGGCCGCAATGCCGCCAGCGCGGACTTCGGGTGGGTGGTTCTGGCCGATCCGGAGGGCAACGTGTTCTGTGTCGCCGGTGCTCCGTAGGCCGAAACCAGCTCCGCGATAACCCCCGTCGCCCACTTGACTGTAACAGGCTCGGTTACATACAGTAGAACTGTAACAGTATGAGTTACACATAATGGGCGCGAGATCGTGGTGCTGATCTGCCCCGGCCATGCACATACCGATTCGTTTGGAGCGAAAGATAGTGAACTCATTGATGATTGATGCGACCCATGCCGCCGGCGCTACCCCGGGTCCACGCCGGGTGCAGTTCGACCGACTCGGCGGGCCAGAGGTTCTGGAGATGGTGCCGCTGCAACTGGAGGCGCTGCAGCCCGGACACGTGCGGATCGAGATCCATGTGATCGGGTTGAATCGCTTTGAGGCGCTGTTCCGCCGCGACCATTACGTCATCGCCCCCACACTCCCGGCGCGGCTCGGCGTCGAAGCGGCCGGAAGCATCACCGAGACCGCACCAGACGTCGACGGATTCCGGGTCGGGGATCGGGTGGCGATCCTGCCCATCCAGTCGCCGACCGTGGGCACCGGCACCTACGCCACGCACGCAGACATACCGGTCGAAGCCCTCGTCCACATCGCCGATGATCGGTCCGACGAGGAGGAAGCCGCGACGTGGATGGCCGGCCTGCAGGCCTACACGCTGGCCACCAAGGTGGCAATTGCCCCGGGAGACAACGTGATCGTGACTGCCGGGACGTCCTCGGTGGGCACCGCGCTGATCCAGATCGCACACGACCTCGGCGCCACCGTGATCGCCACGACACGCACCATGGGGCGCAAGCCCGAGCTCTTCGCGCTGGGTGCCGATCACGCGATCGCCACCGACGACGAAGAACTCGCCGACGTGGTCTCCACCCTCACCGGCGGGCACGGCGCCAAGGTCGTCTACGACACCGTGGGCGGGCCACTGCTGGCGGCGTTGATAGACGCGACCGCCCAGTTCGGGCATGTTCTGTGCTACGGCGCTCAGACCTCACCGGACATCCGTGCCGCCCGCGTCGATGTCCCTCTGGTGGCTCTGGACCGCAAATCCGTGTCGTTCGTGGATCTCTTCGAACTCGTGGAGTTCCCCGACCGTCTCGCGGCCGCCAAGTCCTACATCGGTGATGCCCGTGACCGCGGCGCACTGACGATCGGCGTCGACCGGGTGCTGGCGTTCGACGACGTGCAAGACGCCCACCGGATCCTCGAATCAGGTCGCCTTGCAGGCAAACTCCTGCTTCGTGTGGACTAGACCAGGTCTGTGTGATTCAGCATCTTGTCCACCATCGAGGTCCCGGTGTGTCCGGACTCAACTCCCTCGACGATCACTGCGATCGAGGATGAGCTCTCTACCCGCAGTGGCAATATCCGTTGGTATTCGGCCGATTCGTACCAGCCGTGCGCGGCCGCATAGTCGGGAAACCGAATGATGACGATGTCGCCGTCCCATTCACCCTCGATGGGGTGCTTGCGTCCGCCGTGGACGACGAACGTTCCTCCGAAGGGCGTTAGGGTGCCGTCGATTTCGCGCATATATCGGATGATGTCAGCGTTGAAGGTGACATCGCGAAGGTAGGCGATGGCGTAGGCAGGTATCGGCTGATCGGTCACGGTCCCAATGTTGTCACCGGCGTTGCGGCGGGTCGATTACCTTCGAGGTAGTGCGTAGACAGCATCGCGGCGACAACGTCCTCGGTCCAGACCACTCCGTGCGCGAGGAAGTTGTAGTTGACCAGAGCTGCCTGGTAGCCATCCCCCCACTCGGGGTGCCGTGGGCCGGCGACGGCATCGCGGACGACGTACACCTCGAAGCCTTGTTCGAGGAGATCGCGCAGGTGCGATTCCACGCACATGTTCGCGAGCATCCCGCCCAGCAGGACTTTGTTGATGCGCCGCTTCCTTAACTGCAGAACCAGGTCGTTGGTCTGCGAGCCGAATACCTTGTGCGGGCTGACAACTACCGTATCCGGGTCGTTGATGTAGGGCTTGAATTCTTCAAGCCAATCGGCCCCAGAGCCGGGAAGGCCGTCGAGGTTCAACGGACCCGGCCGATCGAAGGTGCCGGTGCGCAGTTCGTCGGCCTCCAACGCGCCGTTGAACAGCCAGCCGTGGTCGGTGGGATAGAAGTAGTGCGGTGAGATGAACATCCCGTACGACGCGGCCTTCGCGGCTTTGAAGATCGCGAGCATGTGCGCGACGGTGTCGTTTTCGGTGACGCTGGC
>JBPPMV010000145.1:0-9345 GCA_051306235.1 Mycobacterium sp. | reverse complement strand
CCGGTACCGGAGAAGTCTGCGGCGCCGAACTCGGTGAGCAGGATATTGAACGTGAAGGTCAGCAGCACGGTGTACGGGATGGTCAGCATCAGTGTGGGCAGCAACGAGACCCGCGCGACGAACCAGGATTGAAGGATGTATTCACGCCAGGCGAACGGCGGCCGGAACATCAGGATGAACACGTCCAGTGTCATCGAGAAGAATCCACCGAAGGCGCGCACGGGCCGGGAAACGACAGCCGGGATGGCGTCCTGCACAGCCATCAGCGGGCCGATCCCGCCCTGCGCGACATCCGCGTACCCATGTAGTCCCTTCGAAGGTGCTCGCTGCTGACGGAGTCGGCATACGCCACGTGTCCGAACACGATATGACCACAGGCGCGCTATGGATGCGGAAGAACGTACATAACGATTTTCACGGCCACAACACCGACCACCCGGTTGGGTGAACGAAGTTACTGTGTAGTAGGAAAAATCAAGATTTGCCGGAGACCCCCAGCGCACGCAGGGTGAAACCCTCCACGCGGGCCCGGGACAGCGGGATCTGCGCCGGGTCGAAGATCCTTGCCGAGGTCAGCTCGCGGCTCACCAGGGCCGCGATCGCTATGGCGTCCGATTCGGGCTCGGCCAACGGAAACGATCCGGCGGCACGGCCGGCCTGCAGGATGGTTGCCAGCGATGCCTCCCGGCGCGCGCGGGACAGGTCTCGCGCTTCCCGGTAGCCCTTGGCCGACCGCATCTCATCGCAGTCCAGCACCGCGAGATATCGATGCAAGTCGCTGTCGCTGGCCAGGGTGAACATCTGGTCAAGCCAGGCGCGGAGCTGGTCGACCGGATCCGGCGAGGCGGCGACGGCGATCTCGTCGAGCAGCACGGCCAGCCGTTCGGTCACCTGATGCAGCATCGCCAGGAAGAGGTCGTCCTTGGAATGGAAGTGCCGGTAGAACGCACGGCTGGAGACTTCGGCATGCGCGAGGATCGCCGATACGTGTACCGGCCCCTCATGTGGCTCGGACAGGCAGTCGAAGGTCGCCTCGACGATCCGGTCACGTTCATCGTCATTGGGTACCGCTGGTTGCACGACTACTGAGTCTAGGTTCGCGGGGACATAGGCCCTGACACCAATTCCAAGGGGCAGGTCAGTAACCTGAGGCGCAGGTCCGGCGAGAGGATGTCCGTGAGCAAGGCAGTGAGTGCACCACAGACCGTCACCTTCCGGGGTGTCGACGACCTCGCATTGGTGGCCGACGAATGGAATCGGGACACCACGACCGACACATCCGGTCCGACCGTCCTCATGTTGCACGGCGGCGGCCAGAACCGGCACTCCTGGAAGAACACCGGACAGATCCTGGCCGACCGCGGTCTGCACGTCATCGCGCTGGACAGTCGCGGCCACGGCGACAGCGACCGCTCCCCCACCGCCAGTTATGACGTGGAGACGCTGAGCTCGGACATCCTGCAGGTGCTCTACCAGATCGGCAGGCCCGTCGTCCTGGTCGGCGCCAGCATGGGCGGACTGACCGGAATCCAGGCCGCCCACGAGGCCGGCGCCGAACTGGTGACCAAGTTGATCCTCGTCGACGTGGTCCCCCGGTTCGAGAAGGACGGCAGCGCCCGCATCCGCGATTTCATGTTCAACCACATCCACGGTTTCGATTCCCTGGAGCAGGCCGCCGACGCCATCGCGGCGTATCTGCCGCACCGGCCCAAACCGCGCAGCACCGAGGGGCTCAAGAAGAACCTCCGGCTGCGCGACGGCCGCTGGTACTGGCACTGGGATCCGGCCTTCCTCACCAAGCCCAGCGATGACCCGTTCGCCCGCGCCGACAAGCTCGAGGCCGCCGCGACGAATCTGACCGTGCCGATCCTGCTGATCCGCGGCAAGTTGTCCGATGTGGTCTCCGAACAAGGGGTGCGCGACTTCCTGGATAAGGTGCCCCAGGCGACGTTCGTCGAGTTGTCCGAGGCCGGCCACACCGCCGCCGGTGACGACAACGACGCGTTCACCGAGGTCGTCGTCGGGTTCATCGGCACGTGAGCGCCGTCGCAGGCTTCAATTTCCTTGAGCAGCCGGCCCTACCGGCATCCCAAATCACCGAACAACACGCCGTCGAGGTGCTGGCCGCCCGGTACGGATCCCGCGGCGAGGTGACATCGCTTGGTAGTCAACAGGACTGCAACTTCCTGGTATCTGAACACGGCGCCCCGGTCGCGGTGCTCAAGTTCGCCAACCCGGCGTTCACCGAGACCGAGTTGGCCGCCCAGGACGCTGCGGCGGAATTGATCGCCCGCGCCTGTCCCGAACTGCGGGTGGCCACCCCGCTGCCCGCCGCCACCGGCGAGCCGGCGCCGCACGTCAAGCTGCTCCCCTTCCTGGCCGGCGGAACCCTCACCGAGCGCGGATATCTGACCCCTGCCGTCGTCGCCGCCATGGGTGATCTCGCCGCCCGGGTCAGCGGGGCGCTGGCCGGGTTCAGCCACCCCGGCCTGGATCGGATCCTGCAGTGGGATCTGCGGTACGGCCACGACGTCGTCACCGAACTCATCGCGCACGCACCCCGTCAGCGCGAGGAGATCCTCGCCGTCACCGGTGACGCGTGGACGCGAATCACCGCGCTGGCCGACGAACTACCGCGCCAGGCAGTGCATATGGATCTGACCGACGCCAATGTGGTCGCCGGCCGCGCGGGCCTGCCCGATGGCATCATCGACTTCGGGGACCTGTCCGACACCTGGGCGGTGTCCGAGCTCGCGATCACGCTGTCTTCGGTACTCGGCCACGCCGGCAACGGACCGAGCTCGATCCTGCCCGGCGTCAAGGCTTTTCACGCGGTACGCCCACTTCAGCCCGCCGAGGCGCGCGCGCTGTGGCCGCTGCTCGTGCTGCGCACCACGGTGCTCATCGTCAGTGGCGCCCAGCAGGGTGAGCTGGATCCCGACAACGCCTACATCACCGAGCAATCCGACGATGAGTGGCGGATGTTCACCCAGGCCACCTCCGTGCCGATGGATGTGATGACCGCGCTGATCGCCGCCGAACTCGGATTGACGGCGGCGCCGGCCGAGGTGGAGATCGAGAACCGGCTGATCTCCGGTTTGGAACCGGAAGATGTCATCACACTTGACCTTTCGGACTCCCTTGCGGGATCGGACGAGCTTGCCACCGCGGCGGTGTGTGACGGGGCGGCACTGGTGCTCACCAGGTTCGGACATCCACACCTGAACCGGGCACCCCTGCTGTCCGCCGACAGCCCCGCGGTCGTCGAAACCGGCGTCAGCCTGTGGCCGGCGTCGACGACCAGGGTGCTCGCGCCGTGGGACGGTGAGGTCGTCGAACGTTCAGATGATCGGATCACGTTGCGCGGACTGGATTTCGAGCTGACACTCACCGGGGTGGAGTCCAGCACCGCACCGGGACATGTGCACGCCGGCGAGCACCTCGGGGTGATCGGCCAGGGCAGGTGGACCCGGTTGGCCGTGCGACCCGTCGGCGCGCCGGTGGCACCGCAGTTCACCTCCGCCGAGCTCGCACCGGGGTGGTTGGCGTTATCCCGGGATCCACGAACGGTTCTGGGCCTGGACGAGCTTGTCGATGCCCCGCAGCGCGATCTGCTGGAGCGCCGCGATGACAGCTTCGCCGCAGTGCAGGAGCGCTACTACCGCAACCCGCCCCAGATCGAACGCGGGCACCGGCACTATCTGATGTCGACAGCGGGCCGAACCTATCTCGACATGGTCAACAACGTCGCGGTGCTCGGCCATGCCCACCCCCGCGTCGCCGATGCCGCCGCCGCACAGCTGCGCCGCCTCAACACCAACTCCCGGTTCAACTACTCCGCGGTCGTCGAGTTCAGCGAGCGGATCGCGGCGACGCTACCGGACCCGCTGGATACCGTGTTCCTGGTCAATTCCGGTTCGGAGGCAAGCGATCTCGCGATCCGGCTGGCCACCGCGGCCACCGGGCGCCCCGATGTGATCGCCGTCCGCGAGGCCTACCACGGCTGGACCTACGCCACCGACGCGGTGTCCACGTCTACCGCCGACAACCCGAACGCGCTGGCCACCCGTCCCGACTGGGTGCACACCGTGGAATCGCCGAACAGCTTCCGCGGCAAGTACCGCGGCGCCGAGGCGCACCGGTACGCCACCGACGCGGTGGCCCAGATCGAAGCGCTGACAACCCAGGGTCGTCCCCCGGCGGCGTTCATCTGTGAGCCGGTGTACGGCAACGCCGGCGGTATGGCACTGCCGGATGGATATCTGCAGCAGGTGTACGACGCCGTGCGGGCGGCGGGCGGCCTCGCCATCGCCGACGAGGTGCAGGTCGGCTACGGCAGACTGGGCCATTGGTTCTGGGGTTTCCCGCAGCAGCAGGTGGTGCCCGATATCGTCTCGGTCGCCAAGGCCACCGGCAACGGTTACCCGTTGGGTGCGGTGATCACGACCCGCGCGATCGCCGAGGCCTTCCGGTCGCAGGGTTACTTCTTCTCCTCCACCGGCGGGAGTCCGCTGTCCTGTGCGATCGGGTTGACCGTGCTCGATGTGCTGCGCGACGAGGAGCTACAGGACAACGCGCTGCGCGTCGGCGAACACCTCAAGACCCGCCTGCTGGCGTTGCGGGACAAGCACCCGATCGTCGGGACCGTGCACGGGATGGGCCTGTATCTGGGTGTCGAGCTGATCCGCGATACCGCGACACTGGAACCGGCCGCCGAGGAGACCCAGGCCATTTGTGAGCGCATGCTGGAACTCGGCGTGATCATCCAGCCGACGGGTGATCACCAGAACATCCTGAAGACCAAGCCGCCGTTGTGCATCGACATAGCGGGCGCGGACTTCTACGTCGACACCCTGGACCGGGTGCTCACCGAGGGTTGGTAGCGGCGTTCGCCTCGTCATAGCGCTGGTGCAGCCGGGACCGGATGTCATCCGGCGTGTACGACTTCCGGATGCGCTGATCCCGCGCAACCAGTGCTCCACCGGCGACGACACCGGCGACACCGGCGAGCCCTATCCACTTCCAGATGCCCTTCATACCCAGATTCTGCCTAAGCTGCGGTCGTGAATGCGAACACGGTGTCCCTGTCGCGGGCGCTCGACGAGACCCGGACCGGTGATATCTGGCTGTTCCGGGGCGGCTCCGGGCCGGACCGGGCGATCCAGGCGCTCACGAACGCGCCGGTCAACCACGTCGGCATGACCGTCGCGATCGACGATCTGCCGCCGCTGATCTGGCATGCCGAACTCGGCCAGAAGATGCTGGATCTGTGGACCGGCACCCACCATCGTGGGGTGCAGCTCAACGATGCCCGCGAGGTGGCGGAGCGCTGGGTGCACGAGTACGGGCAAAAGGCCTGGCTGCGTCAGCTCACTCCGCCGGCCAACCGGCAGCAGGAAGACCTGATGCTCAAGGTGGTGGCCCGGATGGACGGGACCGCGTTCCCGTCGACGGCGCGGCTGACCGGGCGCTGGTTGCGCGGACGGTTGCCGATCGTCAGCGATTTCACCCGCGGGCTGCCGATCATCCATCGCAAGGTCCGCGAATCGGCCGAGCGCGACAAGCAGCGCCGGCGGTCCCAAGGCCTGGAGACGGCGTACTGCGCAGAGACCGTCGCCATCACCTATGAGGAGATGGGGCTGCTGAGCACCGAGAAGCGGGAGAACTACTTCGACCCCGGCAAGTTCTGGAGTGGTGACAGCCTGTCCCTGGCGCCGGGCTACTCGCTCACCGATGAGATCGCGGTCATCGTGGACGGCCAGAGCAGGTAGGCGCGTCCGATTGTGGGCCAGCGGTTTTCCGTCGCACGCACGATGCCGAGGTGCGGGTACATGATTCATTCGATGCCATAATCGTGAGATCGGGGAGGGCATGGTCAACCGCTGGTCAGGGGTGACGATCGACTGTGTCGATCCGGCCAGGATGGCGCGTTTCTGGGGTGCGCTGCTCGAACTGGAGCCCACAGATGAGCATGGCGACGACGCCGGTTGGGCGACGCTCGGATCTCGGTCAGGCCCGATCCCGCGGCTCACCTTTCAGGGGGTGCCCGAGCCGAAGTCGACGAAGGTCCGCCTGCACCTGGACGTCGAGGTGGACGATATCGACGTCGGACGCGGTCACGTGGAGAGCCTCGGCGGCAGGTGGACCGGAGTGCGTCACGACTACGACGAGGGTGTCGTGGTGAACATGCTGGACCCGGAGGGCCATGAGTTCTGCCTGGTGCAGTACTTCGGAAACCCCGGCGCCACAGGCTGATCTGGCCACTCAACCGGCGGCGGCAGCGGTCCGTCGGGCGACGCCTTCCGGCGTACGGTGCGTGGTATCGACCACCTCGGCGCCGTCGGTGCAGCCAGGTGGAGGCAGCTACCTCGTACAGTTCCAGATGATCGGGGTGCCGCCGGTGTACTCGAGGACGCGGCGGGCTGTTTCCAGCACGAGCGGCCGCCACGGCGACTGGTTGTCGTCTTGCCCACGTTGTCGATGCTGCAGGACGGCACGCTCAAGAACTGACGTCGCCGACCGTCGGTACGGCACTCAGCGTGGCCAGTAGCGCATCGCGGTTTTCCGGTCGGCTGAAGTAAAAGCCTTGCGCGAAAGAGTATCCCAGTGATTTCACCATCGCTGCCTGATGTTCGTCCTCGACCCCTTCGGCGATCACCGGCAATCCCAGGGCAAGCCCGAGCGACGCGATGACCGGCAGTAACGGCGGTACGGGTACGTCGCCGGTGATCGCCGCGATGAACGATTTGTCCAGCTTCAACAAATCACTCGGCAACGTCTGGATCCTGCTCAGCGATGAGTAGCCGGTCCCGAAATCGTCGATGGCGATCCGGATTCCGCCGGCACGAAGCGCATGCAGTGCCGCGATCGCGGCGGATGTGTCGACGTCGAGCACACTCTCGGTCACCTCAAGCACGAGTTGTTCTGGTGGCCAACCGGTTTCCCGCAGCATTGTGTGGATGCCGGCGACGTACCCAGGTGCGGCCAGTTCGAGCCCCGAGACGTTGACGTTGAGGGTCAGGGGTCCGTCACGCTTTGCCCGTTGCAGGATGTTCGCGTCCGCGCACGCGCGCTGCAGCACATATCTGTCCAATTCGCCGATCAGTCCGGATTCCTCCGCGACGCGGATGATCTGAGCGGGTGTGACCTCCGGTCGGTGCGGCGGTTCCCAACGAACCAGTGCTTCCACCGCCGCTACGAGGTCGCCCGTCGCGAGGTCCACGATGGGCTGATACAGCACCTCGACTTCGCCATCAGAGATCGCCTCGGCGAGGTCGACCGCCAACGGTGCGAAGCCAGAAGATTCGAGCACGGTGCGGTTGCCCCCGCTCAACTTGGCCCGGTACAGCGCAACATCGGCACGGCTGACGAGCAGAGATGCCGATTCCCCTGGCCGCCATGACGTGACTCCGGCCGAGCAACCCATCGAGACGGTCGCACGGAGACGATCGGTCAGATCTCGGGCGCGCTGCTCCGTCGTATCCGGGAGCAGCACGGCGAACTTGTCGCCACCGTGGCGGGCCAGGATGTCTCCAGATTCCAACAGGGGCAACCACGATCGAACAACCTGCTGGAGCACCTGGTCGCCGACGCGGTGGCCCTGCAGGTCATTGATCGCGTGGAAGCGATCGAGGTTCAGCACGGCCAGCGCAGGTCCCGATCCGCTGCGCGTCGCCACCGCGATCTCGTGGTTGAGCGACCGATCGAACCCCCGGCGATTCTGCAGGCCGGTCAGCACGTCCACGTCGCCCTCGGATGCGAAGCGACTCAGCAACCCCACCACGACCCCGACACCGGCCGTCGCACCTGCGGCCACCAATCCCGACCACCACGGTGTCCCGGGACGCACGGCGATGACCGCCATGCACGAGGTGATCGCGAAAACTATGTGGGCGACAGCCAGATTCCACATGAAGAAGACGCACACATCTATCGCGACAGAGATGTACAGACTCGTCAGCGCCACCGCCGCAAACGGACTCGTCGACGCGTAAATCGCGATCGTGAGCATGATCGTGCCACTGGCGGCCAGCGCGTGGTGGTGTGAGGGCTCGAGCTGACGGCCCCACACGACCAGGCCGACCCCCAGGATCACGGCGACCCCGGCCACCACGTAGACGACGGTCACATTGCCGGGCCCGTCCGGCATCTGAGTCGCCAGTACGACGCCGAGGACTCCGCTGACGAAGAAGAGCCCACCGGTGGTCGGGCCCATCACCCGCGAGGTGGCGAGGGAAGACCGCGCACGCGCCAGCGCGAGCGCGGGGCGGCGTTCCCGCGGGTACGTCACGGGCTCATTAAACAGCGGATTTCGGCCTTCAAGGGCGTTTGCTCTCGAGCGGTATCCCGCGTGATTCCATGCGCAAGCAGTTCGTGGTGTCGGCCGCGAGGTACGGTGCGTGCATGCCGCTGCGCTACGTCGATCCCCATAGGCCCCGCGGTGACAAGTACCACGCCAGTGTTCGCTTCGGACGTTCGCGAATAGGCCAGTTCGTCGCGCGGCATATCGCCCGCCGCACCGACCCGTATCTGTTCCGGTTGACCGGTGGCCGGATCAACATGGGACCGATCATCAACGCGCCGCTCGTCTCGACCGGCGCCAAATCCGGCCAACGGCGCCAGGTGCAGCTCACGTACTTCCACGACGAGCAGGACGTCATCCTGATCGCATCGAACTTCGGGGGCTCCAAGCATCCCCAGTGGTACTACAACCTCACGGCGAACCCGGAATGCGAGTTCGGCATGGAGGACTTCACCGCGTCCGAAGTGTCCGATCCCGACGAGTACGCCCGGTTGTTCGGCCTGGCCGAAAAGGTCTACGCCGGCTATGACGACTACCGCGACAAGACGGCCCCGGCCGGTCGACAGATCCCGGTCTTCCGGCTCACGCCGCGCTGACCGAAGCGCCCCATATGCGGTACGCAATGTCAGGCTGACAGCTTCGCCATCGATATATATGCGTCGAGACGCTGTCACCGTGACATTGCGACCGGTTCGCCCAGATCGCCGCCCCCGGTTCGCCGCGTGGACCGACAACACCTACGCAAGATGCAGTACTACCGGTAGTACTACGTTCGAGAAGGTCATGTCGCCCCGAAATCTGGGACCTCAGCCCATGCCGGCGACAGCGACAACCGGCTACACGTTGAAGCGGAACTCCACCACGTCACCGTCGACCATCACGTAGTCCTTGCCCTCGATGCGGACCTTGCCCGCCGACTTGGCCGCGGCCATCGAACCGGCCTCCACCAGGTCGGCGAACGACACGATCTCGGCCTTGATGAAGCCCTTCTCGAAATCGGTGTGGATCACCCCGGCCGCCTTCGGCGCGGTGTCCCCGCGGTG
>JBPPMV010000144.1:0-2245 GCA_051306235.1 Mycobacterium sp. | reverse complement strand
GCATCGACGGCCGCGCGTTCGTTGTCGGCGATCTCGGCGTCGATCTCTTCCGAAAAGGCGCCGTAGTAGGCCAGCACCGTCCGAATCCGACTAGCGGCCACGCTCAGCTCCGCAGCGATGCCGTCAATGGCATCGTCGCCGTGCGATTCGGAATCGCGCAACGCTGCCGCGATCTCCCACACGTCCGGCCCTGCCGCCAGGCCGGCCCGGCGCCCAGAGGGCCCGTCGCGGAAGACGATCCCGGGGAACTCTTGCGAACGCAACCCCTCGTCGACGGCGCGACCTCGAAGACGGTGTCGACCGAGATCGGAGACATCGAGCTGGCGACCCCGCGGGACCGGAACGGCACGTTCACTCCGATGCTGGTCCCGAAAGGGCAACGCCGGCTGGACGGCTTGGACGGGATGATCATCTCGCTCTATGCCGGCGGGATGACGATCCGCGATATCCAGCATCATCTCGCCTCGACGATCGGCACGGACCTGTCGCATGAGACGATCTCGAAGATCACCGATCAAATCGCCGATGAGGTCCTGGCGTGGCAGACGCGGCCGCTCGAAGCGCTCTATCCGGTGATCTACTTGGACGCGATCATCGTGAAGATCCGTGATGGCGGGCATGTGCGCAACAAGGCCGCGCACATCGCTGTCGGCGTCGACATGGACGGCATCAAACATGTCCTGGGCATCTGGGTACAGCAGACCGAGGGTGCGAAGTTCTGGGCATCCGTGTGCGCCGAGCTCGCCAACCGTGGCGTCCGTGACGTGCTCATCGTGTGCTGCGACGGGCTCTCCGGCTTCCCCGAAGCGGTCGCAGCGACCTGGCCGGAAGCGACCGTTCAAACCTGCGTCGTGCATCTGATCCGCGCGGCGATGCGGTTCGTGAACTACAAGGACCGCAAAGCCGTCGCCACCGCTTTGAAGCCGATCTACCAGGCCGTGAACGAGGACGCTGCGATCGAGGCGCTCGAGACGTTCGCGGCCTCTGAGTTCGGACGCCGATACCCGTCAGCGGTGAAGTCGTTCCGGGACGCCTGGGATCGCTTCATCCCGTTCCTCGCATTCCCACCCGAGCTGCGTCGGGTGATCTACACCACCAACACGATCGAGTCGCTGAACTACCAGCTGCGGAAGGTCACCAAGAACCGCGGCCACTTCCCCAACGACGCCGCGGTCGTGAAGCTGCTCTGGTTGGCGATCTGCAACATCGAGGACAAACGGGCCCGTGAACGAGCCAAGGAACGCGGCAAGCCAGCCGCCCAGCGGAAGGCCAAGCCCCGCCTCGTCGAAGGCCAGGTCGTGACGAACTGGAAGCACGCCCTCGGCCAACTCGCGATCGCCTACCCCGACCGCATCAACCCCTACCTGTAAGACACCAAAACCAACGGGACCGACCGCTTACACAGAAATCTTGACAACCTCACCTCGACGGGCCGCTGGCTGATCTTGAACGCCTCGCGGTACGGACTCTTCGCACGCCGGTCGATGCTGGCCTGGGGCTTACGGGCCCGGCGCCCTGTCGCGAGCTTGCGAGCGAGGTCTTGGCGCAGGCCGCCGCGGGTCTGGACGTAGAGCGCCTGGTAGATCGTCTCGTGCGACACACAGGCCATCTTCGCGGCCAACTTCGCTGCCGCGGTCGTGGCGGGGTGCTCACTGCGCAGCATGGCCGCGATCAGCCGGGGCGACCAACCATCGTCCATCCACTGCTCGATCCTCCGACACAGACCCGGGTTGGCTGAGAGCTTGAACGACTTTGGGCGTCGCCGCTGTTCGTGCGCGGCCCGGTGCGCGATCGGGGCCCAGTAGGACCCGTCCGGGCCGCGGTTGCGCTTGACCTCACGCCACACCACCGACTTGTTCCGCCCGATCATCGCCCCGATCGCGGCGTACGAGGCGCCGCACAGGACCCCGACGGCGATCACCGACCGGTCCCAACTGGTCAACGGCCGCCGCTTTCGAGTTAGGTCGTCTGGACCTTCAGCACCAGGCACCGAGGCGGGCGCGGATCCGGGCAGGCCGCCGAGCTTTCCGAACTGAATCAGAGGAGTCACAAGACCCGAGGATCGCCACCACGACGACCCTGCGGTCACCGACACACCCGACGCACTCGCTGCCGCCTTGACCGACATCCCCGAACAGACCAGCTCGAAGAACTCCTCACGCTCCTCGTACGGCACGTAGCGCTTGCCCATCCACAACACCACCATCAGTCGGCGTTGCTTCGACCAACTGACTCCGCCGTGTAC
>JBPPMV010000143.1:0-30990 GCA_051306235.1 Mycobacterium sp. | reverse complement strand
CACAACCAACCCACCACCAGGATGGGGGCGGTGTATTCGAGCAGCAGTGCCACCGCGACCGACAGGTGCGAGACGGCGTTGTAATAGCAGAACTGCGCACCGGCGACGGGGATCACGCCGTAGGCGATGATTGTGCGGCGATGCTCCAGGGCCTCGCGCACCCAGCCCGGGTGAGCGAACGACGCGAACACCGCCATGGCCAGTGCGCCACCGGCGAGCCGTGCGGTCACCGCGGCGGTGGGCGTCCAGCCCGCCTCCATGAGCGATTTCGCCAACGGCCCGGACAGGCCGAAGGCGAACGCGGACGTGAGCGCGAACATCAGGCCGAGCCGGAACCGGTTCGTCGACCGCGCGTCGGTCACCGCCATGGAGCACCCCCCGAGATGTAATGAGTAAAGTGAATGTTGCTCATGACACTATCGGCGAGAGGAGTCATGCGTCAAATGATTTTCACTCATGACACAGAGCTCACCCTGCGGGCGGCGTGTGTGCTGATCAACAGCGATCGGGTGGACGGCGACGACCTGGCGGGTATCGACGGCCTGGACGCGTACCTGGCCGAGTTCGGGTGGACCGGCCGCCGTGACAGCGACGCCGCCGAACTCGCCGACGTGCACCGGTTGCGCGCGCGCATCGGCCGACTGTGGGAGACAGCCGAGGACGAGGAACGTGCCGTCGGCCAGGTCAATGCCCTGCTCTCGGACACCAAGGCGTCCCCCTGGCTGACCCGGCACGCCGAGATGCCGGAGTGGCACCTGCATCTGGCATCGATCCACGACCCGCTGGCGCAGCGGATGGGTGCCGAGATGGCCATGGCGCTGGCCGATCTCATCCGCGGCGGCGAACTGCGCCGACTCAAGATCTGTGCCGCGCCGGATTGTGGTGCGGTGCTCTTCGATGTGTCGCGGAACCGGTC
Organism: Mycobacterium sp.; assembly: GCA_051306235.1. Taxonomy (GTDB): domain Bacteria; phylum Actinomycetota; class Actinomycetes; order Mycobacteriales; family Mycobacteriaceae; genus Mycobacterium. The sequence goes on along the minus strand of JBPPMV010000143.1, from coordinate 30,074 downwards.
GAAGATCTTCTGCGACACCGGTAATTGCGGGAACCGGCAGCACGTCGCGGCGTACCGGGAACGGCGCGGCAAGGAGGGATGACGCGCCGAAAACTGGTGCATAGAACCCCGCCGTCCGCCGCTTAGGGTCGAAACCGGGGGGCATATGGTTCGGCGTTCGGTGACACGGCTTCAGGTCAGCGGTTACCGCTTTCTGACGCGCAGAATGGAATACGCGTTGACATGCCGGGACACCCGCATGCTCGACGACCCGATCCGCGGGCAGTCGGCGGCGCTGGCCGCCGGTGTGGTGGTCGCGGCGATCGTGGTCGTCGTCTGCGCCGTTCTGGCGCTGCTGCGTCCGCACGGCACCCTGGGAACCGACCCGATTGTGATGGTCCGCGAATCCGGTGCGGTGTATGTGCGGGTGGGGGACACCATGCACCCGGCGCTGAACCTGGCCTCGGCCCGGCTCATCGCCCGCACCCCGGCGACTCCGAGATTGGTCAGTGCGGCGATGATCGCGAATGCCAAACGTGGCCCGCTGGTTGGCATTCCGGGCGCACCGGAGGTCATCGCCCCCGCGCCGGCGGCCGATCTGCAGACCTGGACGGTGTGCGATGACACTGCCGATCGGACGACCACCCTGGTGATCGGTCCGGCTGCCGCGCAGATGCCTGCCCCGGTCATGCTGGTCACCGCGGCGCATGGCTCGGGCACCTACGTGCTGCACGCAGGCAGGCGTGCTGCGGTGGATCTGCGCGACCGTGTGGTGATGCGGGCGCTGCGACTGGATGGAGTTGTCCCGCTGGAGGTTTCGGCCCCTTTGCTCGATGCGCTACCGGATACCACGCCGGTCGGCGCTCCGGCGATCCCCGATGCCGGCCGGCCCGGTCCCGGCGTACTGCGCAACTTCCGGGTGGGGGAGGTGCTGCGGGTGCAACGGGCAGACGGGTTCGATCAGTACGTTGTGCTGGCCGGCGGGGTGCAGCGGGTGGGGAGTGTCGCTGCCGACCTGATCCGCTTCGCCGATTCGCGCGGCGGCGGAACAATACCCGAGGTGCCGGCCGACCTGATCGCGCAGGTGCCGGTGGTCGATGTCCTGCGGATGCCCGATCTGGCCGAGGCGATTCCCGTCGGCGCGGGGTTCGCAGACGTGTTGTGCGCCCGCTGGACCGGACAGAACACCGGCCAGATACCCGAAACGGCCGTGGTGTCCGCGCACACCGTTCCCGGGCAGGGGCACACCGTCGAGCTGGCCCAGTCCGACGGGCCCGGCCCGGGTATCGACGCCGTGTCGGTCCCGCAGGGCCGCAGTGTGTACGTCCGGGCGGCCGGGGTCGCCGGTGAGGGACGGCCGACCGGACCGCGCTACCTGGTGACCGCCGCCGGCGTGGCCTTCGGTGTCGCCGACACGCAGGCCGCCGTGGCGCTCGGGTTGCCGACGCTACCCGGCAGTGCTCCTTGGCCCGTGCTGGCGGTGTTACCGCGTGGACCCGAGCTCAGCGTCGAGAGTGCTTCGGTACTGCGGGACAGCGTCGTCGTCGGGGGTGGAGTCGGGTCGGCGCCGTGACCTGACCGCCGGGACCAGTATCGAGGACAGTGCCAGCGCGACGCACGCGGCGGCACCGATCAGGGCGAATCTGTCGGGGCCATCGTCGGTCGCGGCAGCGGGCGGCTGTTCGACGCGCTGCGGTGTGTCCGCCGATGCGGGACCGGCCACCCCGTGCATGGCGGCGAGGACATCGACCACACCGTGGCCCACCAACGGGTCCCAGCCGGATGCCGGATTGCGCGCGGTGCTCTCGATGCGATGCATCACCTGCCGGGCGGTCAACTGCGGCGCCACCGCGCGTACCAGTGCGGCGATACCCGACACCACCGGCGCGGCATAACTGGTGCCCGAGATCGGCTGCGAGTCCGGCTGTCCGGGCATCGTGGTCACCAGACCCTCACCGGAGATGCTCAGTGACGTCACGGCCTCGCCGACGGCGGCCACATCCACCCACGGACCAGCCAGGGTGAAATCCGATGGCATTCCATCGGAGTTCACCGATCCGACCGTCAGGACGTACTGGTCGTACCAGCTGGGACTTGCCACCACGTCGACGCCATCCCAATCGGGTTGGCCGGGGCGCACCGGATCGGGCGGCGGATTCTGCTTCGGGCACGTCCCCTGCCCACCGACATTTCCGGCGGCCGCGACGATGACGGTGTTGCGCACGTCCACCGCGTACGCCAGTGCGGCACCCAGCGCCCTGTCGTCGAGGGCATCGGCCGCATCGAGGCAGGCCACCGAGGAGATATTGATGACCGTTGCGCCCTGATCGGCGGCCGACCGCACCGCCGCTGCCAGGGAATCGACGTCTCCCACACCGCTACCCGGTGCGTCGACCGTCCGGAACTTGATGCTGGACTGGCGGATTCCCAGAATGGCCGCATCGGGCGCGATACCACTGAACCCGGTTGCGACATCGGGTGCCGCGCCGATGATCCCCGCGACGATCGTGCCGTGACCATCGCAGTCAGCAGTGCCATCACCCGCGGCGACATAGTCCCCGCCGGGAACCAGACGGGGCAGCAGTCGGTGCCGGGCCACGCCGGTGTCGATGACGGCGACGGTCTGGCCGGTGCCGCGGGTTCGCGTCCAGGCGGTCTGGATATCGGGCCCGGTCTCGTGACGCCGGGACTGCGCGACCGTCGGTGCCACACACGCGTCGGACTGTTCGGTGGGATGGCGCGGAGCGGCCGGCCCGGGCTCCGGCAACAACCGGCTGTCGACAGCAGGCGGTCCCACTGCGAGTGCGGGAGCCGCGGCCCCGACCGGCGCGGCGACGAGCGCGACCGAGCTGAGGATGCGGGCGGTCCATCGCCTCATCCGAGACTCGACGATCGCACCAGATCGTAGAGTCCGGCGGCCCAACATGCCAGTGGCACAACCACAGCCAGCAGCCCGTACTCGATGATGTCGACGATCCGGGACCACACCGGCGTGGCTGCCGCCCACGCCATCCGGCACCAGGCCGCCAGCGCCACGGTCAGCATCACCGCAACACCCGCATACCGGGGTGCCGACACCGTTCCCAGTGCCGCCACCATGGCGATACCGATCAGCCCGCACCAGTTCACCGAGGCGCGGCAGACCGGGTCGGCGTACAGCCGGGCCCGCAAGAACAGCACCGCGGCGAACACCGCACCCAGCGCGACACCGCGCGGCCATCGAGCCCCGTCGCTCAGATACCCCACGGTGATCATCCCGACACCCAGCACGGTCGTGGCCGCACCCGCTGCGACCAGCCCGGCGAACACCGTACGGCCGCGGATCGCGTCGTCATGCGAGATCGTCTGGGCGGCAGCACCACCCGACCGCCCGGGAAACGCCGGCCGCAGCCCGGTCAGCATCATCGCGGATCGGCCTGCGGTACCCAGGACACCCAACCCCAGCACGCCGAGTGCGGCACCCGCGGCGGGGAGATCGGCCGACAGCGCCACCGATACCGCGGTCATCACCGCCAGCAGGCCGAATGCGGTCGTCGTGCAGGTGAAGAACGCCACGTGGTCACCGCCCGACCGCAGCAGCCACGCCGACGCCGCGCATCCGGCCGCCGCACCGAGGACAACGCCGGGCAGTCCCGGTCCGTCGGGCACGGTGAGAAAACCCGAAACGCAGGCGAATCCGACGCAGACGGCCCGCACGATCAACCCGGTGGCGGCTCTGCCAGACCGGTGCGCAATCAGCGCGCACACGCCGGCGCCGAGCAGCGCCGTGACGGCGGCGATGATCGGTGCGCCACCCACCGCGCCTGAATATCCGAGTGCCGGCACGGCGACGGCGCAGGCACCCACCCAGACGCCCTCCGGTGACACCGCGCGGACGTCCCGTCCCGCAACGCCGGATACCGTGCGGACCGGGTCATCGCGCAGGAGCCCGGGTGCCGGTGCGCTGTCCGCGGACAGCACCATGACATCGCCATCGGTGATTCCACTCTCGTGCAATGACATCGACTCATCGCAGCGACCCCCGCGAATCCGGTCCAGGCGCCAAACCCGCGGTGTGACATGCGGTGGCGGGTCGTCACCGAGGACGAGATCGACGATATCGGGTAGCAACACCGCGAGGTGGGCGTGCCGGGGCAACGCGAGGTCCACCACGCGCGCCTCGTCGGCGCACTGGATCGACACCCGGCACAACAGATCATCCATGCCCAACCCCCGCCAGAAAGCCCTCAGGACACCGTAACCGGACCGCAGAGACCCGACGCGCGCCAAATTCAGTGGAACCAGATGGGCCCCGGCTGCGTCGAAACAAGAATGGAGTTCCAGCGGGAGAGGCGTCTGCCCGCGCCGCGTATGCCCGTCGGCGACGTGGCGCTGCGGCGGCCACCGGAGGTGCCCGTCGCCGATCCGGTCGGTCCACTGGCGCGTCTGCTCCCGGTGCTCATGCTGGTCGCCGCCGGGGGCATGGTCGTGCTCTACCTGACTTCACCGAGTGGAGCGGGATTCGGGGCGGCACGGAACCCGATGTACATGCTCTTCCCGGTGATGATGGTGGTATCGGTGCTCGGCACGCTCGCGCACACCACCCGCGGGCGGTCCGGTGAACTGGACGTGGGCCGCCGCGAATTTCTGCGCTACCTGGACACCGTGGCGACGATCACCGCGGAAACCGCATCGGCACAGCATGTTTCCCTGCACTGGACCCATCCCGATCCGGCGGCATTGTGGATGTTGATCGGCGGCAGGCGGATGTGGGAACGCCGACCCGGCGATCAGGACTTCTGCCGGATCAGGGTGGGGCTGGGGCCCGGGCCGCTGGCCACGCCACTGATCGCAGCACAGGTCGATCCCGTGACCGAACCCGATCCGGTGACTGCAGGGGCGCTGGACGACCTGCTGATCTCTCGGTCGGTGGTGCCGGACCTGCCCATCACGGTCGAACTCACCGGTCATCTCGGGATCGACGGGCAACAGCCCGGATCCCGTGATCTGTTGCGTGCCATCATCTGCCAGCTTGCGGTGCTACACAGTCCGGCCGATGTCGGGATCGCCGCCGCGATCCGAGCCGATGACCACCGGTGGGACTGGCTGAAGTGGTTGCCCCATCACGTGCCCTGCCCGCGCGAGGGTGGACCGGTCCGCACCGTGGTGATCCGCGACGGCGGAGAGTCCGTGCGGTCCGGGCCGGCGGTCACTGTGCTGGATCTCGACGACGATGGCGACATCGCGCTGGACTGCGCGGGTGTCAACGATCTGGATGGCCTGTCAGCGGCGCAGGCGACGATGTGTGCACGCCGGCTGGCCGGCTGGCGCACGGGCACCGACACGACGGGTCCGGCGGCGCGGACCTGGTCGACACTGCTGGGTATCGGAACCCCGGCGCGTCTGGACCCGGCGGCGGCGTGGCGTCCGCGCGCGGATCCGGACCGGCTGCGGGTTCCCATCGGGACCGGCGATGACCCCGACAACCAGGGTGTTCCGGTGTTCCTCGACATCAAGGAGGCCGCCGAGGACGGTATGGGCCCGCACGGACTCTGCGTCGGTGCGACCGGTTCCGGCAAATCCGAGTTTCTGCGCACCCTGATCCTCGGCCTGGTGGCATCCCATTCGCCCGATGATCTGAACCTCGCGCTCATCGACTTCAAGGGCGGCGCGACATTTCTCGGCTTCGAACGGCTGGCCCACGTGTCCGCGGTCATCACCAACCTGGCGGACGAGGCCTACCTGGTCAGCCGGATGCATGACGCGCTCGCCGGCGAGATGAACCGCAGGCAGCAGCTGCTGCGGGCGGCCGGGAACCTCGGGAACATCACCGAATACCGGCGGGCGCGCACTGCCGGGGCCGAACTGCCGGCGTTACCGGTGCTGTTCATCGTCATCGACGAGTTCTCCGAACTGCTCAGCCAGCATCCCGATTTCGCGGAACTGTTCGTCGCGGTCGGACGGATGGGCCGCTCGCTGGGCATGCACCTGCTGCTGGCCAGCCAGCGACTCGACGAGGGCAGGTTGCGTGGACTGGAGACGCACTTGTCCTACCGGGTGTGTCTGAAGACGTTCTCGGTCGGTGAGTCCCGGGCCGTCCTCGGAGTGCCCGACGCCTACCAGCTGCCCGCCGCGCCGGGGGCGGCCTACCTGAAGACCTCGGACGGGGTGTTGACACGGCTACGGACCGCTTTCGTCTCCGGTCCGGATAGGGGCGTCACCGCCGCGCTGCCGGATCTGCGCCCGCGGCGGTTCACCGCATCATCGGAAACCAGTCGTGCTCAGCAGGTCTCGCTGACGTCCGAGCACGCCACGACGGTCCTGGACACCGTGCTTGATCGGTTGTCCGGTCACGGCAGCCCGGCCCACCGGTTGTGGCTGCCACCGCTGCCGGTGGCGCCGGCACTGGGTGAGCTGCTGGCGCCGCACGACGGCCGCCGATTGACCGCGCCGATCGGGCTGATGGACAACCCCTTCGCGCAACGCCGCGACCTGCTGACCGTCGACCTGAACGGGGCGGGCGGCCATATCGCGGTGGTCGGTACCACGCGCTCCGGTAAATCCACTGCCCTGTGCACCGTACTGATGGCGTTGGCCGCCACCCACAGTCCAACCGACGTCCAGTTCTACTGTCTCGACTTCGGCGGTGGGACTCTTGCTGCGCTGCAGGATCTTCCACATATCGGTGTCATCGCCGGTCGCGGCGACGGCGAACTCGTTCGGCGCACCGTCGCGCAGCTGCAGGCGGTGATCCGGCGGCGGGAGTCCGGCGCAGCGCAGCCGATATCCGACGGGTACGGCGAGGTGTTTCTGGTGGTGGACGGGTGGGGCGCCCTCCGGCAGGACCCGGACGGACTGGAGGAGACCGTCACCGCGATGGCCGGTAACGGGCTCGCGCACGGTGTGCACATCATCGCCACCGCCTCCCGCTGGGCCGAGCTGCGGCCCGCGTTCAAGGATCAGCTCGGCACCCGGATCGAGTTGCGGCTGGGAGAACCCGCGGAATCCGAGATGGACCGCAAGGCGGCACGCCACCTTGTCGACAGCCCGCCGGGTGCCGGGATCACCCGGGACGGACGGGTCTTCGTGATCGCGCGCCCGCAGCTGGGCGGTCTCGATACCGCCGCATCCACGCATCACCTGCGGGGCCGACACCCCGGGCGGGCGGCCGTCCCGGTCCGGCTGTTACCCACCCTGGTGGACCGCAACTCCGTCCCGGCCGGCGCGGCGGGCCCCACCAACGTGACCATCGGTATCGGAGAATCCGAACTGAAGCCGATCCCAGTGGATTTCGCCACCTCGTCGCATCTGATCGTGTTGGGCGACGGTGGTTGCGGCAAAACCGCGACCCTGCGGACCCTGTGCACCCAGCTGACCCAGACCTGCACGCCCGGCCAGGTGCAGCTGCACCTCGTCGATGTCCGGCGCACCCTGGCCGGCGTCGTCGGCTCCGCGCACCTCGCCGGCTATCTGATGTCCGCCGTGATGCTGCAGGAGCACCTCGTCGGACTGACCGATCAGCTACGTGCCCGACTACCCGGCGCCACGGTGACCCAGCAGCAACTGCGGGACCGGTCCTGGTGGTCGGGACCGGAGATCTTCGTGATCGTCGACGATTACGAGTTGCTCACCGGCGCCGGCTCTGACCCGCTGACACCACTGCTGGAGTTCCTGCCGCACGCCCGCGATATCGGCCTGCATCTCGTCATCGCACGGCGCGCCGGCGGGGCGGCCCGCGCGCTGTTCAATCCGGTGCCGGCGACCATGCGCGAGTTGGGCTGCACCGGACTGCTGATGAGCGCCGGACCCGAGGAAGGTGTTCTGCTCGGCTCCGCCCGGCCCGCGGCCTTACCCGCGGGTCGCGCGACGCTGATCAGGCGTGCACGTTCCGACGAGCGGGTTCAGATCGCGTGGACACCCGAGCCGTGACCGCAGTGGTGCTGGTCATCGGTCCGGGATGGGTGAGCGGACCGAACCCCGTCCCCGAGGAAAAGATCTGTGCGGCAATCGAAGCCATCGACGACGAGCATGTGTTGGTGGACGAACATCCCGTCCGCGTCGACGAGTTGTGGGCCGCGGTCATCGCCGAGGCCGCCGGGAACTCGGTGCCTGGGTTGGTCCTGGTGCTCCCCGGCTGGTGGTGCGATGCCCGGGTGAGCCGGATCCACAGGGCAGCCATCCCGCACTGCCGGCAGGCCGAGGTGCGGCGCCGGTTCGAGGTGTACCGCTCACCGGTCGGCTGTTTCCTCGAGATCGCCCCCGAATTCGTGTTGTGCCGCATCGCGGGTCGTCCGGTGGCGGCGACACCCCGGCTGGGGGAGATGACCGTCGTGGCCGAGGCTGCCGCACACACCGTGACCGGAAGTGCGCCGGTGCTCATCGATGCGCCGGCAGGCGTCGCCGGTGCTGCGGACCTTGCCTGCGCCATCGCCGACCATCTCCGCCGTCGGGGGCGGGAGACCCGGATCGTCGACGACACCGTGCTGGCCGGCGAAGTGGCCGATCACCCGAGATCTGACGTGCGGCCACCGCGTCACCGAACTGCATGGGCGCTGTCGATGGGCGCGGTGCTGGCCTTGGGTGCGCTGCTCGGGGCGGCGCGCACGGTCACGCCCGCCGATACGCCGACGACGCTGATCACCGAGGGCCGCGTCACGATGCAGATCCCCGCCGGCTGGGCGGTGCAGCGCATCACCGCGGGCGCGGGTTCGGCACGGGTACAGGTGTTCCCGCCGGCGGACGGGTCCTCGGCGATCCTGCTCACGCAGTCCCCGGCCGGACCGGACCTGGCAGATACCGCGACGATGCTCAGGGCCGCGCTGGAGCTCGAGCCACCCGGGGTGTTCACCGCGTTCCGCGATGACGACCACCGGGGCGGGCGAGCAGTCGTGAGCTATACCGAGATACGCGAGTCCCGCGAGATCGACTGGTCGGTGTTCATCGACGGCCCGGTACGCATCGCCGTCGGTTGCCAGCAGCCGACGCCCGGCGCCGACACGATCCGCGAGCACTGCGATGTGGCGGTCCGATCGGCGCACGCGTCCCGGTGAAACCAATTCGCCACAGACGGAACCGTTTCGGCGCCCACTGCGTCCTATACACAGGAGCATTTCTCACAGGGGAGCATTTCGACAAGGGGGAGGACCACGATGTCCGCACTGAACACCGACCTGGAACTCATGCATTCGGTCTCCGGTCAGATCGACGGCCGCAACGAGGAGATCCGGGCCATGCTCGGTGCGTTCCTCGGCCGCATGTGCAGCGTGCCGGCATCGGTATGGGGCGGCGCCGCGGCCGTCCGCTTCCGCGATGTCGTCGACCGGTGGAACGCCGAGTCGATCACCTTGCACACCGCGCTGGAGCGCATCGCCGAGACCATCCGGCTCAACGAGCGCACTTTGCGGGAGGCCGCCGACGGCCACTCGCATCAGATCGGCACCGTCAGCAATCAGCTCTAGAGATCAGGAGTCAGACGATGGACATGATGTTGACCTACAACTTCGACGAGATCGAGTACACGGTGCGGCAGGAGATCCACACCACCTCGGCCCGGTTCAACGCGGCGCTGGAGGAGTTGCGCGCCCAGATCGCACCGCTGCAGCAGACCTGGACGGCGCAGGCCGCCGAGGCCTACCGGACCGAACAGATCCGCTGGAACCAGTCGGCGGCCGCGCTCAACGACATCTTGTTCCGGCTGGGCAACGCGGTGCAAGCGGGTGCCGACGACGTATCGGCGACCGATCGCCGCGCGGCCGGCGCGTGGGGCCGCTGACCGGGCAGGTGCACCGGCGCTGGCCTGCGCCCATGACCCTGTGCGGTCCCGCTTCGGGGGGAGAGACCGGCGGGACCGCACAGTCATGGCAGGCACCCGACAGACGAACTGCGATCCAGACCACAGTCGTTCAACTATCCTTGGCGCATGTGCTGGTGCCGGCCCGGCCCGGCGCGGGAAGTGTGAGCATCGTGGCGATTGTGAAGACAACCGGCGGCCTTGCGCCGCGCGCGCAGGTGCGCGCTGTGTACGACCTTTTCGTTGCAGGTGAGGTCGATGCGTCCTACCTGGACTCCGTACCGCTGCGCCGAGTCGTGTCCGAGAGCTGGCAGCGCAGTATGGCCATCGGAGTCGACCCGGACAGCATGGGCCGCACGGCAGAGGCCGACAACACCCTCGATGAGCTGCGAAAATCCCATCCCCTGGCCCCGACCCTCCCGCTGATCCGCCGACTGCTGGTGGAGGACGCCGTGGACGCGGGTGTCGTGGTGGCCATCACCGCCGCCGATGGCACGCTGCTCTGGGTGGAGGGCGACCGGCTCGCGATCCGCAAGGCCGAGGCGATGAACTTCGTCCCGGGCACCGACTGGAGCGAGAACATCGCGGGGACCAACGCGCCGGGCACCGCGCTCGCGCTGGACCGCGAGGTGCAGATCCGCGGCTCCGAACACTACTCCCGGATCGTGCATCCCTGGAACTGCACCGCGGTACCCGTGCACGACCCCACCACCGGGGCACTGCTGGGCGCCATCGACCTCACCGGCGGCTCCCGGGTCGCCGCCCCGGAGACGTTGGCGCTGGTGCGGGCGACGGCCGTCGCGGTCGAGAACCAACTCGCCCTGCTGCGTCTCACCGGCGGCAGTCCGGAAACCGGACCCGCGCGGCTGTCGGTGCTGGGTGCCGAACGGCCCCGCTGGCATGCCCGCGGCGCCGGCACCATCACGCTGACCGGCAGGCACGCCGACATCCTGGTGCTGTTGAGCCGACACCCCGAAGGACTCAGCGCCGATCATCTGGCGATGCTGCTGGACGACAAGGATCTCGACGTGGTGACCATCCGCGCGGAGATGTCGCGGCTGCGTCGGGTCATCGGGAACAGCTATATCGCGTCGCGGCCCTACCGGCTGCTGGAACCGATGGCCAGCGATATGGGTGACGTCCTCGACGCACTGCAGGCCGGCGATGTGACCCGCGCGCTGTCCGCCTACACCGGCGCCCTGCTCCCGCAGTCGGTGTCACCGGCAATCGCGCGGCTGCGCAACGAGCTGATGACCAGCCTGCGGGGAGCGGTCCTCGCCGAATCCCGCGGTGCCGACGCCGGACTGCTGCGGAGCTGGCTGCAACTGCCCGACGGACGCGACGACCGCGACGGCTGGAAAGTGCTGCACGATCACGCGGCGACCGATCCGGTCGCCCGAGCCAGGGCCCGGGCGCATCTGGCCGGGCTCGATTCCGAGCTCGGCTGACCGACCGAACCTGAGCAGGTGCGCGCCGCGGCGCAGTGACCTGCGGTGATGGCGGTGTGAGAAGCGAGTTGTCACCGCGTCCGCCGGCACCGACGATCACTGTATGGATTTCGATCGTTACGCCGCTTTCCTGCCGCCCGCCCGGCGCGGACCGATTGTCGCACCGCAGTCCACCTGGATGCAGTGGCGCGGCCGGCGGGTGCACATCGCCCGCGGCGGCGACCCCTCCGCTCAGTCGATCCCCGGGTCGCTGCGCTCCGGCCCGCCGCAGGTCCGCGGGATACTGGTGCACGGCGGCGGCGGGTACTCCGGTGCACTGTGGCCGCTGGCCGGCCTCATCGCCGGTAGCCCTGACGGGATCGGCGTCGAGATCATCGCCCCGGATATGCCGCTGTACGGCTACACCGAGGAGCCCGACCCGGGCAAGGTCCGCTATTCGGACTGGATCGACCTGCTGTGCGACATCATCACCGCCGAACGCTCCCGCGACGACCGACCGATCATCCTGTTCGGCGCCAGCATGGGCGGGATGATGGCCTACGAAGCGGCCCATCGGACCGGGTCCGCTGTGGATGGCGTGTTGGCGACCTGCCTGCTGGATCTGTCTGACCCGGCTGCGCTCACCGCGGTGTCCCGGATCAAGATCGGCGGCAGGTTCACCGCACCGCTGCTGCGCGCGGCCGGAACGGCGCTGGGCTCGGTGCGGCTACCGATCCGCTGGATGGCCGATATGTCCGCGATGAGCAGAAACCCGGCACTGTCGAGGTTGTGCGCCACCGACCCGCGCGGTGGCGGGGTCCATGTGCCGCTCGGCTTCCTGTCGAGCTGGCTGGACTACGAACACACCCCGCCGGAGCTCTACCGCGGCGCGCCGGTCACCCTCGTGGCACCCGCGGCGGATACCTGGACCCCGTCCGAACTCAGCGTGAAGTTTCTGCACCGCATCGCGGGCCGGACGCGCGTGGAGCTGCTGGAGAACTGCGGGCATTATCCGATCGAGGAGCCGGGCCTGAGCCAACTGGAAGCCGTCGGCAGGGAGACGCTCGCGGCCGTCATCGAGCAGACCGGATCCGGGCAGAGCGGGCCGTGACGGCGCGCTGTCGCCCACGATGCGTTGCAACCATGATGCAACCTCCGGCCCCCTAGGTTGAGTGACGACCGACACATCACGGTGTCCCAACGCAGGAGAATGCCATGACTGTTTACGCACGTCCGGGCGCCGAAGGCGCCCTGATGTCGTTTGACGCCCGATACGACAACTTCATCGGCGGGCAGTGGGTCGCCCCCACGGCCGGCCGCTACTTCGAGAATCCCACGCCGGTCACCGGCCAGGTGTTCTGCGAGATTGCCCGCTCGGATGAGTCCGATATCGAGCTGGCGCTCGACGCCGCGCATGCCGCCGCCCCAGCCTGGGGCAAGACCTCGGCCGCCGCGCGCGCGCTGGTTCTCAACAAGATCGCCGACCGGATCGAGGAGAACCTCGAATCCATTGCGCTGGCCGAGTCCTGGGACAACGGCAAGCCCATCCGCGAGACGCTGAACGCCGATATCCCGCTGGCCGTCGACCACTTCCGGTACTTCGCGGGATGCATTCGCGCACAGGAAGGTTCGCTGTCGGAGGTGGACGATGACACCGTCGCCTACCACTTCCACGAGCCGCTCGGTGTCGTCGGCCAGATCATCCCGTGGAACTTCCCGATCCTGATGGCCGTGTGGAAGCTGGCCCCCGCCTTGGCCGCAGGCAACGCGGTGGTACTCAAGCCGGCTGAGCAGACCCCGGCCTCGATTCTGTACCTGATGTCGCTGATCGGCGACCTGCTGCCCGCCGGTGTGCTGAACGTGGTCAACGGATTCGGTGTGGAGGCCGGCAAGCCGCTGGCCTCGAGCAACCGGATCGCCAAGATCGCCTTCACCGGTGAGACCACCACCGGTCGGTTGATCATGCAGTACGCCTCGCAGAACCTGATCCCGGTCACCCTGGAACTCGGTGGCAAGAGCCCGAACATCTTCTTCAACGATGTGCTGGCCGCCAACGACGATTACCAGGACAAGGCGCTGGAGGGCTTCACCATGTTCGCCCTCAACCAGGGCGAGGTGTGCACCTGCCCGTCGCGCAGCCTGGTGCAGGCCGATATCTACGACGAGTTCCTCGCGATGGCGGCGATCCGCACCAAGGCCGTCCGCCAGGGTGACCCGCTGGACACCGAGACGATGATCGGCGCGCAGGCCTCCAACGATCAGCTGGAGAAGATCCTGTCCTATATCGAAATCGGCAAGAACGAAGGCGCCCAGGTCATCACCGGTGGCGAACGTGCCGAACTGGGCGGCGATCTGAGCGGCGGCTACTACGTGGCGCCGACGATCTTCACCGGCCACAACAAGATGCGGGTCTTCCAGGAGGAGATCTTCGGTCCGGTCGTCGCGGTGACCTCGTTCAAGGATTATGACGAGGCCATCGATATCGCCAACGACACCCTCTACGGGCTGGGCGCCGGCGTGTGGAGCCGCGACGGCAACACCGCGTACCGCGCGGGACGTGACATCAAGGCCGGCCGGGTGTGGACCAACTGCTACCACCAGTATCCCGCGCACGCGGCCTTCGGCGGTTACAAGCAGTCCGGTATCGGCCGGGAGAACCACAAGATGATGCTCGATCACTACCAGCAGACCAAGAACCTGCTGGTGTCCTACAGCAACAAGGCGCAGGGGTTCTTCTGATGAGCGCTTGCGTGAAGAAACGGCATCACTGATGAGCGCTTGCGCGAAGAAGAGGCAAGCGCTGATGAGCGCTTGCGCGAAGAAGAGACGACCAAGCTGATGGATCCGTCGGCGGCCCGGGTCTTGATCACCCGGGCTGCCGCCGGCCTGGTGGTACATCTGCAGAACCAGCACGGAGCGTTGATGTTTCGCCAGTCCGGTGGCTACGGTGAGGAATCGTCCCCGGTGTGCCATTCCGTCGGTGAGCTCCCGATCGAGGACAGTGATGTCCTGCTCGGCATGCTCGACGTGGTCTCGGAACGTCAGCCCTACGGTGTTCCGGTGTGGGTTTCGGGTTCACAGTTCCCCATGTGGGAGCACAGCCAGTTGGTGATCGATGTGGTGGCCGGACGAGGTGCCGGATTCAGCCTTGAAGCATCCGAAGGTGTGCGATTCTTGTCGCGGGCGCGAATCAACGCCCAGCGTCACGCCGATGCAGTCCAACCAGGCGTCACAGATTCTGTTCGGGTACAACCTTTTCGACGTTAGGAGCAGCGTTGCCCAAATTCGTCGCGGCAATCGACCAGGGCACCACCAGCACCCGGGCCATGATCTTCGATCATGCGGGTGCCGAAGTGGGCCGTCATCAGCTTGAACACGAGCAGATCATGCCGCAGGCGGGTTGGGTGGAACACAACCCGGTGGAGATCTGGGAGCGCACCGCCTCGGTGCTGACCACCGTTCTGAACAAGACCAGTCTGCAGCCCGAAGATATTGTCGCGCTGGGGATCACCAACCAGCGTGAGACGACCCTGGTGTGGAACCGCAAGACCGGTCGGCCGTACTACAACGCCATCGTCTGGCAGGACACCCGTACCGACCGGATCGCCTCGGCACTGGACCGGGACGGCCGCGGCGATGTGATCCGGCGCAAGGCCGGTCTCCCGCCGGCCACCTACTTCTCCGGCGGCAAGATCCAGTGGATCCTGGACAATGTCGACGGTGTGCGGGAAGCGGCGGAGAACGGTGACGCCATCTTCGGTAACAGCGACAGTTGGGTGGTGTGGAATCTGACCGGTGGTCCGCGTGGCGGGGTGCATGTCACCGATGTCACCAACGCCAGCCGGACCATGCTGATGAACCTGGAGACCCTGGACTGGGACGATGAACTGTTGTCCTTCTTCGGGATTCCGCGGCAGATGTTGCCGGAGATCCGCCCGTCCTCCTCGCCGGAGCCCTACGGGACCACGCTGTCCACCGGGCCGATGGGTGGCGAGCTGCCGGTGACGGGCATCCTCGGTGACCAGCAGGCGGCCATGGTCGGGCAGGTTTGCCTGAAGGCCGGTGAAGCCAAGAACACCTACGGCACAGGTAACTTCCTGCTGCTGAACACCGGCGAGAAGATCGTCCGGTCGGAGAACGGTCTGCTGACCACCGTGTGCTACCAGTTCGGCGATGCCAAACCGGTTTACGCCCTTGAAGGTTCGATTGCGGTGACGGGTTCGGCCGTGCAGTGGCTGCGCGATCAGCTCGGCATCATCAGCGGTGCATCGCAAAGTGAGTCGCTTGCCCGGCAGGTGCCCGATAACGGCGGGGTCTACTTCGTGCCGGCGTTCTCCGGGTTGTTCGCACCGTACTGGCGTTCGGATGCGCGCGGTGCCATCGTCGGGTTGTCGCGGTTCAACACCAACGCCCATGTGGCGCGGGCGACGCTGGAGGCGATCTGCTACCAGAGCCGCGATGTGGTGGATGCCATGGAAGCCGATTCCGGTGTGCACCTTGAGGTTCTGAAGGTCGACGGTGGTATCACCGCCAACAGCCTCTGCATGCAGATCCAGGCCGATGTACTCGGCGTCGATGTCGTCAAACCTGTTGTCGCCGAGACCACCGCCCTGGGCGCGGCGTATGCGGCCGGGCTGGCCGTCGGATTCTGGGATGGGCCCGAAGACCTGCGCGCCAACTGGCAGGAAGGTCAGCGCTGGAGTGCGGAGTGGTCCGAAGAGCAGCGCGCCGACGGTTACGCGGGCTGGCAGAAGGCTGTGCAGCGGACCCTGGATTGGGTCGACGTCTCTTAGGAAAAGGATCCAAAACCTTTCCAGCCCTGAGGAATCAGATCCTCAGGGCTGGAATGGTGGTGCAGCGGACGGTGCCGTGACTCAGAGTGCGGCAACTCCGGCATCGGCCACGCTGACGTCCTGCTCGACGCTGCCGGCGCTCACACCGATCGCGCCGACGACCACACCGTCGACCGACAGCGGGATCCCGCCGCCGAAGATGATCAGTCCACCGGAGGTCTGTTCCAGACCGTAGAGTTCGGCGCCCGGTTGCGCGAGCGGCATGAGTGCGCTGGTGGGCGCGTTCATCAGAATTGACGTGCGCGCCTTCTTGATTGAGATGTCGATGCTCGCCTTGATGGCGCCGTCCATCCGGGCGAATGCGACCAGGTGGCCGCCGTCGTCGACGACCGCGATGTTCATCGGCTGGCCGATCTCGCGGGCCTTCTCGATGGCAGCGTCGACCACCTTGGTGGCGGTGGTCAGGGTAATGGCGCTCATTGATGAACCTTCCGAATCGGTGTTCCCGCAACGAATTTTGCGTTCACGGGGGCATTCTGCCGCGCCATCGATCATAATCTCACCACAGCGACCCGGCGGCTGTTTCGCGAGCATGCGACGGCCGGTGTCAGACCCTAGCCAAAACCTCGCCTATGGGTCAGTCGCGACACTACCCCGGGTGAGTAACCCGGTAGGTTACGGCAGATCCCTTTTGCTGGACCCTATATGCCACAAACACTGTGCAGCAGAGTCTTTGGTACTTGAGAAGGGTGATTTCGTGTCGAATATCGACATCTTCGTGTGGGAGTTCTTGGGCACCGCGGTGCTGTGTCTGCTGTGCAGCGGCTCGGTCGCCGCCGTGGCACTGAAGAATTCGTTCTCTCATGGCGGGGGCGGGGACTGGATAGTCATCGTGCTGGGCTGGGGTTTCGCGGTGTTCACCGGCGCCAGCATCGCCGCGCCGGCCGGTGCCCACATCAACCCTGCGGTGACCCTCGGTGTGGCGATGTCGGGCGGAGTGCCCTGGTCGAGCGTCCCGGTCTACTGGGTGGCACAGGTGCTGGGCGCCTTCGTCGGCGCCACCCTGGCCTGGGCTGCCTTCAAACTGCAGTTCGACAAGATGGACGACAATTCCGGGACCCGCGGAATCTTCTGCACCTCGCCTGCTGTGCGGTCGTTCCCCTGGAACATTGTCACCGAGGTGATTGCCACCTTCGTCCTGATCTTCTGGATCCTGACCAACCCGGACGTCAACACCACGCTGGGCTACGCGGCGGTGTCCTTCGTGGTCATCACCATCGGTTTCGGACTCGGCGGACCGACCGGCTACGCCATCAACCCCGCCCGCGACCTCGGACCGCGTATCGCCTACGCGCTGCTGCCGATCCGCGGTAAGGCCAACGCGGACTGGGGCTACTCCTGGGTGCCCGTGGTCGGGCCGCTGATCGGTGCCGCGCTCGCCGCGGGACTGGTGATGCTGCTCCCGGTCTGACATACGAAGGTGATGCTGCTCCCGGGCAACCGGCGAGCAGCATTTCCGTTTGTGGGCTCAGCTGGTCAGCTGTGCGGCAACAGTTCTGGTGGCGGCCCCGGCCACGAAACCGGCCACCGCGCCGATCACGGTGGTGGCCGGTGGCCGGACCCCCGCGGTTGCGGCGGCAGCGGCGACGGTGCCGAGGGTGGCGCGGATCTCCTGCTGACCGGACAGCGTGCCGTCGGCGATCACCGCAGCCGGGGTATCTGCCGGCATGCCGGCATCGATAAGCGCCCGGGTGATCGCATCGAGATTGGCGACCGCCATCATCAGCACGATCGTGGTGTTCGTCCGCGCCAACGCGGCGTAGTTCACCGTGCATTCGGGGTCATCGGGGGGTACGTGCCCGGACACCACGGTGAAACCCTGGGTGAGACCGCGATGGGTGACCGGGATCAGAGCCGCCGCGGGAGCGGCGATCGACGAACTCACCCCCGGGATCACGTCGACGGCGATACCGGCCCGGATGCACTCGTCGACCTCTTCGCCACCCCGGCCGAAGACAAAGCCGTCACCGCCCTTGAGCCTGACCACCGTTCGGCCCGCGAGGGCGTGCTCGATCAGCATGGCGTTGATCGCGCTCTGCTCGGTCCGACGGCCGCCGGGGATCTTCGACACGTCGATGATCTGTGCATGGGGCGCAATGTCGTTGAGGGCGCCCACCGGCGCCAATCGATCGGTGACGATGACGTCGGCATCGCCGAGTGCCGTGCGCCCGGCGACGGTGAGCAGTCCGGGATCACCGGGGCCGCCGCCCACGATCACGACCCGGCCGGTGCGCGGGACCGCGCCGGCCGGCTCTTCGGTGCGCGGGGTGTCCGGGCCGATGCAGAACAGACCGCGCGCCGCGGCGAGTGCGGCCACCGCACGGTCCGTCTCCGGCGCGCGGCTGCAGGTGAAGACCAGCTCGGCGGTGGCCAGATCGGTCGCCCGGAATTCGCGTGTCTCGACGGTGATGAGTGCGCGCTCGGCCAGATCGGTCAGATAGTCGGCGGGCCGGGGCGTCACCACCGTGACGGTCGCGCCCGCGGACACCAGCGCGCCCACCACGCTCAGCGCGCGACTCGACGATCCGACCACGATGACCGCACGGCCGCGCACGGGCAGTCGCACGGAGATGGCGTCAAGCATGGTGGTGCCCGCGCAGAACCGCGGCGACCAGTGCCGCGCGACTGTGGACCCCGTACTTGCTCTTGATGTTGTGCAGATGGAATTTCACGGTGGCTTCGGAGATGAACAGGGTGCCGGCGATGGCGCGGTTGTCGAGTCCCTCGGTGAGCAGTCCGAGCACTTCGCGCTCGCGCCGGGTGAGGGTGTCCGCGTTGCCCGGTTCCGCCTGTTCGCGCAACTCGCCGATGAGGGTCTCCGCGCTGCGCGCGTCCAGGGCGCGGTGGCCCTCGACCACCCGCAGAATGGCGCTGCGCAGTTCGGCCGCCGATGACCGCCGGTCGACGACGGCGTCGGCGCCGGCGCGGATCAACGGCAGGGCCCTTTCCCGAGGGTCATCGCCGTCGATGACGGCGACCACCTTGGGCGTCTCATCGAGCTCGGCCAGCAACGCCGACAGGTCGGCACCCGCCTCGGCACCGACGACCAGGAGCTGCGGTTGCAGGGCGCGCAGTCGTTCGGTGAGTCCCGGTCCGCGCTGAAGGTCTCCGACCAACCGGATTCGGGTGCCTTGCGAGACGACGTGGATCAGCCCGTGCCGCAGCAGTTCGTCGTTCATCACGAACACTGTGCGCAGCGGCACGGCGGCTGCGAAAGAGGTTGACAGACAAAGGGTGTCGATCGAATCGCCGACGTCGGTGCCGCGGTCTGCCGGCTGCGGCGGTGCATCGCGGGTCTGGGTCCAGCCCATGGTCGAACTCCGTCCTGCTGCTGAGCGGCGAATGTTAACGCAGCAAGCGTTGCACCCACGTTGCACAGCACCGCCGAGGCGGCAATGTCAGTGCGCGGTCTCCGGTGTCAGCACGCAGTCGCCACACAGGCCGGACTGCGGTGCCTGGTAGAACAGGCAGCAGCTGTTCCGGCGGAATCGGCCGTCCGGGAATGACCCCGTCCCGGTCAGCGCTTCGGTGCCCAGCAGTGCGCCCACCAGCGCTCGGCCTGCGATTTCCAGCTGCGGGCGGGACATCGCCAGCACCGTCACCGCGCCGTTGGCGGCCGAGGTGAGGTTACCCAGCGTGATCCGCGGCGAGAGTGACACCAGCGTGTCGAGCCGGGCACCGAGGTCGGTCAGCACCGGGATCACCGACTCCGAGATGACGCGCGCGGACGTTGCCGCAGTGACGGGTATCCAGTCCGTTTCGGTGACGGTGAACTGCGGTGCGTGGCCGTCGGCGGGCAGCCAGCGCACCGATCGCTGATCGAGGACGGGGATGGTGGCCAGACACAGCGCACTGCCGATGGCGGGCGAGAGCAGCCGGGCGGCGACGCCCAGCTGAAACGATGACGCCGCCATCCGGACCGGAATCCGGTCCGTGGCGCACCCTGTCGAGGTGGCGATCGCGGCGCGGGTGCGGTCGATGTGATCGCGGATCGCATCATCGGTGAAAAGCTCTGACAGGCAGCGTGATTGGCCTGCGCTATCGGCGGACAGGGTGAAGTACCCGCCCAGGGTCGCCAGCTCGGCCAGGTGGGTGGCGCGGTCTGCGCCGTCGCTCGGCGGAGGCATGTCGGTCATGGTGGTTGCACGTTAGCCGCCGGTGCCGTGTGCGGGCCAGGGGCGGCGCCGTCGCCGTGAGCAGTCGTTTCCGTCTGCAACGTTGTTGCAACGTGACGGGAGACACAATGAGCGCATGACGGAACCGACCCTCGATCCACTGGTGGATTACCCGTTGAGCATGAACCGGCAGGATCTGCTGTTCACCCCCAACGGCAAACCGATCGCAGATATCACCATGGAGGCGGTGATGTCGGGTGAGGTCATAGCGTCAGATCTGCGCATCACCCCGCAGACGCTCCGACTGCAGGCGCAGATCGCCGAGAAGGTCGGCCGAAACCAATTGGGTTCCAACCTGCGCCGGGCGGCAGAGATGACCGCCATCACCGACGAGCGGGTACTGCAGATCTATAACGCGTTGCGCCCCAACGCATCGTCGAAGCCCGAACTCGAGGCGATCGCCGAGGAACTGGAAAACCAGCATGGGGCCACCCTGCTGGCGGGACTTGTCCGTGAAGCCGCTGACGTCTACGAGCGTCGCGACGTCCTGGCCAACGACGAATAAGGAGACGATTCGGTGACGGCAGTATCGCCCGAGCAGGCGCCGGCGCAGAAGCGGCAGTCCGAGCGGACCAGAATTCTCGAAGAACGCCCGGTCAATCTCGACGGGTTCGTACAGGAGTGGCCCGAGGTCGGCATGGTCGCGATGGACAGCGCCTTCGACCCGGAGCCCAGTATGCGGGTCGTCGACGGTGTGATCGTCGAGATGGACGGCCGTGCGCGTGCCGATTTCGACTTCCTCGACCAGTTCATCGCCGACCACGCCATCGACGTGGAGAGCACCGAGCAGTCGATGGCGATCCCCGCCCAGGACATCGCCGCGATGCTGGTGGACCCCCGGGTCACCCGCGATGAGGTGATCGGCGTGACGCGCGGTCTGACCCCGGCCAAGCTGCTCGAGGTCGTCAAGACGATGAACATCGTCGAGATCATGATGGGCATGCAGAAGATGCGGGCCCGTCGTACTCCGGCGAACCAGGCGCATTGCACCAGCGCCCGGGACAACCCGTTGCAGGTGGCCTGCGAGGCCGCCGAGGCGTCGCTGCGCGGATTCTCGGAAGTGGAAACGACTCTGGGCGTGGTGCGTTACGCGCCACTGGTCGCGATGGCGCTGCAGATCGGCAGCCAGGTGGGCACCGGCGGCAGGCTGACCCAGTGTGCGCTGGAGGAGGCCACCGAACTGGAGCTGGGCATGCGCGGTATCACCGCCTATGCCGAGACCATCTCCGTCTACGGCACCGAGTCGGTGTTCGTCGACGGCGATGACACCCCCTACTCCAAGGCCTTCCTGGCGGCGGCGTACGCCTCGCGCGGTATCAAGATGCGGTTCACCTCGGGCACCGGTTCCGAGGTGCAGATGGGTAATGCCGAGGGCCGGTCGATGCTGTACCTGGAGATCCGCTGCATCCTGGTCACCAAGGGTGCCGGTGTGCAGGGCCTGCAGAACGGCTCCATCTCGTGCATCGGTGTCCCGGGTGCGGTACCTGCCGGTATCCGGGCGGTCGCGGCCGAGAACCTGATCGCCTCGGCGGTCGATCTGGAATGTGCGTCCGGTAACGACCAGTCGTTCTCGCACTCTCCGATGCGCCGCGTCGCGCGCCTATTGCCGCAGCTGATGCCCGGAACCGATTTCATCACTTCGGGCTACTCGGCAACTCCCAACTACGACAACATGTTTGCCGGGTCCAATTTCGACGCCGAGGATTTCGACGACTTCAACACCCTCCAGCGCGACCTGCAGATCGACGGTGGCCTGCAGCACGTGAAGGAGGCCGATATCCTCGCCGCGCGCCACCGTGCAGGCAAGGCGCTGCAGGCGGTGTTCCGCTACCTGGAGCTGCCGGCGATCAGCGATAACGAGATCGAGGCGGCGGTGTACGCGCACGGCAGCCGGGAGCTGATCCCGCGCGATGTGCTGGAGGACCTCAAGGGTGCCCAGCAGGTGATGGACCGCAACGTGACGGGCCTCGACCTGGTCAAGGCGCTGGAGTCGACCGGTTTCTCCGATGTCGCCGAGAATCTGCTGACCGTTCTGCGTCAACGTGTTTCGGGTGATCTGCTGCAGACCTCGGCCATCATGACGCGCGACCTGCAGCCGTTGTCCGCGGTGAACGACCGCAATGACTACGCGGGACCCGGCACCGGCTACCGCCCGTCGGGTGCGCGCTGGGAAGAGATGAAGCGGTTGCGTCACGTGACGAGCGCCGAGAACCCGGAAGTTGAGGTGGAGTGAAGATGTCGGACAGAGTCCTGACTTTCAGCGATGAGAAGCCGGCCGAGCCCGGTAAGCGCTCCGACGAGGTGTTGATCGGTGTCTCGCCGGCCTTCGCCGATTTCTTCAGTCAGACCATCACCGGCATCTCGCACGCCGATGTGATCCGGCAGATCCTGGCCGGTATCGAGGAGCAGGAGGTGTCGGCCCGCATCATCCGGATCCGGCACAGCAGCGATCTCGCCGTCGTCGCGCACACCGCGGCCAAGCTGTCCGGATCGGGTATCGCGATCGGTCTGCTCTCGCGCGGTACCACGATGATCCATCAGCGTGATCTGCCGCGGTTGTCCAGCCTGGAGCTGTTCCCGCAGAGCCCGTTGATGACGCTGGAGACCTACCGCCAGGTCGGGTCGAACGCCGCGCAGTACGCCAAAGGCGAGTCGCCGGAACCCGTTCCGACGCTCAACGACCAGATGGCCCGGCCGCGCTGGCAGGCCAAGGCGGCGCTGCTGCATCTGAAGGAGACCGAGCAGATCGTCAAGGGTGCCAAGCCGGTTGAGGTGGTGCCGCAGTTCGATCAGGCCCTGGCGAATTGATGGCGGCGATCTGATGGCGCTGACCAGCCCATGCTGACCGTTGTCGGTGTCGACATCGGTAACTCGACGACGGAGGCCAGCGCCGCGACGATCGGATCGGACGGGACGGTGCGCTTTCTCGGTGCCGCCCTGGCCCCGACGACCGGCGTCAAGGGCACACCGCGCAATGTCGATGGTGTCGCCGATGTGGTGGAACGCGCGTTGCGGACCGCGGGCCTGGCCGCGGCGGACCTCGACATCGTGCTGCTCAACGAGGCCACCCCGGTGATCAGCGGGATGGCCATGGAGACCATCACCGAGACCATCATCACCGAGTCGACGATGATCGGGCACGATCCGCGCACCCCGGGCGGACGAGGGCTGGGTGTGGGTACCACCGTCGCCTTCGACGCGCTCGCCGAGATCCCAACTGCTGAAACGGTTATCGTCGTCGTTCCGGCGGGAGTGGATTTCGAGGTCGCGGCGGGCGCGATCAACGCCGCGATCTACCGCGGTGTCGAGGTCACCGCGGCGATCCTCGCCAACGATGACGCCGTGCTGGTGGTCAACCGTCTCGACACCGCGATCCCCGTCATCGACGAGGTGTCCCGCATCGACGCCGTACCGCTGGACATGCTGGCCGCGGTCGAGGTTGCCGGACCCGGTCAGTCGATCCGCACCCTGTCGAACGCCTACGGATTGGCGACCATCTTTGATCTCGACGCGGCAGCCACCAGGGTGGTGTCGCCGGTCGCCCGGGCCCTGACCGGGAACCGCTCCGCCGTGGTGGTCCGTACCCCCGCCGGCGATGTCGCCGACCGCACCATCCCCGCGGGATCCCTTGAGCTCAAGGGTGAGAACCGTCGGGCGACGATCGACGTGTCGCGTGGCGCCGTCGAGATCATGACCGCCGTCGAACGGGTCAGCCCACTGGCCGACGTGAGCGGCGAGGCGGGCACCAATACCGGCGGCATGATCGCCAACGTGCGGCAGAGCATGGCCGATCTGTCCGACCATCCTGTTGCCGATGTGCACATCAAGGACCTGCTCGCGGTGGACACGTTTGTGCCGCAGGAGGTCCGCGGTGGTGTCGCCGGTGAGGTGGCGCTGGAGAACGCGGTGGCATTGGCCGCCATGGTGCGCACCAGGGAGAGCGGGATGCAGGCGGTGGCCGCCGCGGTTGCCGACCGGCTGCGTGCATCCGGCTCCGCCGAGGTCGACGTCATCGTCGGAGGTGTCGAGGCCGAGATGGCGGTGCTCGGCGCGCTCACCACGCCAGGCACCGACAAACCCCTGGTGGTGCTCGATCTCGGCGGCGGATCCACCGATGCGGCGCTGATCGAGACCGACGGCTCGATCGACGCGGTGCACCTGGCGGGCGCCGGTGATCTGGTCACCAAACTCATCGATGCCGAACTCGGCCTGGACAACCTGGAGCTGGCCGAGGACATCAAACGGTTCCCGCTGGGCAAGGCGGAGAGCTTCTTCCACGTCCGGCTGGAGAACGGTACCGTGCAGTTCTTCGAAAAGCCGCTGCCGGCAACCGCATTTGCCCGAGTGGTCACCCTCGACGGGCAAGGCATGAACCCGATACCCGGGCGCCATTCCATGGAGCGGATACGGGTGGTACGACGCACCGCCAAGGAGCGCATCTTCGTCGTCAACGCGCTTCGCGCTTTGCGTACCGTGGCCCCCGGCGGCGATCTGCGGCAGATCGATTTCGTGGTGTTGCTCGGTGGCTGCGCGCTGGATTTCGAGATTCCCGACCTGATCGCCGATGCGTTGGCGCCCTACGGAATCGTCTGCGGCACAGGTAATGTCCGCGGCACCGAGGGGCCGCGCAACGCCGTCGCCTCGGGTCTGGTGGCGGCGCACGCCGGCCGCACCGGTGCGGTGTTGGTGGGCGACGGTGTCTGACAGTGTCCACCGGTAGGGGCGGGCAGCCATCCCGGCCGGTGATCGTGGTGCTCGCCGACAGTGCCGGACCGGCGGTGCGCGAGGTGCTGGCCGGTATCGAGGAGGAGGGCGTCCCGTACTCCGCCCAGCCGGTGACCGACGCCGACCACGGCATGGCCGCAGCGGATCTCGCGATCCGGGCGGCGACACAATCGCCGCTGCAGGTGGGTGTCGGGGTCAGCGCGGCAGGGGATGTCTGCGTCTGTCACGCCCGGCTCGACCAGCCGGTGTTCGAGCTCGCGGCCGGGTCGGCGAGCGCCGCGATACGGACTTTGGGGCATAACGCCGCCCGCATCGTGGCGGGCCTACCGCTGAAGACGCTCACCGATGCCGATATCGGCCCGGTTTGAGCCCATGTTGGGCTGGACAGCGCAGCGATAACAGACGATACTGCTGTATCAAAGGTTGGGAATCAGACCTTTAGGTTGCCCGGAGTCGAGCAGCCGAACGCTGGAAGTCCGTAGCCGGCTGAGCAGGGTTGGTTGCCGCTTTCCCGGTCAGCCGGCGGCTGGCAGACGTCAGGCGCGGGTAC
Source organism: Mycobacterium sp. (assembly GCA_051306235.1). Taxonomy (GTDB): domain Bacteria; phylum Actinomycetota; class Actinomycetes; order Mycobacteriales; family Mycobacteriaceae; genus Mycobacterium. Next base: position 4,596 of record JBPPMV010000143.1, on the reverse strand, counting down.
CCGACGCCAAGCCGAGACCCTCACAACAACTATTTGATCCTTGATCGCACGGTGAACGAAGGAGTTCCAAGTGGCCGGTGCTGGAGAACACCTCGAGAGCGCAGATTATCTGCAGAAGCGTCAGCTGAAATCGGGCACCGCAGGGTGGCTGCTGCTGGCCGGTCTCGGTGTCAGCTATGTCATTTCAGGCGATTACTCGGGCTGGAATTTCGGTCTCGCCGAGGGCGGTTTCGGCGGGCTGGCCATCGCCGCCGTCATCATCGCCGGCATGTACCTGGCGCTGGTGCTGGGCATGGCCGAGCTGTCCTCGGCGCTGCCCGCAGCGGGCGGCGGCTATACCTTCGCCCGACGGGCAATGGGCCCATGGGGTGGTTTTGCCACCGGCACAGCCATTCTCATCGAGTACGCCATCGCGCCCGCCGCGATCGCCACCTTCATCGGCGCCTATGTCGAATCGCTCGGGCTCTTCGGTATCACCAACGGCTGGTGGGTCTACCTGGCCGCCTACGCACTGTTCATCGGAATCCACCTTGCGGGTGTGGGTGAAGCCCTCAAGGTGATGTTCGTGATCACCGCCATCGCACTGGTGGGTCTGATCGTCTTCGCCATCGCCGCGATCGGCCACTTCGATGTCGCCAACCTCACCAACATGGCCGTCGACGAGACCGCCGCCGGTGCGTCGAGCTGGCTGCCGAACGGCTATCTGGGCATCTGGGCCGCCTTCCCGTTCGCCATCTGGTTCTTCCTGGCGATCGAGGGCGTCCCGCTGGCCGCCGAGGAGACCGCGAACCCGGAGCGCAATGTACCGCGCGGCATCATCGCCGGTATGGGTGTCCTGCTGGTCACCTGCGCAGCGGTGCTCGTGCTCACCACCGGAGCCGGTGGCGCAGACGAGATGTCGGCATCGGGGAACCCGCTGGTCGAAGCGCTCGGCGACGGTACCGCGGCCAAGATCGTCAATTACATCGGTCTGGCCGGCCTGATCGCCAGCTTCTTCTCCATCATCTACGCGTACTCGCGGCAACTGTTCGCGTTGTCGCGGGCCGGATATCTGCCGAAGGTCCTGTCGGTGACCAACTCCCGGAAGGCGCCGACGCTGGCGCTCATCGTGCCCGGCCTCATCGGATTCGCCCTGTCACTGACGGGGCAGGGGGCGCTGCTGCTCAACATGGCGGTCTTCGGCGCGGCGCTGAGCTATGTGCTGATGATGATCAGCCACATCGTGCTGCGGCGCCGCGAACCCGATATGCCGCGGCCCTACCGCACCCCCGGCGGCATCGCGACGACCGGCTTCGCGCTCGTCATCGGAGTGTTCGCCGTCATCGCGACGTTCCTGGTCGACTACGTGGCAGCGCTCTGGTGCCTGGGCGTGTTCGCGGCATTCATGCTGTATTTCGCGGTGTACAGCCGCCACAAGCTGGTGGCCAACTCACCCGATGAGGAATTCGCCATGCTCGCGAGTGCGGAGAGCGAACTCAAGTGATCTACCGGCAGCAGGTCTCGGGTGTGAACTACGCCTTCGACGGACTCGTCGAGGTGATGGCCAAGGCCACCCCGCTGCGCTCCGGCGATCAACTCGCCGGGTGTGCCGCCGAGCACGATGCCGAACGCGCGGCCGCCGCGTGGGTGCTCGCAGACCTGCCGCTGGAAACCTTCCTCAACCAGGACGTCGTCCCGTACGAAACCGATGAGGTCACCCGGCTGATCATGGACAGCCATGACCGCCAGGCCTTTTCGGAGATCTCGGATCTGACGGTGGGCGGCCTGCGGGACTGGCTGCTGGAGGCCTCCTCGCACGATGACAGCGCCACCCGGATCGCGGCCATCGTCCCCGGGCTGACCCCCGAGATGGTGGCCGCGGTCAGCAAGATCATGCGCAATCAGGATCTGATCGCGGTCGCGGCGGCCATCAGGGTCACCGCCTCGTTCCGCACCACCGTGGGCCTGCCGGGGACCCTGGCGACCCGGCTGCAGCCCAACCATCCGACGGATGACCCGCGCGGTATCGCGGCGGCCGTCCTGGACGGGCTGCTGCTGGGCTGCGGTGATGCGGTCATCGGGATCAACCCGGCGACGGACTCACCGCAGGCCACCTCCGACCTACTGAACCTGCTGGACTCCATCCGCACCCGCTACGACATCCCGGTGCAGTCGTGCGTGCTCTCGCACATCACCACCACCATCGGGCTGATCGAGGGCGGTGCTCCGGTCGACCTGGTGTTCCAGTCGATCGCCGGCACCGAGGGTGCCAATTCTGCTTTCGGCGTGGATATCTCGTTGTTGCGCGAAGGACGCGAAGCCGCGATGAGTCTGGGCCGCGGAACCGTCGGCAACAACGTGATGTATCTGGAGACCGGACAGGGCTCGGCGCTGAGTTCGCACACTCACCTCGGTACCGGCGGTAAGCCGGTGGACCAGCAGACCCTGGAGACCAGGGCATATGCGGTGGCGCGCGATCTGGACCCGCTGCTGGTCAACACCGTCGTCGGCTTCATCGGCCCGGAATACCTCTACGACGGCAAGCAGATCATCAGGGCGGGCCTGGAAGATCACTTCTGCGGCAAGTTGCTCGGCCTGCCGATGGGAGTGGACGTCTGCTACACCAACCATGCCGAGGCCGACCAGAACGATATGGACACCCTGCTGATGCTGCTGGCCGCCGCCGGGGCGGCGTTCGTCATCACGGTGCCCGGAGCCGACGATGTCATGCTCGGCTACCAGAGCCTGTCGTTCCACGATGTGCTCACCACCCGGCGGACCCTGGGATTGCATCCGGCCCCGGAGTTCGAGGGCTGGCTGCGCCGCGTCGGGATGGTCGACGACGCGGGCCGGCTGACACCGTTCGACCTGACGCACTCGCCGTTGCGTGCGCTCACCTCGTCATCGTGAGGAGTGCAAGCGTGAATGATCCGGCGGGCAGGAGCGCAGCGACTCGGGGAGATGATCCTGCGGTAAAGGAGTTCTGGGACGAACTGCGCAAGACCACCCAGGCCAGGATCGGGCTGGGCCGGGCCGGTAACGCGCTGCCCACCCGCGAGGTCCTCGCCTTGGCCGCCGCGCATGCCGCGGCGCGGGATGCGGTGCACATCCCGCTGGACAGTGACGAGCTGGCTGCGGAGGTTCGCGGGGTCGGTATCGGTGACGCGGCGGTCGTGACCAGCCGGGCGACCAGCCGCGACGAGTATCTTCGCCGCCCGGATCTGGGCCGGATGCCGTCCGAGGAGATGGATGTGGCGCACAGCGGCGCCGATATCGGATTCGTCCTGGCCGACGGGCTGTCGCCGACAGCGCTCAGCCATCACGGCGTCGCGCTGCTGAAGGCCCTGGTGGCCGTGCTGCAGGACCGCTACACGCTGGCGCCGCCGGTGATCGCCACCCAGGCCCGCGTGGCGCTCGGTGATCACATCGCCGCCGCGCAGGGTGTGCGCACCCTGGTGGTGATCATCGGGGAGCGCCCAGGTCTGAGTGTTGCCGACAGCCTCGGGATCTATCTGACGCATCTGCCGCGGCCGGGCCGCACCGACGCCGACCGCAACTGCATCTCCAACATCCATCCGCCGGACGGGCTGGGCTACGTCGAGGCAGCCCGGGTCGCGGCGGGCCTGCTCGCCGGGGCCGTGGCGCTCGGGCGCTCCGGCGTCGACCTCAAGGACACATCGCGATCTCTGGAATCCCTCGAACGTGAAGGCGATCGCGAGATTTCCTAGAATTGGCGCCATCGTCGTCACGTCGGAACCCGGTTTGGGCGTTTTGACCTGGGGCGACAGTGGCCGGTAAGCTCCTCCGTTGGCGCGTGCTGCCCCTATGGGCATACGGGTCCCGGGTCAACGTCGGTCGCCGGGAATCCCCAAGTGCAGTCGCCTGACCGGCACTTAACCCGAGAGTAGAAGGTAAGCAACATGCCTACTTACACGCCGAAGGCGGGTGACACCACGCGTTCGTGGTACGTCATCGACGCCCAAGACGTGGTGCTCGGCCGGCTCGCCGTCGAAGCAGCAAAGCTGCTCCGCGGCAAGCACAAGCCGACATTCACGCCCAATGTTGATGGTGGCGACTTCGTCATCGTCATCAACGCCGAGAAGATCGCCGTCAGCGGCGACAAGCTCACCAACAAGTTCGCTTACAGCCACTCGGGTTACCCCGGCGGTCTGCGCAAGCGCACCCTCGGCGAGCTGCTGGAGAAGCACCCCACCCGGGTCGTGGAGAACGCGATCATCGGGATGCTCCCGCACAACAAGCTGAGCCGCCAGGTTCAGAAGAAGCTGAAGGTGTACGCGGGTCCCGAGCATCCGCACTCCGCGCAGCAGCCGATTCCGTTCGAGATCAAGCAGGTGGCCCAGTGACCGAACTCAACGAGACCGAGACCGCGGTCGAGGTGGACGTGACCGAAGACGCCGTCGAGGCGCCTGAGGCGACCGAAGAGGCCGCAGTCGAAGAGGCCGCAGTCGTCGAGACCGCTGCCGAAGAAGCTGCAGTCGAAGAGGCCGCGCCCCGCGAGCCGATCTTCATCGACCGCCCGATCCAGACCGTCGGCCGCCGCAAGGAAGCCGTCGTCCGGGTCCGCCTGGTGCCCGGCACCGGCAAGTTCACCCTCGA
>JBPPMV010000142.1:0-6409 GCA_051306235.1 Mycobacterium sp. | reverse complement strand
GACACCGGCATGGTGACGATGGTGACGCAGTGGCAGAACGAGTTCGAACTGCATGCCAGGGCCATCCTGGGTCTGCCGGTCGACACCACCCTGAAGACACCCGGCGCGAGCGCGGTGATCTACGGCGGGGTGGACGCAACCGGTGTGGTGTTCGACGGGGTGGATGACGCGCTGCAGGTGCCGCACACCGATATTCGGCTGTTCGGTAAGCCGGAGAGTTTCGTGAAGCGTCGGATGGGCGTCGCGCTGGCCTACGACGCCGATGTGGACGTCGCGCGCGCCAATGCGGTCGAGGCCGCGGGCCGGGTCACACCCCGGGTCCCCTAACGGTGCACTGACTCTGCGGTGAGGGCGCGAAAGTGCGAGTAGCACCCGCCCTCACCGCAGAGTCACAGTGCTGTGCGTCAGCCTGTTCCATTCCCGCTGCACCCGGGCCACGATTCCGGCACGTCGCTGACCGGCCGCCACCCTGACCACCGTCCAACCGGCGCCGGCGATGTAGTCGTGGCGCTCGATGTCGTAGCCGAGCTGGTCCGCGTGCTGCACGCCGTCGTACTCGACGGCAAGCGAGACATCCTCCCAACCCATATCGAGGAAATACCGCGGATAGCCGTCCCACCCCAATACCGGGATCTGGGTTTGCGGCCGTGGAAACCCTTCCTTGACCAGCATCAGGCGCAGCCAGGATTCCTTGGGCGAGTGGCTGCCCGGGTCATACCGGTCCAGCGCCTTCTTCAGTTGCGAAAGTCCCCGGGTGTGGGGGTGGCGATCGGCGAGGGCGCGCACGTCGTCGGCCTTGAATCCCGTCGCGGCGCCCAGCGCATCCAATCGGGCGACAGCATCGCCGGGGTCACCTCTGCGCCCCAGATCAAAGGCGGTCCGCTCCACGGTGGTGACCGCCATCTGGTGCAGGGTGCGCATTTCGCCGGCCAGCAGTAGGTCGTGGCGGGTTATGACTCCCCGCGGCGGTCTGGCGTTGGCCCAGATCAGTTCCGCCGGTGCCCGTTCACCGATCCACTTGGCGCCGTGCAGCGCCGCAGCCGAACTGCCTGCGAGCACGCCTTGGCGTCGCGACCACAGCCACGCGGCACGAAGTCGTTGTAGCCCTGTCGGGTCGGCCCATTTGCCCACGTACACGTCGGGCAGAACAGCGCGGTAGTACGTGCGCAACTCATGGCGAGTGAGCAAGCCCGCCGACACTGCCTCGCTGCCGATGAACGGCTCTTCCATACGGCGAGCATTCGCGATCTGTCCGGCCGAGAACACCACCGTTCCGCGATCTGTGGACCAATCGGCGTTTGTGAACAACCGCCCGGCACTGACTCTGCGCTGAGGGCGCGAAAGTGCGAGTAGCACCCGCCCTCACCGCAGAGTCAGACCCGGATGCGCGCACGAAAAAGGGCGCCCAACTGGTGGACGCCCCTTCTCTGGCAGGTACTACTAGTCAGTTGTTCTGCTAATCGTTGTTGAAGTAACTCAGCAGACGCAGGATCTCCAGGTACAGCCACACCAGGGTGACCGTCAGCCCCAGGGCGACGCCCCATGCTGCCTTCTCCGGAGCACCGGCGCGGATCATCTGGTCGGCCGAGTCGAAGTCGACCAGGAACATGAACGCCGCCAGGCCGATGCAGACCAGCGAGAAGATGATCGCCAGCGGGCCGCCGCTGCGCAGGCCGAAGCCCTCGCCGCCGCCGACGCCGAAGAGCGCCAGCACCATGTTCAGCAGTGCGATGGCCACGACGCCGAACATCGCCGCCACCAGCATCCGGGTGAACTTCGGGGTGACCCGGATGGCTCCGGTCCGATAGACCACCAACATGCCGACGAATACGCCGACGGTGCCGAAGATGGCCTGGGCAATCATGCCCGGGCCACCGGTGGAGACCAGGTTCGCGAACAGGAATGAGGCGGCGCCGAGGAACACGCCCTCCAGCGCGGCGTAGCTCAGCACGATCGCCGGGTTGTCCTGCTTACGACCGAAGGTCGCGATCATGATCAGCGCGAAGCCACCGAGTCCGCCCACGAGGACGAACGGCATCATCAGGCCCGGGCTCATGGAGACCATGAAGTAGGACAGGACGCCCAGCGCCGTCACCACCGCGAGGGTGATACCGGTCTTGGTGACGACGTCGTCGATGGTCATGGGCCGCGAGACGCCGGCCTGCTGCTGGTCTGGGTACTGCGTCGCGTAGGGCTCCGCCTGTACCTGCTGCGCACCGAAGCTTGCGGCTCCGGTACCGAACTGCGCGTATCCGCCCTGCCCCTTGGGCAGCGATCGGAATACCGGGTTGCTGCTTTCGCGCACCGTAGGTCCTCTCCCTGGTACTGGTGGTTCGATTGACGAACACACTGTCAACGATCAACGCTCCGAACAGGTTCCCATGCCCACCCAGTAACAACTGAGAAGATCCTCAGAAAACGTCCAGGTTGATCTTGGTGCAAACCTTACCCGTCGCACATCACGGCAGCGCTACGAACTAGATTGCTGCCGTGGCAGAAAACGAGGACATCCTAGTAAGTGTCCGCAATGGCGTCGGCATCGTCACCCTGAACCGGCCCAAAGCGATCAACTCCCTGAACGATGTGATGGTCGACGGCCTGCAGAAGGCTCTGACGGCCTGGGAGAACGACGATGACGTCACGGCCGTTCTGCTGACCGGCGCCGGTGAACGCGGACTTTGCGCCGGCGGTGACGTGGTCGCGCTCTATCACAGCGCGAAAGCCGACGGCGCCTACGCACGCACGTTCTGGTGGGACGAGTACCTGCTCAACGCCCACATCGGCCGCTACCGCAAGCCCTATATCGCGCTGATGGACGGCATCGTCATGGGCGGCGGCGTCGGTGTCGCGGCCCACGGCAACGTCCGGGTCGTCACCGAGAAGACGAAGATGGGCATGCCCGAGGTCGGTATCGGCTTCATCCCCGATGTCGGCGGCACCTATCTGCTCTCGCGTACCCCGGGACTGCTCGGTCTGCACGCCGCGCTGACCGGCGCCCCATTCACCGGTGCCGACGCCATCGCGCTGGGCTTCGCCGACCATTTCGTCCCGCACGAGCGCCTCGCCGACTTCGCCGAGGCCGTGATCACCGACGGACACCGGGATGCGCTGAACTCCTACGCCGAAGAGCCGCCGGCCAGTGAGCTTCTTGCGCAGCGCGAGTGGATCGACACCTGCTATTCCAGGGACACCGTCGCCGATATCATCGACGACCTGCGCCGCCAGGAGACCGAACCGGCCACCGCCGCCGCTGATCTGATCGCCGGCCGCTCCCCCATCGCACTGGCCGTCACGTTGACCGCGGTGCGCCGCGCCGCCCACCTGAAGAGCCTGGAAGAGGTTCTGCAGCAAGAGTTCCGGGTCTCCACGGCATCGGCGAAATCCCATGACTTCGTCGAGGGTATCCGCGCCCAACTGGTGGACAAGGACCGCAAACCGAAGTGGTCGCCCGCCACGCTCGACCTCGTCGACGACTCGGCCGTCGACGCCTACTTCGCCTCTGCCGAACCCGATCTCACGTTCTGAAGGAGACCCCGATGACTGATTACGAGACAATCCTGGTGACCCGCGACGGCCGGGTGGCCACCATCACACTGAACCGGCCGAAGGCGCTCAACGCCCTCAACAGCCAGGTCATGCACGAGGTCACCAAGGCGGCAGCAGAACTCGACGACGATGCGGATGTCGGCGCGATCATCCTGACCGGCAGCGCAAAGGCCTTCGCCGCGGGCGCCGATATCAAGGAGATGGCCGACCTGTCCTTCGCGGACGTGTTCAGCCAGGACTTCTTCGCCCTGTGGGGCAAGTTCGCCGCCACCCGCACCCCCACCATCGCTGCGGTCGCCGGATATGCACTCGGCGGCGGCTGCGAGCTGGCCATGATGTGCGACCTGCTGATCGCCGCGGATACCGCGAAGTTCGGCCAGCCCGAGATCAAACTCGGTGTGCTGCCCGGCATGGGCGGCAGCCAGCGGTTGACCCGCGCGATCGGCAAGGCCAAGGCGATGGACCTGATCCTGACCGGGCGCACCATCGACGCCGCCGAAGCCGAACGCAGCGGCCTGGTCTCGCGGGTGGTACCCGCCGACACGCTGCTCGATGAGGCCAACGCCACCGCGGCGACCATCGCAGGCATGTCACTGTCGGCGGCGCGGATGGCCAAGGAGGCCGTCAACCGTGCCTTCGAGTCGACACTCGCCGAGGGGCTGCTCTACGAGCGACGGATCTTCCACTCGGCGTTCGCGACCGAGGACCAGAAGGAAGGCATGGCCGCGTTCACCGAGAAACGCGCGGCGAACTTCACCCATCGCTAAAGTCGAGCGGTGACTGCCGCCCCCGACCTGCAGATCCCCGACGTACCGGAGCCGGTCGTCACACGCGACTGGTGGACCAGGCACTACACCTTCACCGGCACCGCCGTCGGCCTGGTGTTCATCTGGCTGTCGCTGACGCCGTCATTGCTGCCGCGCGGCCCGCTGTTCCAGGGGCTGGTCAGCGGCGCGGCCGGCGGTATCGGCTACGGACTCGGCGTCTTCGGCGTCTGGCTGTACCGGTACATGCTGTCCCGGGACTCCACCCCCGCACCGCCGCGGCGCGCCTGGTTCATCCTCATCGTGGTCGGTGTCATCGGGCAGATCTGCGCGATCATCTACTTTCACGTCTGGCAGGACGATATCCGCGATCTGATGGGTGTTCCGCGGCTGGCCTTCTGGGATCACCCGTTGACCGCGGTGCTGGCCATCGTCTTTCTGTTCGTGTTCGTCGAGATCGGCCAGCTGGTCGGCAGATTCGTCCGTTTCCTGGTACGTCAGCTGGAACGGGTCGCACCCCCGCGGGTATCCGGTGTCGTGGCGGTGATCCTGGTGCTGGCGCTCACCATCGCGCTGCTCAACGGGATCGTGGTGCGCTTCGCCATGACCGTCATCAACAACACCTTCGAGTCGGTCAACAACGAGGACGATCCCGACAATCCAGCTCCCACAACGGCTTTACGGTCCGGCGGGCCGGAGTCGTCGGTCAGCTGGGAATCGCTGGGACACCAGGGTCGCAACTTCGTGGCGGGCGGACCGTCGGTGGAAGAGCTCACCGAGTTCAACGGCGCACCGGCCACCGAACCGATCCGCGCCTACGCCGGACTGAATTCCGCCGACGGCATCAAGGCCACCGCCAGGCTGGCCGCCGAGGAACTCAGGCGCACCGGCGGTCTGGAGCGCGACGTCATCGCGGTGGCCACCACCACCGGTACCGGATGGATCAACGAGGCCGAGGCGTCATCGCTGGAGTACATGTACAACGGCAACACCGCGATCGTCTCGATGCAGTACTCGTTCCTGCCCAGCTGGATCTCCTTCCTCGTCGACCAAGAGAACGCCCGGCAGGCCGGTCAGGCCCTGTTCGAGGCCGTCGACGCGCTGGTGCGCGCGCTGCCCGAAGCCGACCGGCCGAAGCTGGTCGTATTCGGCGAGAGCCTCGGCTCGTTCGGTGGCGAAACCCCGTTCCTGGCCCTGAACAACCTCATCGCCCGCACCGACGGCGCGCTGTTCTCCGGGCCCACGTTCAAGAACACCATCTGGACCAACCTGACCATCAACCGCGACGAGGGCTCCCCGCAGTGGCTGCCCATCTACGCCTTGGGTGAGAACGTCCGGTTCTCGGCCGTCGCGTCCAAGGACCTGGGCCGCCCCGACGATCCGTGGGGACAACCGCGGGTGGTGTACCTGCAGCACGCATCGGATCCGATCGCGTGGTGGAACCCCGATCTGCTGTTCGCCAAACCGGATTGGCTGCGCGAACCCCGCGGGTACGACGTGTCACCGCGGATGGAATGGATTCCGGTGGTGACGTTCCTGCAGGTGTCGGCGGATATGGCCGTCGCGGTCGACGTCCCCGACGGGCACGGTCACGTCTACGTCCGCGATGTCGCCAATGCGTGGGCGGCGATCCTGCAACCCCCGGGCTGGACAGCGGAGAAAACCGAGCGGCTACGCCCCACCCTGCGTTCCGACGAGTGAGGCAGCTTCGAGTGCGTGATAGCCGCCGATGACATCGGTGGCCTTGCGCAGACCGAGGTCCTGCAGGGCAGCCGCGGCGAGGCTCGACGTGTAGCCCTCCGAGCACAACACGATCCATTCGACGTCATCGTCGACAGCCTCGGGGATGCGGGCGTCGCTGGTCGGATCGGCGCGCCACTCCAGCACATTGCGCTCGATGACCAGCGCACCGGGTACGTCACCCTCGGCAGCCCGTTGCGCAGCGGGCCGGATATCGACGAGAAGCGCTCCGCGTTCTAACGCGGCAGGTACATCGACCGCCTCGATCCGCTTCAACCGGGACCGGGCGGTTTCCAGTACCGCGTCGATGCGACTGGTCATCTGCTCATCCCTCCGGCGCGTCGGTGAGTTCGGTGCGG
>JBPPMV010000141.1:0-2877 GCA_051306235.1 Mycobacterium sp. | reverse complement strand
AGTTGGTCGTGGGGCTGGAGGCTGTGGCCGAACGGAGTCCGGGTCTGGCGCAAGGCTTGCGACGGGCAGAGAATCTGCGCGATGCCTTGATGCAGTGGGGAAACGCGCTGGCGGGCGAGGAGCGGGTGCATTGGCTGCAGACCACCCGCACCGGGGTGTTGATGCATGCCACACCGCTGGAAGTTGGGTCGCAACTGCAACAATTCCGCGAGCAACGGCCCTGCGCCTGGATTTTCACCTCAGCCACATTGGCGGTTGGGAGTGACTTTTCCGGCTTCCTGCATGAGGTGGGCTTGGAGGCGCAGACACCTTGTCTGCAACTGCCCAGTCCGTTTGACTACCCGCGCCAGGCGCTCATGTATCTGCCTGTGGGCCTGCCGCTGCCCGACGCGCCCGGCTATGACGCAGCGTATCTGGACCATGTGCGCACGGTGCTGGAATGGAGCGGCGGGCGCGCCTTCCTGCTGTTCACCAGTCATCGGGCCTTGCGTCATGCCGCCGGGATGCTGGCCGACCTGCCCTTTCCGCTGCTCATCCAGGGGGAAGCGCCGCCAGCTCAGTTGCTCGCTCAATTCCAGCAGGCGGGCAACGCGGTGCTGCTCGGCGCAGCGAGTTTCTGGGCCGGCGTGGATGTCCGGGGGTCTGCGCTGCAATTGGTGGCCATCGATCGCCTGCCGTTTGCGTCCCCGGATGATCCCGTGCTGCAGGCGCGGCTCAATGCAGTGCGGGCGCGTGGCGGCAATCCCTTCCGCGAATGTCAGTTGCCCGCCGCAGTCATTACCCTGCGCCAGGGCGCTGGTCGGCTGATCCGCGATGCGCAGGATCGGGGCGTGCTGTTGCTGGGGGATGGGCGGTTGATCGCCCGATCCTATGGCCGGACTTTCTTGGCCAGCCTGCCGCCCATGCCGATGACCCGGAATGCGAGCGAGGTGGCCGATTTCTTCGCCAAGCTGCGCACTGAGGAGCAAGCAAACGATGCGCTTACTGGCCATTGATGGTGCAACCGAACAGGCTTCGGTGGCCCTGTGGGTCGACGGCTCCCTGATGTATCGCGAGCGCTCGGTGCCCGGCGGGCATGGCGATTGGCTGTTGGCCACGGTGCACGAGGTGTTGGCGCAGGCGGCGTGTCCGCTCACAGCGCTCGACGCATTGGCATTCGGGCGTGGGCCGGGCAGTTTCACCGGCCTGCGCGTCGTCGCGGCGATGGTGCAGGGGCTGGCCTTCGGCGCGGACCTGGGGGTCATTCCGGTCTCGGATCTGGCCATGCTGGCCCAGGCCGAAGCGGAGCGCGGCGATGGGGCGATTGTTGCAGCCTTGGATGCGCGCATGGGGGAGGTCTATTGGAGCGCATTTCAGGCAGAGCAGGGTTCGATCAGGGCATTGACTGGCGAAACGGTGTCACCACCCGAAGCCGTCTGCGTGCCGATCGGGGCACACGGATGGCGTGGCACGGGCAATGCCTGGCTTGCTTATCCGAATCGCCTGCCCGATGGCATTCGGCAACCGGGCGCGGCCACCTTGCCCTCGGCGCGCAGCTTGATGGTGCTGGGGCTGGCGCAATTGCAGGCCGGCCGGGTATTACCGCCTGAGGCGGCCTTGCCGGTGTATGTGCGCGACCAAGTCGTTCAGTCGCGCTGAATTCCAATCGGCCTGTTGACCTGACGGACTATAAAGCGCTCAAAAGAAAAGCCCGGGTTTTACGCCGGGCTCTTCCAAGGAAAGGCTCGAAGTGGCTTATTCAGCCTTAAGCTTTTCTTTCTTGGTGGCAGAAACCACAGCGATCACTCGGCGATTCAGCTGACGACCCTGGTCGGTCTTGTTGTCAGCCACTGGGCGCTCTTCGCCGTAGCCCACGCTGCTCAGGCGGCTCGGCTCGACCTTGAACTGGTCGATCAGCACCTGACGCACGGCCTCGGCGCGCCGCTGGGACAGGCTGAGGTTGTAGGCGTTGGTGCCCTTCGAGTCGGTGTGGCCTTCAATCACCGTATCCGTCATGGGATACTGCTTCATGAACTCGGCGACCTTCTTGATTTCAGGGTAGAACTCGGGCTTCACCACTGACTTGTCGAAGTCGAACAGCACTTCCAAGCGGATGGTGACTGGCTTCTCGATGACGATGTAGCAGCCCTCTGCATCCACCTTGGCGCCTGCGGCGGTGCCAGGGCACTTGTCGCGCGAGTCGGGGATGCCATCGCCGTCCGCGTCACCATCGACGGGTTCTTCCATCACGACGGGTTCAGGCGCCGGGGCCGGCTCAGCGCTTTCACCGAAGGTGTAACCCACCACCAGATGAGCGATGTAGTCTTCAATGTTGCTGTCGGTGTAGCTGACGTAGCGGCCATCCAGACGGGCAAACAGGTTGTCGGTCAGATTGGCTTTCAGACCCAGGCCAGCGCCCACCACCGGCTCATCTTCCTCGAAATCTTCGAGGTTGGGATCGATTTTCTTGTAGCCATCCGCTTCATACCAGGCATAGCCGGCGGACAGCAACGCATAGGGAGTGACCCGCCACTCAGGCATGAAGTTGTACATCAGGTCCAAGGTGGCCTGGGTCATTTCGAAATCGACCCCATCGGCGCCTTCCACTTCGGCATCTACGCGCGAGCCGACCAGTTCCAGGACCCAGTGCGGGGTGAACTGATAGCCCAGGCCCAGTCGGTAGCCGACATCGTCTTCGACGCCCGTCTTGTCGTCATCAAACCACTGGTACACGGCGCCGGGGGACACCACGAAGCCGCTCTCGACGGCGGCCTGCACGACGGGCGAGGCCAATAGCAACACGGCGGAAGCGCCGGTCAGTTTTTTCAGTTTGGATTTCATTCGTTCTGGCTCCTTAATTCACTACCCGGGTGGGAGGTATTTTCCAATTCACCGAAA
>JBPPMV010000140.1:0-4169 GCA_051306235.1 Mycobacterium sp. | reverse complement strand
CCGTACGGTCCGAGCTCGGCGCCACCGACGATCACCACCATGTCGGCGGGGTCGATGTCGAGGTCGTCCCATGCCGGCGGCGGCGAGGCGGCGTAGCCACGCGGCGGTGAGGGCAGGGCCCGGATCGAGTTTTCGACCCCTTCCTCATCGTCATCGGTGCTCGCAGCGGACATCTCCTCGCGGGCCTTGGTGGCCAGCGCAGCCATGTCGATCTCGATCTCACCGAGTCCACCGGTCATATCGACCTCGATCGGCGCACGGGCGGCGGCGACTTTGGACTCGATATCGCAGAGCGCCAACAGCTTCGCGGCCATCTCGGCGGTGGTGTAGGTGGTCAGACCGGCCTCTTCGACGGCACCGACGATGGCGTCGTTGTGGCCCATCAAGCCGGTGCCCTTGGTCCAGCCGATCAGCGCGTGCGCCAGCGAAACACGCTGGCTCCACGAAGATTCGGCCTTCCAGCGAGTGACGACGGCGTCGAGAGCGGCCTTGGCCTCGCCGTAGGCGCCGTCACCACCGAACATGCCGCGGTTGGGCGAGCCCGGCAGCACCACGTGCAGACGCGAGGCGATATCGCGCTCCGCGCCCAGGTGCGACAGGCCGGCGATGAGCCGCTGCACGGCCCACAACAGGACCTTCATCTCCATCTCGGAGCGGGCGCCCGCATCAGACAGATCCCCACCCACGCGCGGTGCCGCGAACGGGAACAGCAGCGTCGGGTTCTGGGCGTCCTTGAGGTGCACCGACTTCGGACCGAGGTTCTCGGTCTGCTCGGTGCCGACCCACTCGACGAGCGCATCGATATCCGAGTACGACGCCATGTTGGCCGGGACCACCCACAGGGTGGCGTTGAACCGGGCGTGATCGCGGTAGAGCGTGCGGTAGAACGCCAGCCGGGCGTCATCGAGCCGCGAGGTGGTGGCGATGACGGTCGCGCCACCCTCCAGCAGCTGGGCGGCCACCGATGCTGCGATCGACCCCTTGGACGCGCCGGTGACCACGGCCACCTCGTTGGCGTAGCCGCCCTTGTCGGGGTTCTCCGCGCCGGCGGCAGCCCGGCCGTACAGCGCGGCGTGGGTCAGGCGACCGGCCGCGAGAGCCCGTCCCTGCCACCAGGAGGCCTGGGTGCCGACGATATTGCCCGCACCCTCGAAGCTCTGCGACAACCGCTGCCAGTCCGCGTCGATCTCGCTCTCGTCGAGCAGCCACAGCCGTGCCAGATCCTCACGCGCACTTGCCCACCGGTCGTCGAAGACGACAGCCTTGCGACCGTCGAACACCGGCGAGACCAGCCGCGGCCAGTCCGAGCCGAGCTCCGCGGTCACCAGGTCGATCAGATCGGCGTCGGTGACGGCCTCGGGCGCGCTGACCGGGCTGTCCAGCCCGAGCTGACCCAGGATGGTGCGGGCCGCATTGGCCAGCACACCGTTGGGGCCGGTGACCTGGTCGGCGAACTCGCCGAGTGCCGCCGAGTCCACCACTCCGCCGCCGGCCGCACCGGACGAGGGCAGGGACACCGAGATGCCCTTGCGTGCAGCGACATGTGCGACGGCGGCGTCGATCACCTTGTCGACGGTGGCCACATCGGCCAGGGCACCTTCATGCAGGTCGCCCAGGCTGCCGCCGCGGACGCTGGAGCCCTCGCGGGTACCCAGCGCCACCTCGGCGGTGACGTGCTTGGCCCAGCCTGCGCCCAGTTCCCATGTCTTGCTGACACGTTCGGCGATGTACGCCGGGCGCTTGCCCGACGGTCCGAAGACGGTCCGCAGCTGATCGTTGATCGAGTCGGACAGCACCGGGCCGAACGGCTTGTAGGTACGGGCCAGCTTGGTCACCTGCGACTTGAGGCCGGACAGGTCGGCTTCCGCCGCGCCGTCGATGGCACCCAGGTTGAGCTCGGAGCCCAGGTCCACCAGCATCTGGTTACGTCGCGAGGACGCACCGTCGGTGATGGACTCGATGGAGTCCAGCGACTCGATCTGGTCGATGCGCATCTTCGCCGCCAGGGCGATGAGCACCAATGTGGCATCGGCAGCGTCGTAGGCGAGATCGTCCGGACGCGGACCACCACTGGGAGCCGCAGCCGGTGCCGGCGCCGCCGCGGGAGCCGCAGCCGCAGCCGGCGCGGCGGACGCCTCGGCAACCGGTGCCGGCGCCTCGTCATCGGGCTCCGGATCGGTATCGGTGGCGAACAGCACCGCCGCATCCCGCTCCGCGTTGAGCACCTCTGTGGTGTTGTGCGAGTACTCGGCCAGCTTGAGGGTGTTGGTCGCCAGGCCCGCGACGGTCGGCGCGGTCTTGACACCGATCTCGACGAACCGCTCGACACCCAGGCCGCCGGCGGCCTCTTCGATGAACAGCAGGTCCTGGGTTTCGATCCAGCGCACCGGGCTGGCGAACTGCCAGGCCAGCAGCTCGATCACGATCTTGCGCATCAGCTCGCGCGGACGCTCGTTACGCCAGGTGTCGTAGTCGGCGAGGATCTCGTCGAGCGGCTCGGCGGGCACCAGATCGCGGATCTCCTGGATGAAGTCGCGGTCCAGGGTGAATGGCCGCGGCACCAGGTTCGGGATGTACTTGCCGACGAGCAGGTCCGGATCGGCGTCGACCGGCATGACCCGCTCCAGGCTGCGGCGGAAGTCGGCGACACCGACGCGGAGCACCTCGGAGTGGAACGGCACATCGATACCGGGCACCAGGATGAACGACCGCTTGCCACCGCTGATCTCGCGACGACGCTCGATCTCCTCCTCCAGGGCCTCCAGTCCGCGGACCGTACCGGCGATGGCGTACTGCGAGCCGCGCAGGTTGAAGTTCACGATCTGCAGGAATTCACCGGTGCGCTCGGCGATCTCCTCGACGAAGGCGGTGACATCGTCATCGGGCAGATCGATCTGCGACGGGCGGATCGCGGCCAACCGGTAGTTGGAGCGGCCCTTCTCGTCACGCGGGACGATGTCGTGCATCTTGGAGCCGCGGTGGAACACGACCTCGAGCAGGGCGGGCAGCTCGTAGACCCCGGAAACACAAGCCAGCGCGGTGTATTCGCCGACGGAGTGACCGCAGGCGATGGCGCCTTCGACGAAGGCACCCTGCTCACGCATCTCGGCGACCTGGGCGGCAGCCACGGTCGCCATGGCGACCTGGGTGAACTGCGTCAGGTACAGCACGCCCTCGGGGTGGTGGTAGTGCACACCGGAGGCGATGAGGCTGGTCGGGTTGTCCTTGACCACGTGCAGCACCGAGAAGCCCAGGGTTTCGCGGGTGAACTTGTCGGCGATGTCCCACACCTTGCGGGCAGCCTTGGAGCGGGCGCGGACCTCCATGCCCATCCCCTTGTGCTGGATGCCCTGACCGGGGAAGGCGTACACCGTCTTCGGGGCGGCCAGCTGTGCGGTCGCGGCCATCACCACATCGCCTGCCACCTTGGCGGTGACCTCGATGATCTCGGCACCGCGGTCGATACCGACGCGGTCGACCCGGAACTCGATCTCATCACCGGGCAGCACCATGCCCAGGAAGCGCGAGGTCCAGCCCACCAGACGAGCCGGCGGGGTGGCGCGGCCGTCGGTGGCGGTCACCACGTGCTGGGCGGCCGCGGAGAGCCACATGCCGTGCACGATCGGGCCCTTGAGCCCGGCGAGAAGTGCTGCGGCACGGTCGGTGTGGATCGGGTTGTGGTCACCCGACACCACGGCGAACGCGCTCATATCGGTGGGCGCGGTCAGGGTGACGTCGCGGCGACGGCGACGCGGGGTGTCGGTGGCGTTGTCGGTCATCGCGCCACCGGCGCGCACCGGGTCGGCCAGTTCGACGGCGCCGGTGCGGCCACGGATGGCGAAGCGCTCTTCCAAGCGGGCCAGCTCGGTGCCTGCGGCATCGGTGATCGTCACGTTGACCGGCACGACACGGCCGACCTCGGTGTCGGTCGCTTCGGAAGCCGTTGCGGTGACCGTCAATTCGGCCGCCGATTCAGGCATCGGTGCCAGCAGGTGCGCGGCATGGTCCAGGTGCACCAGGCTCAGCAGACCCTCGATGACCGGGAACCCGGCATCGGTGGCCGCAGAGCCGATGGTCGCGAAGACCGCGGGCCAGCAGCGGCCGACCAGCGCGTCGGGCACCAGGGTCAGGCCCGGGGCCAGCGGGGCGCCGAAGGTTGCCGTGACGCC
>JBPPMV010000139.1:0-5168 GCA_051306235.1 Mycobacterium sp. | reverse complement strand
AGGCCGAACGCGTCGAACCCCAGCGCGTGCAGCACATTGCGGCCGGTCATCCGGAAGTAGCGGGCGTACACATCGGTGGCGATATAGCCCAGGGGGTGCCCGACGTGCAGGCCCTCCCCCGACGGGTACGGGAACATGTCCTGCACGAACATCTTGTCCGCGGGCACGGCGGATCCGTCCGACGGCGCGAGCGAGCCGACCGGGTTGGGCACATGGAATGTCCCCTGCACCTGCCAGCGCTGCTGCCAGGTCTGCTCGATCTCACCGGCCAGCTGCGCGTTGTAGCGGTGGCTGGGAGCGTCAGCGTCGGTGGCGGCTGCTTCGGCCGAGGGGTCTGTCACGTCAAACAGGGTATAAGCGCCGTTCGCGAGCCCTTCGGCCACGGGTTGGTATCGGTTCCGTTGCAGGGCGCTCACCGCACGGTTGCAGGTGTGTTCCGGCCCTGGTGGCCGGCGCACGGCCGTGGTTACAGTCGCCCCCTGAACCAGGCACGTATGCAACCTGAGCATGTGAAATTCGGAAGGACCCGCGTCAGATGAACGAGAACGCCAGCCTCCGGCGGATTCTGATCGCGGGGACCGCCGTCGGTTTCGCCGGTGTGATGGGCCTGTCGGGAACGATCGCCTCCGCCGAGCCCCTGGCTCCGCAACCGTCCCCGCCGGGACCCGCCACCGTCACCCAGACCGTGACCGTCACCCCACAGGCCGCACCGGCGGCGGCGGGACCCTCGCAGCCCGTCGGTCCGGCAGCGGTGCCCGCCTCGGGGCCCGGGGTACTGCCCGCAGCCGTCCCGCCCGGCACGACCACCACCACGACCGCACCCGCCGCGGCTCCGCGCCCGGTGTCGGTGCCGTTGACACCGAACCCGGCAGGCACCATCCGCGACTACCTGTCCAGCGTCAACGTCGGCATGGAACCGCAGACCCCGGCCAATTTCTCCGCGCTCAACATCGTGCTGCCGCGACCCACCGGCTGGACCCAGGTGCCGGACCCCAACGTGACCGATGCGTTCGCCGTCATCGCCGACCGGGTCGGCGGCGACGGGCTGTATTCGTCCAACGCCCAGGTGGTGGTCTACAAGCTGCTCGGTGACTTCGACCCCCGCGAGGCCATCCGGCACGGCTTCGTCGACAGCCAGCAGCTGTCTGCATGGCGGGCCACCGGCGGATCCATCGCCGACATCGGCGGCGTGCCGACCTCGATCATCGAAGGCACCTACCGCGAGAACAATATGACCCTGAACACGTCGCGGCGCCACATCATCGCGACCTCGGGGACCGACCGTTACCTGGTCACACTGTCGGTGACCACCGCCGAGTCCCAGTCCGTGGCGGCCGCCCCCGCGACCGACGCGATCGTCAACGGGTTCCGCGTCGCCGCCCCCGTGCCGGTAGCCGCACCTGCCGCCGCGCTCACCCCGCCGGTCGCCCCCGCCGCACCTGCAGGTCCGGCGACGGTTCCGGTGAGTCTGGCGGTTACCGGCCTCCCCGGCTGAACGAATCCGGCGCTGCCTCGTATCCTTGGCAGATGCTCATCGCCGCGGTGCTCTGCCTCTGCGTGGCCGTGGCCACCGCCGGTGCCGCCGCCTGGTCACTGAACCGTCCGTACGCGGCCGACCCGGTCCGCCAGGTGCTGCGCGCGGTGGCACCCACTCAGTTCGCCGCGGCCGCCATGCTGGCCGCAGGTGGGATCGTCGCCCTGTCCGCACCCGCCCAGATGGGCGTGCTGGTGCTGGTCGTCTGCGTCATCGGCGCCGTCGGCACCGTCGCCGCGGGCTGCTGGCAGAGCGCGAAACTGGTCGCCGCCAAGGAAGCCGAGCAAGAGGCGCACCGCGAGTCCGGCGGAGGGTGCGCGGGTTCCTGTGTGTCGTGCACGCTGTCACCTGCCGACCAGGCCGGCCGCGCCGGCTGCGGCTAGTTACGGCTCAGATCGATCGGGTGGGTCGCCAGCATCGACAGCGGTAGCGGCTGACGACGCAGCACCCGGGCCCACAGATCGACCCGCGGTTCGACGAGCACATCCGAGGGCAACGCCGACAGCACGATCCAGTCGTCGCGCTCGATCTCACCTTCGAGCTGGCCAGTCGTCCAGCCGGAGTACCCGGCGAAGATCCGCACCCCCTCGAGCGCGGGTGCGAGGTGATCGGGATCGGCGTCCAGATCGACCATCACGATGCGGCCCTGCACATGCCGCAGTCCCGGGACGCCGGTGATGTCCACCCCGGCCCGCACGGTGGCCAGACACAAGGCCGAATCCCGCTTCACCGGCCCGCCGATGAACATGCTCTTCGGCTTGATCGCCAGCTTCGCCCACTGCGGCAGCACGTTGTACACGGCCGTATCGCTGGGCCGGTTGAGCACCACGCCGAGGGTGCCGCCCTCGTTGTGCTCGACGATGTAGATGACGCTGCGCCGGAATGTCGGTTCGAGCAGATCGGTGTCGGCGAGCAGGAGCGTCCCGGCGCGCACACGCGGTGCCGTCGGAGTGACGTGATCCTCCGGTTCCTCGGGCTGTCCCACGGGTCCATCATGTCACCAGCAGCCCCGTGCAGCGGCCAACAACAAGCGGCCCGCCGAGATATTTGTACTGTTGATCCGGGTGCCGTTCGCAGTGCCGGCCCGGACAGGATCTGAACCGATGACTGACACCCGCAAACCGCCGGGCACCTGGCACGCCGTCCGCGGCCTGCCGGAGTTCCGGCGGCTGCTGGAATTGCGGGCTGTCAGTCAATTCGGCGACGGACTCTTCCAGGCCGGGCTGGCCGGGGCATTGTTGTTCAATCCCGAACGCGAAGCGGATCCCTGGGCAATCGCCGGTGCTTTCGCAGTGCTGTTCCTGCCCTATTCCTTGCTCGGCCCGTTCGCCGGAGCGCTCCTGGACCGCTGGGACCGGCGCCTCGTGCTCATCGGCGCCAACACCGGCCGGCTACTGCTGATGTTGACCGTCGGCGCCGCGCTCGCGGCAAGCGCCGGCGATCTGGTCGTGCTGTGCGGGGCGCTCATCGTCAACGGGTTCACCCGCTTCGTGTCCTCGGGGCTCTCCGCCGCGTTGCCCCATGTGGTCCCGCGTGAGCGCGTCATCGCCATGAACTCCGTGGCCACGGCGACGGGGGCACTGGCCGCCTCACTCGGTGCCGTGTCGATGTTGGTGGCGCGTGCGGTGTTCGGCGCCGACGATTCCGGCGGTGCGGTGGTGATATTCCTGGCCGCCCTGCCGATCGCGATGACGCTGCTGCTGTCGGTGCGGTTCACCCCGCATGTGCTGGGTCCCGATGACAGCGCCCGCGCCGTACACGGATCGGTGGCCTACGCGGTGTCCCTCGGATGGGTGCACGGGATCCGGACGGTGGCCGCGGTCCCGGCCGTGGCCGCCACGCTGAGCGGACTGTCCGCGCATCGCATGGTGTTCGGTATCAACACCCTGCTGGTGCTGGTGATCGTTCGGCACACCGGGGACCACGACGTTGCCGGACTGGGTCTGGGCACCGCCGCATTGTTCGTCACGGCGACCGGCACCGCCTCGCTGTTGGCAACCGTGTTCACGCCGGCGGTGATCGGTCGTTGGGGTCGCTATCGCACCGCCAACGGGGCCCTGCTGCTGGCCGCGGTGGTGCAGTTGTCCGCCGCCTGGCTGTACCTGCCGGTCATGATCGCCTGCGGTTTCGTCCTGGGTGCGGCCGGTCAGGTGGTGAAGTTGTGCGCGGACAGCGCCATGCAGATCGATGTGGACGACGCGCTGCGCGGTCACGTCTTCACCGTTCAGGACGCGCTGTTCTGGGTGACGTTCGTCGGCGCCATCGCGGCGGCGGCAGCGGTGATACCCGCAGACGGTAGGTCGGTGCCGCTGGTGCTGGCCGGCTCGGTGCTCTACCTGCTGGGGCTCGGGGCGCACGCCGCCATCGGGCGGCGGGCGCAACCGGTTTAGAGTTCAGCCATGGCTGGTGCCGAGCCCATGGTGGCCGATCTGCGCGCCGAGAGTGATGCCCTGGATGCCCTGGTGGCCGACCTGCCCGAAGAGGGCTGGCAGACGGCCACTCCGGCGCCGGGCTGGACCATTGCCCACCAGATCGCGCATCTGTGGTGGACCGACCGGGTGTCGCTGAGATCGGTGACCGACGAGGACTCCTTCGCCGCCGTGCTGGGCGAGGCCGCCAAGGATCCGCTCGGGTTCGTCGATGCCGGTGCGCTGGAATTGGCGCTCACCCCGCCCGCGGAACTGCTGTCCCGCTGGCGTGCCGACCGCGCGGCGCTGCACGCCGCTCTGCTCGAAGTCGCCGACGGTCGCAAGCTGCCCTGGTTCGGCCCGCCGATGAGTGCGCCGTCGATGGCCACGGCCCGGCTCATGGAGACCTGGGCGCACGGACTCGATGTCGCCGACGCCCTCGGTGTGCGGCGGCCCGCCACTGCGCGACTGCGGTCGGTCGCTCATATCGGGGTGCGCACAAGAGATTTCGCTTTCACCGTGCACGGGCTCACCCCGCCGGCGGAGATGTTTCACGTGGAACTGAGCGGCCCGGACGGTGTGGTCTGGTCGTGGGGGCCCGAGGATGCGGCCCAGACCGTGACCGGCTCGGCCGAGGATTTCTGCATGCTGGTGACCCAACGCCGGGCGCCGCGCGAGCTCGATGTGGTGGCCGTCGGGGCCGATGCGCAGAAGTGGCTGACCATCGCGCAGGCCTTCGCGGGCCCGCCCGGACCCGGCCGGGCCTGAACACTGCCGAAACACGCGCAATGGTTGCTCCGAGGGCATCCGCAACGACCATTTCGCGCATTTCGGCGAGAGGAGTCGGACATGGCCAGTTCACTACCCGACAACCCGTCGCTTGACGCGATTGCAGAAGAGGCGCGCGGCGGGCAGGAGGAATCCGTGGCCCGCCGGTACGGCTTCAGCGGCTGGCCGGCCCTGGTGCACTACCTCGAGGCCGCCGCCGACCTGAGTGTCGACCCGTCCCGCTTAGACGAGAACACCGCAGAACCGGCCGACCGGTTCTGCGCGCTGGCAGTGCTGCGGTACGACGAATCCGACGCTCCGCCGCGCCGGCAGGCCGCTGCCGAACTCCTCCGTGCCGACCCCAGCCTGACCGAACACCATGTGTGGGCGGCCGCCGCGGCAGCAGATCCACGGGCGCTGTCCGCCCTGTTGCGCCAGAACCCGGGCCTGGCCGCGGC
>JBPPMV010000138.1:0-10177 GCA_051306235.1 Mycobacterium sp. | reverse complement strand
CAGAACGATGTTGAGCACCAGCATCACGTTGAGCGCGCGGATGGGCACACCGCGGCGGTTGAGCTTGCCCATGGAGCGCACGGTGATGCCTTCCTTGCCCATGTTGAACAAGACCCGCGAGGCGTCGGCGACAGATGTCAACATCACCAGCACCAGGGACGCGATCAGGCACAGCACCATGACATCCGCGCCGGCACCGGTCAACTGGGAGAAGCTCGCCACGAAGAACGTGGACGGGTTCTCCGCGATCGCCTCTTCACCGGCGAATCCGCCGAGGGTCAGCGGGACGAGGAAGAACACGCCCAGGCAGAACAGCGCCGATGCACGGATCGCCCGCGAGGTGTCGCGCACCGGATCGCGGTACTCCGAGGCGAAGGTCGCACAGACCTCGATACCCAGTGTGGTCCAAGCCATCACGTACAGCCAGACGATCGCGGTGTGCAGGCCCTCCAACCCGTGCAGGTTCCACGTCAGGTCCATCGGCGCCCAGTCGGCGCTGAAGAGCGGGAAGAAGACGAACACGGCGAGCGGGATCATCAGGATCGCCGCGGTCACATAGACGAACGCCATGGTGACCCGCACACCGATGACGTTGATGCCGTACAGCACGAAGATGACGATCAGTCCGATGAGGATCGGGAAGCTGAAGTGCAGCGGACCCAGATCGTAGGTCCACAGCTGGTCGGGGAACCACTGGGATTGCACCAGCAGACCGGTGAACGAGCCGTAGGTCGCCAGGTTGGACCCCCACGGCAGCCAGTATCCGACCCCGGCCAGGGGTGCGAACCAGGGCACCCGCTTCTTCCATGCCTCGGCCGCGTAGCCCGAGATGCCTCCGGAAGCGTTGGGGAACATTGCCGCCAACTCGATGTAGATCCAGTTGACGGCCAACGAGATCGCCATCGAGATGGCCCACAGCACCGCCGCACCCCAGCCGCCGAGCCCGGCGATCGAGGCACCCAGGGTGGCGACCAGCGCGGCCGGCATCGTCATCGCCATCGCGAAGCCGTCGAACCAGCGCATCTTGCGCGGTAGCACCTCGTCCACCGAATGCAGCTCTGCTGCTTCCCTATTGGTTGTCATGGGGGTACCTCCGCTTGGTGTCGTTGTGAGACTGGGGTGAGAGAGCCGTGATTCAGGACGGTCTGAACGAGCTGTGCGCCGCCCGGGGTGCGTGCTTGACCATGATGTGCCGGGCGACTGTGTATTCGGCGACCGCGGCCTGGCTCATATCCTTTCCGAAACCGCTGGCCTTGAGGCCGCCGTGGGGCGCCTCGGAGGCGATCGGCAGGTGATCGTTGACCCACGTCACGCCCGCCTCGATGGAATGCGCGGTGCGAAGTGCGCGTGCTACATCCGAGGTCCACACCGAGGACGCCAGGCCGTACCGGCAGTCGTTGGCCAGCCGGATCGCTTCTGCCTCATCGCCGAACGGCAACACCACCAGGACCGGCCCGAAGACCTCGTCCTGCACGATCTCGGCCGACTGCTGGGCTCCGGTGATCAACGTCGGCGGATAGTAGGCGCCAGGCCCTTCCGGCAGCACGCCCCCGCTGCGCACCGTGGCGCCCGCCTCGACGGCACGTTCCACGAAACCGTGGACCTGCGCTCGGTGCTCGGCGCTGATCAACGGGCCGATGTCGGTGGATGATTCGTGCGGATCGCCGACCCTGATGGCACCGAAGGCCTCGATAAGGCGATCGACGAGGTCATCGATGATCGACTCGTGCGCGTACACCCGGGTCGCCGCGGTGCAATCCTGTCCAGAGTTGTAGGTCGCGCCCATCGCGATACCGTGCGCTGCGTCGTCGAGGTGAGAGTCCTCGAACACCAGACATGGCGCCTTGCCGCCCAATTCGAGATGAACGCGGGCACCGCGGATCGATGCGGTCGACATCACCTGGCGTCCGGCACGTGTCGACCCGGTGATCGAGACGAGCTGTACCCGCTCGTCGACGACCAGGGCCTCGCCGACGGCCTGGTCGCCGGTCACCACTTCCAGCACCCCCGGCGGAAGGCCCGCCTCGATCGCGAGTTCGGCGATGTAGAGCGTGCTCGACGGGGTCGAGGGCGCGGGCTTGATGACGATTGTGTTGCCGGCGGCCAGGGCGGGCCCGATCTTCCACAGCCCCATGATCATCGGGAAGTTCCACGGCGCAATACCGACGACGGGGCCCACGGGCCTGCGCACGATCATCGAGGTGTAGCCCTCGCTGAGCAGACCGGCCCCGGTCTCATCGAGGGATCGGCCCGCGCCCGCGAAGAAGCGCAGATTGTCGGTGCCGAACGGAATCTCACCATCGCGAAAGACCGACTCCGGCTTACCCGTTTCGGCGACTTCCAGAGCGGTGAGGGCGGCGGCGTGCTCGTCGATCAGATCGGCCCAGCGCAGCAGCACCCGAGCCCGCTCACCGGCTGTCCGACGGGACCACGCCGGGAAGGCTTCGGCCGCGGCGGTGACGGCGCGTTCGGCATCCTCGATCGATGCCTCGGAGATGGTCGTCGTCGGCTCCCCCGTCGAGGGGTCGACAAGGGTACGGTCTCCGCCGGAGCCGGCGACCCGTACACCCCGGTGGAACAGACCTGCGGTCATGGGCACACTCCTTCTCAACTGTTGAAACCCACGCCGAATCGGTCCATGGTGCGCAAAAAAATTCCTCGACGGCCTGTTTCGTCTTCACGGGCCAATGCCGCACGTGTCATTTCGACCGCCGACCAGCGCAACGGTTCGGGCGGGAACGGCACAGCCCTACTGGTGACTGCCCTCAGGCGGGTGCGTTCCGTCTCCCGCCCACCCAGCAGATCCAGGGCCACCCGCGCGCCGAAACGCGTCGATGCCACACCGAGACCGGTGAAGCCGACCGCATAGGCCAGGCGCCCGTTCAAGGCTGTTCCGAAGATCGGGGTGAACCTGCTGGTGGTGTCGATGACGCCACCCCAGCGGTGGCTGAACGACAGGTCCTCCAGCTGAGGGAATGTCTGGCGAAAGTGCTGCGCCAGCAGTCGGTGTGATCGATCGCGCAGCTCGAGTTCGAGGGCGATGGCGTTGCCGTAGTGGTAGATCGCGTCATAGCCACCCCACACGATGCGGTCGTCGCGGGTGCGGCGGAAGTAGTGGACTGATTGCCGGCGTCGGTGAGGCCCTGGTTCTGTGTCCAGCCGATCGAGTCCAGCTGACCGGCACTCAGCGGTTCCGTCGCCAGCACATAGTCGTAGACCGGGAGAATCCAGGACTTCAGCCTTCGCAACAACGGCGGATAAGCGTTGGAGGCGAGCACGATGTGGGACGTGTCGACCTCACCGTGTGTGCTGCGCACGGTCAGGTTGCCACCGGTCCGGGTGATCCCGGTGGCCGGAGACCGCTCGAAGATGACGGCGCCCAATTCCTCTGCGATGCGGCGCAATCCGAGCACCAGCGCCATCGGGTCCACCAGGCCGCCGCTGCGGATCCGCAACCCGGCGTGAAAAGCGGTCGAGTGGACATCGGCTCGAACCTGCTCACGGTCGAGGAACTCGACGTCCTCGCCGTGTCGGAGGTAGCTCGGCACGGCGTTGCGCAGCGCCTCAACCTCGTGCGGCGTCCTGGCCAGCGTGGTTTTGCCGACCAGCCTCAGATCGGCATCGATATCGTTGCGCTGCAGGATATCTGCGATCTGCTCGACATTCTGCCGGCCTTGGCGCTGCAACTCGTCGAGTTCGTCGGGCCACATCGCCTCCCCATGCGCGATGCCGTGCGTGAGCGACTCGGAGACGAAACCGCCGTTGCGCCCAGATGCCGCCGCGCCCACCCAGGACTGTTCGAGAATGACGACCCGGCGGCCCGGGTCCGCGGTGAGAGCTTCGATTGCCGCCCACAGGCCGGTGTATCCCCCGCCAACGACCACGAGGTCGGCGTTGGCACGTCCGCGGAGCGGCTGGGTCTGGGGTGCGGTGCGCATGCCGTCCCACCACACGGGGCGGGGTTCTGCGTGACGCAACTCGTCGGTCGTTCTCAAGCCCTGCTCCGTGGTCGGTGGGTGGCGCCGTCCGCGATTCGGTCGGCGGCAGGACGATAGTTGCACTGCTATTCAGAGAACACAACACCAGAACTCGCATGTCAATGGGGTTACCTACGTTAAAACTGAGTTTCTCTTCAAGAAATGGTTCCCGATTGGCCAGTTTTCTGGCACCGTGACGTAGGAGAGACGACGGAAGGGAGGCCCGGTGGCGGTCAGCCGCACGGAACGACGCGCAAACCTGCTGCACGCCGCCCAGCGTGCGGTGATGAAACACGGCGCGGACGTCCAACTCAACCAGGTCGCGGCCGAGGCCGGGCTGACCTCGGGAGCCGTCCTCTACCACTTTCCCGATGTGCAGACGCTCCTCGTGGAGGCCAACAGGGCGGGTATGGAGCGGTTCTACGATGATCGCCTCCGCCGGATCGAGGGCATCGCCGAACCCGATCGGCGTCTGGTACTGACCATCGAGTCCGGTCTGCCCGTCGACTCCGACGACCCGGCGGTCAAGCTTCTGTGTGAACTGGGTGGGGCCGCCGGCCGATACCCGACGTACGCGGTGCTGCTCACCGCGCTGTTCGACCGGCAGGTGGCGATGTATCAGATCATTCTGGAATCTGGTGCCGCGCAGGGTGTTTTCACGCTCACCTCACCATCGATGACCATAGCCCGCAATATCGTGGCACTCGAAGACGCCTACGGATACCGCATGGTGGCCCGCCACCCGAGCCTGGACGCCGACGCCTCCACCGAACTGATCCTCGACTACGCGCGGGTGGCCACCGGCCATCCCCTACCCCGCCGTGCTGACGGCGAAAGGACCCAATGATGCCCCAGTCGTTGACCATCATGTTCTGGCCGGAGTCCGCCTACGGGCCCACCAATCAATGCATCGGAGTCGCCGCCAAGCTCCGCGACCGCGGCCACACCATCGTCTTCGCCGCCGAATCCTCCTGGGCGGGAAAGATCGCCAAGTACGGGTTCATCGAGGAACTCGTCGATCTGGCCGCGCCCGCCGAAGGCGCCGAAGACGGTGACGCAGGCCAGTTCTGGACCGATTTCATCGCCGAGACCGCACCGGAATTCGCGAAGCCGACCTTCGACCAGTTGGAGACCTTCATCGGTCCCACCTACCAGGCCCTCATCGACGGCGCCAAGTACTGCGAACCACGCTTACGGGAGATCATCGACACGCACCAACCCGACGTGATCGTCGAAGACAACGTCGTGCTGTTTCCGGCGCTGTCCACCGCGGGTAAGCCGTTCGTGCGGTTCATCTCCTGCAGCCCGCTGGAAGTACCCGGACCCGATATCCCGCCGCCCTTTTCGGGTCTGCCCAGTGACGACACGTCCGACTGGCCGGCCTATCGCGCCGAGTTCGACCGCGCCCTGCGCCCGATGTGGGAGGACTTCGACGCCTGGGTCCGCGAACAGGGCGGGGCACCGCTGCCCGATCTGGAGTTCATGCCCCGCGATAACGCGGCCACCATCTACATTTATCCGGCCGGGGCGGATTACGTCGACAAGCGGCCGCTGGACGCATCGTGGACGCGGGTGGATTCCAGCATCCGGGAGACCGACGAGGATTACGAACTACCCGCCGCCATGGCCGATCGCCCCGATGACAGCGCGCTGATCTATCTGTCGCTGGGTTCGCTCGGCGGGGCCGATGTGTCGCTGATGCAGCGGTTGATCGACATCCTTGGAACCACCCGGCACCGCTTCATCGTCAGCATGGGTCCGCAGGCGGACAGGATCACGCTGGCCGACAATATGGTCGGAGCGCAGATGCTGCCGCAGACCAGGATCATCCCGTTGGTGGATGCGGTGATCTCGCACGGCGGCAACAACACCACGACCGAGGCACTGCATTTCGGGAAGCCGCTGATCGTGCTCCCGCTGTTCTGGGATCAGTATGAGAATGCCCAGCGCATCGACGAACTGAAGCTGGGCGTGCGGTTGGACACCTACCATTTCGCCGACGCCGAGCTGACCGGCGCCGTGGACCGGATCCTGGCCGACCAGCAATTGCGTGACCGGGTGTCCGCGATCGGCACGGCCGTCCGCGAACGTGATGGCCTCAGCATGGCCGCCGATGTCATCGAACGCACCGGTTTGTCCCACCAGACGACCTCCGGCTGATCCGTGCCGCCCGACACTGCGA
This sequence comes from Mycobacterium sp., assembly GCA_051306235.1. Classification (GTDB taxonomy): domain Bacteria; phylum Actinomycetota; class Actinomycetes; order Mycobacteriales; family Mycobacteriaceae; genus Mycobacterium. The sequence goes on along the minus strand of JBPPMV010000138.1, from coordinate 4,018 downwards.
CGGAGCCTGACGATCTCCTCACCCTCGACGATGGCCACGCGCTGGCCATCGTCGATCACGGCGGGACGTTGTCGGCGGTTCCCGTGGTCAGGGCATCCGGTCGCTGGCAGCGCGCGTCGGCGGGTGACGGCACCGCGGATGCGCTGGTGCGCCTGCTCGCCCAGTCCCCCGGCGTTTCGGCGCACGGCAGGTTCTCCGTGGTCTCGTGGACTGAAAAGTACCTGCCGGGCAGTGAACGGCCGGTCACCGTCGACCAGACCAACGAATCGGTCATCGTCGGCGAGCAGGCCGTGGTGAAGTGGGCGACCCACCTGCAGCCCGGCCCGCATCCCGCGCCGGGCAGGCTCGCGGCGCTGACCGCCGCCGGGTTCACGTCCATGCCGCCCCCGTGGGGTGTGGTCACCTGGACACCAGAGGGCGGTGACGAAACCCTGGTCGCAACGGTGAACGGTTATCTTCCCGGTGCGGTGGACGGCTGGACCTGGGCCAAGGATCTGTTCATCGACGCGGCCACCACCGGTGACCTGACTGCGGTGGCCGCGACATCGCGCGATCTGGGCGCCATGGTCGCCGACCTGCACGTGTCGCTGTCCGGGACATCGACCCGGTCCACGCCAGAGGACGCAAAACGCTGGCGCGACAGCGCTTTCGACACGCTCGCCCAGGCGCGCCTGCTGGCCGGCCCGGCCACTGGCACGCTGCTGACCGAGCACGCCGACGATATCGAGCGCATCCTGGACGGATTGTCCGAGTTGGTGAATGTGCCGGTTCTCGATGCACACGGTGACCTGCACGTCGGCCAGGTGCTGCGCACCCACGAGCGGCTCTACATCACCGACTTCGACGGCAATCCGGTGCTTCCCCCTGCCGAACGCGTCCTGCCCGTGCCCGCCGTCGTCGACCTCGCCGGCATCCTGCAGTCGCTGTCCCACGTCGCCATCGTCGCCGTCAAACGCTCCGATCTCGGTGCGGAGGCACTCGTCGAGGTCGACACGATTGCGCGGTCGGCGTTGTACGAGGCGTACATCGCCAGGCTGACCCGCGGCGGACACGCCGACCTGCACATCGACACCGCACTCGACGCCTTCCGCCTGCAACAGGTGCTCCGCGAGATCGTCTATGCGGGCCGGCACCTTCCCCGCTGGATGTACGTCCCGGACGCGGCGCTGCCCGCCCTTCTCACCGAAACGAGCCGATGAAACCCGACGGATTCGCCACCGATCTCGCCCGCAAGCCCGATGTGCTGACCAAGCTGGCCGGCGCGCTGGCAGCCCAGAACCCCTGGGCGCAAACCATTCCCGCCGATATCGATCGCGTCGTCTTCCTCGGCATGGGCTCATCGGCCTACGCCGGCGGGGTGGCTGCTGCGCGGATGCGTGCCCGCGGTATCAACGCGGTGTCGGAGATCGCGTCCTCGGAGTTGCTGCCGCAGTGGGGGCCGGGCACCCTCGTGGTGGCCACCTCGGCGACCGGCGGATCGGTCGAGACCCTCGATGCGCTGGAACGCCTCGACGGATCGGCACACACTGTGGCCCTGACCAACACACCCGGGTCGACCATCGTGACGCGCTGCACGGAGACGGTCGAGCTGCTGGCCGAACCCGAAGAGGGGGGTGTGGCCTGCCGCAGCTACCAGCACACCCTGGCGATGTTGATGGCGCTCGAATGTCAGCTGACCGGCACCCCCACCGACGGCCTGATCGCCGCCGTGGAGTCGGCGGCACGCGCGAGCGACCGGCTGCTGTCCACCGAAAGCGACTGGCGTCCCAATGTTTCCGAGCTTCTGCTCGGGGAGTCGGAGACGCACCTGGTGGCGCCGGCACACCGCTTCTCGTCTGCCCAGCAGGGCGCCTTGATGTTTCGGGAAGGGCCGCGGCGCTCAGCGATCGGCTGCGAGACCGGCGACTGGAGCCACGTCGACGTGTACCGCACCAAGAACAGCGATCTGCGCATGCTCGTGTTCGCCGGGTCGAAGTGGGAGGCTCAGATGGCTGAATGGACCGGACCGCGCGGCACGACGGTGGTCGGGGTGGGTGGCGACGTGCCCACCGCCACCCTCACGGTGCGTTATCCCGGGGACGACGTCGACGATGTGCGACTGCTGACCGAGACGCTCATCCCGGAATTGATCACGGCCCGGGCGTGGCAGGCGGCGGCCGCCGGGTAGCCGAACGTCCTACAGCCTCCGCATCTCGAGTGCGGTCTCCACCGCGGCACCCTCGCGTGCCTCGACGAAATAGGCGCCGGCGTGGTCGTTTTCGGCGACCGCCTCGACAAAGTCCGTCCCCCGGTACAGCAGTCCGGCGCCGTCATCGGTGGCGTAGGCCGCGGGCAGCACGCCGTCACCGACAAGGGAATGAAGCATCGGGCGGCGCTGCGCTTCCGAATCGTAGTGCACACCGTTGGCGTACGGCACGAACTCCAGGCCGTCGGTGATCGGTCGCAGTTGCGGCCCGAATGAATCGGTGGTGCCGCCGGCATGCCAACAGATGGAACCCGCCGACACCCCGGTCAACACCACACCCGCCTGCCACGCCGCGTGCATCGCGGTATCGACGCCGTGCAGACGCCACATCGCCAGCAGGCCGGCGACGCTGCCACCGAACACCCACACCACGTCCTGTTCGAGCAGATGCGCGGTGACGTCCTCGACCGTTGGCATCGGGAACAGCGATACGTGCGACGCGGAGAAACCTCTGCTCTGCGCCGCCTCGGTCAGGTGGTGCAGCACCGTCTTGTCGTCGCCCATCGCGGTGGCGAGAAAGCAGATACGGGGCGGCCGGCCGGTCACCCCTGAGAGTTCGACGGCGAAGTCGGTCAACGCAGTGAAGGCGAGACGGGTGCGGAGCCCGGGGCCGATGCCTCCGCTGGTGGCCAGGATGGTCGGCGCGTCGGCAGGCATGTGATGACCGTAGGCGCGGATTCCGCCCCGGATCAACTCGGCATGCCTGAACTCGATCGCGAATGATCGCGGCTAAGTCGCCCTACCTACAGCTGACAGAATCAGATCCGCTGGTCTCACGGATGCGCCAGAACGACACTGTTATGGCTCGCCGTCACGGATTCACTCTCGCGCGGCGACTGTAGGGTCATCGGCAGAAAAGACATCAAGTGATCCCACCGTGGCGCGGTTGTCCTTGATGCGCTCCACCAGTCGCCAGTGTCCATCCCTGCGCGCCCAGCGATCGTGGTAGTCACCAAGGGTGTGGAACGTCAAATCCGGATTGCTGCGCGACAAATGGAGATCCTGCACATATGCCCGACTGGTAGCTCGATCACCATCGACGTCGACGAGCACGTTCCCGATCAGGTGTTGGGTAGGGCCACAGTTGTCGAGGAATCCTCGAATCATCGCGATGACGGTATCGCTGCCCTGCAACCGACCGGTACCGAAATCACCGACGACATCGACGGACAAGATCGCCGACATCGCATCCCAGTCGTGGTAGTCCATCGCCCGAGCAAATGCAATCAACGCCCGTTCGATCTTCCGTTCATCACGGATGCGGTCCATGTGTTCGGCTGTCATCCGAAGCTCCTCACGACGCACTTGTCGGTCTACCCGGTGTCCTCATCGGGGATTCTGGGTGAGTCCGCGGCACTGTGGGCGGTAATTGTCCGCTGGACGGAACAGCGCTGGGCCACGACGGTCCCTCCCCCATAATCTCGGAGCCCCCCACGATTTGCGGAGGAACCGTTGCCCCACACCGAGGAAGTCGCCGGCCTGAGCGCAGTTGCCGGCCCCGGCGAGGTATGCGTGCTGAGCCCGATCCGGGATCGCCGCCGCAGCAGTATCGTGACAGCTGCGCTCGCTCTTGCCGTCAATGGTTACGACGCCGTGGCACTCCGGGTGGTCGCAGATCGGGCCGGAGTCGCCACGGGTACCGTTTATCAGTACTTCTCATCTAAAGATGATTTGTTGATGGCATGCTTTCACCGCTGGATTGTCACCAGCGAACTCGCGTTCCACCACGAATTGGCTCTCGTTGCCGACCCTGCCGAGAGATTGCATCGTGTT
>JBPPMV010000137.1:0-9739 GCA_051306235.1 Mycobacterium sp. | reverse complement strand
TCCGAGCTGTCCTGGAAGCACATCGATCACCCGTCCGAGGTCGTCACCGTCGGCGACGAGGTCACCGTCGAGGTCCTCGATGTCGATATGGACCGCGAGCGGGTTTCGCTGTCGCTCAAGGCGACTCAGGAAGATCCGTGGCGTCACTTCGCCCGCACCCACGCCATCGGCCAGATCGTGCCGGGCAAGGTCACCAAGCTGGTGCCGTTCGGTGCGTTCGTCCGCGTCGAAGAGGGCATCGAGGGTCTGGTGCACATCTCGGAGCTGTCCGAGCGCCACGTCGAGGTCCCGGACCAAGTGGTCCAGGTCGGCGACGACGCGATGGTCAAGGTCATCGACATCGACTTGGAGCGTCGCCGGATCTCGCTGAGCCTCAAGCAGGCCAACGAGGACTACACCGAGGAATTCGACCCCTCCAAGTACGGCATGGCCGACAGCTACGACGAGGCCGGGAACTACATCTTCCCGGAGGGCTTCGACGCCGACACCAACGAATGGCTCGAAGGCTTCGACAAGCAGCGCACCGAATGGGAGGCCCGGTACGCTGAGGCCGAGCGTCGGCACAAGATGCACACCGCGCAGATGGAGAAGTTCGCCGCGGCCGAGGCCGAGGAGGCAGCTCGTCCGTCGACCTCCAGCAGCTCGTCTCGCCCGGAGGGTGAGTCCGGCGGTGGCTCGCTGGCCAGCGATGCCCAGCTGGCGGCGCTGCGCGAGAAGCTCGCGGGCAACGCGTAACAAAGACACTCATTCGCCGAGTGAAGCCGCGCAGCACGTCCTCACGGACGTGCTGCGCGGTTCTTTTTGTAGCTGCTGGAGGAGCATCATGCTGAGGATCGGACTGACCGGTGGAATCGGTGCCGGCAAGTCGACGGTGTCGTCCACGTTCAGTGAGCTCGGCGGCATCGTCGTCGACGGCGACATCATCGCCCGGGAGGTCGTCGAACCCGGCACCGAGGGTCTGGCCAAGCTTGTCGACGCGTTCGGTCGTGACATCCTGCACGAGGACGGCGCGCTGAACCGGCCGGCTCTGGCGGCCGTCGCGTTCAGCGATGACGAGAAGCGTCAGACGCTGAACGGGATCGTGCACCCGCTGGTGGCGCACCGCCGCTCCGAGATCATTGCCGCCGCTTCAACATCAGAAGATGCCGTGATCATCGAGGACATCCCGCTGCTGGTGGAATCGCAGATGGCGCCGATGTTCCCACTGGTCATCGTCGTCAATGCCGACGCCGAGCTGCGGGTGAAACGACTCATCGAGCATCGCGGCTTCACCGAGCAGGATGCCCGGGCACGGATCGCGGCACAGGCCACCGAGGAGCAGCGCCGGGCGGTCGCCGATGTGTGGCTGGACAACTCGGGCACCGCCGGTGCGCTCGTGGAGCAGGCCCGCGGCCTCTGGCATGAGCGGATCGTGCCGTTCGCGCACAATCTGCAGAACGGGCGGCCCGCACATATCGAGGCGGTGGTCGTGCCGTCCGATCCGAGCTGGCCGGATCAGGCTCGCCGAATCCTGTCCCGGCTCAACAACGCCTGCGGGCACCGGGCCGTGCGGATCGATCACATCGGGTCCACCGCGGTCCCCGGCCTGGACGCCAAGGATGTCATCGACGTCCAGGTGACGGTGTCCTCCCTGGAGGTGGCCGACGACCTGGCCGACGCGCTGCTGGCTGCGGGATATCCGCGGGTGGACCGCATCAATGCCGACAATGCGCACGGTTCCGGCGATTCGGCCGATCAAGCCCTGTGGCAGAAGCGTTTGCACGCCTCCGCGGATCCGGGACGGCTCACCCACGTGCACCTCCGGGTGGACGGCCTGCCCAATCAGCAGTTCGCTCTGCTGTTCGTCGACTGGCTCACGGCGAATCCTGCTGTGCAAGAAGACTATCTGGCGGCGAAGCGGGCGGCGCTGAGTGCAGCGGACTACGCGGAGGCCAAGGAGCCCTGGTTCCTCGACGCGTATCACCGCGCCTGGGAATGGGCGAAGACCACCGGCTGGCGGCCCTAGCTCACAGTTGCGGCGGAGCTTCCGGAGCGGGCTGCGGCGCCTCCGGGAGCGCGGTGTCCGGTATCGGCACCGACGTGCCTGCGGCCGGAACATCCAGCGGCGCACCGCATTGCAGCACCCCGTAGAGCGGATCGTCCTTGGCGCGGAATAGGCGCGGCGCGATGAACTGGTCGGCCTGCGCCACGATCTGATCGTCGACGAGGATCTCGCAGTGCAGGTTCGAGCCGTACGGCCACTGGATGGACACTTCCATCCCGGCCAGATTCGGGTCGTCCAGCACGGTGTTCACCTCGAAGGTCTGACCCGGCAACATGGTCGGCTGCTCGCTGTTGACGTTGTCATCGTCGGCCTTGTACGCGACCACCGCTCCGCGGGAGGTGCCGTCGGCCCGGGCCCGGTAGGTGACGTTGTGCAGCAGCTCGGGCGCCGGTTCGGTCACCTCGGGCTGTGGCGGGTCGGTCTCGGGTTCGGCATAAGCGGGTGCGGCGACCGACTGGGCCGCGAACATCAATGCGGCTGCCACGACAGCCGTCACCCCAGTGCGCCTGGCGACACTCATGGTCGTGACTTTACGCCCGCCAGGTCAGCGTCACATCATGCACGGCCAGCCAGCGATCCACGTCATAGTTGTGCGCCGCCAGCCCGTCGACCGTGGCAACCGCGGTCGCGATGGCCCGCTCCGCGGCGGCCGGGTCGAGCAATCCCTCCCGGACCGCGGCCAACAGTTCATCGATATCGATCAGGTCGACGTCCCGGCCGGTGCGAAGGACCAGGTCCAGGTAGTGGTCCTCGGACACCCACACATCGGGTCCGGCGGTGTAGAGGCCGATATCGAGGTAGAAGTCCTGGTCGAGCTCGTATCCGGGGTTGAAATGGAACACCGTGACCCGCAGGTTGAACGCGGGCAGCAGCCAGGATTCCAGATAGTGGAACTGCGCGCGGCCCGGAGTCGGCCGCGCCACGTACAGACCCCACGGGAGCAGCGTGAACACCTCGACATCGCGCACGATGCCCTTGGGGTCGGTGTTGGTGCGGGCCCGCAGGTCGAACGACTCGCGTTTGGGTGGGTGCACGCTCACCTCAACCTCAGATGGCGCAGGTCGAGAGTGAGCGGCTTTCGCCCGGGTGGGCGGGTGATGAGCAGCAGTGCCGCACCGGCGATGCTGGCCACCCAGAAGCCGGTCCACAGCAGATCGGCGGCGTCGAACAGGCTGCATTGCTCGCCAGTGCCGTGCCGGCTTCGTGCGCAGCTTGCACCCAGCAGTTCGGCGATCTGACGTGGGCCGGGCCACACCAGAAGCACCGCGCAGGCCACCCCGGCGAGCAGCAGGACCAGTCCCAGCAGGCGTAGCACGATGCGCACAGGTTCGGGCACGGCGTCACGGTAGCGCAGCGGGAATGAAGTTGTCGGACTCCACGCTTAACCTGGTGACTATGGCTTTCGCGACCGAACACCCCGTGCTGGCGCACTCTGAACATCGCCCGGTGGATTCCGTGGTGCGCACGGGCGGCAGGTTCGAGGTGGTCAGCGAGTACGAGCCGGCCGGGGATCAGCCCGCCGCCATCGATGATCTCGAGCGGCGGATCAATGCGGGGGAGCGCGATGTGGTGCTGCTGGGCGCCACCGGTACGGGCAAGTCTGCCACCACGGCGTGGTTGATCGAAAAGCTGCAGCGTCCCACCCTGGTGATGGCGCCGAACAAGACGCTGGCCGCGCAGCTCGCCAACGAACTGCGGGATATGTTGCCGCACAACGCTGTCGAATACTTCGTCTCGTACTACGACTACTACCAGCCCGAAGCGTATATCGCGCAGACCGACACCTACATCGAGAAGGACAGCTCGATCAACGACGATGTCGAGCGGCTGCGGCACTCGGCCACCTCGAGCCTGCTGTCCCGGCGCGATGTCGTCGTGGTGGCGTCGGTGTCCTGCATCTACGGCCTCGGCACCCCGCAGTCCTATCTGGATCGGTCGGTGGAACTGAAGGTCGGCGACGATGTGCCCCGGGACGGGCTGCTGCGCCTGCTGGTGGACGTCCAGTACGACCGCAATGACATCGCATTCACCCGCGGTTCCTTCCGTGTCCGCGGCGATACCGTCGAGATCATCCCGGCTTATGAGGAGCTGGCGATCCGCATCGAGTTCTTCGGTGACGAGGTCGAAGCGCTGTACTACCTGCATCCGCTGACCGGTGATGTGGTGCGCAAGGTGGACTCGGTCCGCATCTTCCCGGCCACCCACTATGTGGCGGGACCGGACCGGATGGCCGTCGCGATCTCCAGCATCGAAGCCGAACTCGAGGGCCGACTGGCCGAGTTGGAGGGCCAGGGCAAGCTGCTGGAGGCCCAGCGGCTGCGGATGCGCACCAACTACGACCTGGAGATGATGAAGCAGGTCGGGTTCTGCTCGGGCATCGAGAACTACTCGCGGCACATCGACGGCCGAGGGGCGGGTACAGCGCCTGCCACGCTGATCGATTACTTCCCCGAGGACTTTCTGCTCGTCATCGACGAGTCCCACGTGACCGTGCCGCAGATCGGCGGTATGTACGAGGGCGATATGTCCCGCAAACGCAATCTGGTGGACTTCGGCTTCCGGTTGCCCTCGGCCGTCGACAACCGCCCGCTGACCTGGGAGGAGTTCGCATCCCGGATCGGCCAGACGGTGTACCTGTCGGCGACGCCGGGCAACTATGAGATGGCGCAGGCCGGCGGCGAGTTCGTCGAACAGGTGATCCGCCCGACCGGGTTGGTCGACCCCCAGGTGTACGTCAAACCCACCAAGGGGCAGATCGATGATCTGATCGGCGAGATCCGCCTGCGCACCGAACGCGATGAGCGGGTGCTGGTCACCACCCTGACCAAGAAGATGGCTGAAGATCTCACCGATTACCTGCTGGAGATGGGTATCCGGGTGCGCTATCTGCACTCCGAGGTGGACACCTTGCGCCGGGTGGAACTGCTGCGGCAGCTGCGCCTGGGCGAGTACGACGTGCTGGTCGGCATCAACCTGCTCCGCGAGGGCCTGGACCTGCCCGAGGTGTCTTTGGTGGCCATCCTGGACGCCGACAAGGAGGGGTTCCTGCGGTCGGCGCGCAGCCTCATCCAGACCATCGGCCGCGCGGCCCGCAACGTGTCCGGCGAGGTGCACCTGTACGCCGACAAGATCACCGACTCGATGAAGCAGGCCATCGACGAGACCGACCGTCGTCGCGCCAAACAGGTCGCCTACAACGAGGAGCGCGGGATCGACCCGCAGCCGTTGCGCAAGAAGATCGCCGACATCCTCGATCAGGTGTACCGCGAGGCCGATGACACCGAGAACGTCGAGATCGGTGGGTCGGGCCGGAACGCCTCCCGCGGGCGACGGGCCCAGGGTGAGCCGGGACGTTCGGTGAGCGCCGGGATCATCGAGGGACGCGATATCTCGAACATGCCGCGCGCCGAGTTGGCCGACCTGATCAAGGATCTCACCGAACAGATGATGACCGCCGCACGCGATCTGCAGTTCGAACTCGCGGGCCGGATCCGCGACGAGATCGCCGATCTGAAGAAGGAACTGCGCGGCATGGATGCGGCCGGCCTGAAGTAGCCACCGGACAGGTTGCGGGTCCACCGCTTGATCTGAACCGCGGTTGAGCTTCTAGGTTGACGGAGTGACCGAGACGCAAGCCGTGACCGGCGGCAGCTGGCGTGAACTTCTGGGGCCGAAAAACCTTGGCGCCTCGACCGTTCTGGCTGGCGGGGTGGCGCTGTACGCCACCAACGAGTTCCTCACCATCAGCCTCATGCCCAGCGCGATCGCCGAGATCGGCGGGCAGCGCTACTACGCGTGGGTCACGACGGTCTACCTGGTGGCCTCGGTCGCGGCCGCAACCACCGTCAGCGCCGTGCTGGCCCGGCTCGGTCCGCGATCGGCCTACCTGGGTGCGCTGACCGTCTTCGGTACCGGAAGCGTGCTCTGCGCCGTCGCGCCGACCATGGAGCTGCTGTTGTTGGGCCGCACCGTGCAGGGCGCGGCCGGCGGTCTGCTCGCCGGCCTGGGTTACGCCGTGATCAATGCCGCACTCCCACAATCGCTGTGGACCAGAGCGTCGGCGCTGGTGTCGGCGATGTGGGGGGTGGGCACGCTGCTGGGGCCCGCCGCGGGCGGGTTGTTCGCCCAGTTCGGTTCATGGCGTTGGGCATTCGGGGCTCTCGTCATTCTGACCGTGGCGATGGCGGCGCTGGTTCCGTTGGCACTGCCGGGGCGATCCGCGGTGGCCGGTGCGACCGCTGTCCGGATTCCGGTGTGGTCGCAGATTTTGCTCGGTGCTGCCGCCCTGATGGTCAGCGTGGCCGGGATCCCGTCGAACCTGCTTCTCACCGCGGTATTGCTCGTCACGGCGATGGCGCTGATCGTGGCCTTCGTGGCCGTCGACCGGAGCAAGGCCGCCCGGGCCGCGGCATCGGTGCTGCCGCCCACCGCGTTCCGGCGGGGCCCGCTCAAATGGGTCTATCTGACGCTCGGCATGCTGATGGCCGCGACGATGGTCGACATGTACGTGCCGCTCTTCGGGCAGCGGTTGGCTCAGCTGGCCCCGGTGACCGCCGGATTCCTCGGTGTTGCCCTCGCGGTCGGTTGGACGGCCAGTGAGATCGTCAGCGCCTCGGCGGACCGCAGGAGCGCGGTGACCAGGATCGTGTTCGCGGCGCCCCTGGTGATGGCCATCGGGTTGGGTGCGGGTGCGCTGCTGGTGCGCGACGGCATGCCGGGCTGGCTGGCCCTGGTGTGGGCGTTCAGCCTGGTGGTCACCGGGACCGGGATCGGGATGGCCTGGCCGCACCTGTCGGTGTGGGCAATGACCGGCGTCGACGATCCCGCCGAGGGGCCGGTCGCGGCCGCGGCGATCAACACCGTCCAGCTGATCTGTGGTGCCTTCGGCGCCGGCGTGGCGGGAGTCATCGTCAACCGGGCTGCCGGTGCAGACGCTGCCGCGGCGCGCTGGTTGTTCGCAGGATTCGCGGTGTTGGCGGTTTGCGGTGTCCTCGCATCGTGGCGGGCCGGCCGCGACCCGCGATGAATCTCGGCGTGCTGGGGAGTCTGCCCTTCGAAGAGCACCTTCGATATCCGCGAGGAGAATCTCATGTCGCAGAGCGCAGGCTATCCCGCCGTCGTATCCCGAGAGCAGTGGTTGACGGCCCGACTGGAGTTGCTGGCCGCCGAACGTGCGGCCACCCATCTCCGCGATGCCGTCAACGCCGAACGCCGACGGCTCCCGATGGTCAAGATCGACCGCGATTACACCTTCGAGGGTCCGGGCGGACCGGTTAGGCTGCGGGACCTGTTCGAGGGCAGGCGTCAGCTCTACGTGCATCACTTCATGTGGCTCGATGACATCGATCAGGGGTGCCCCAGCTGCACGGCCGCCGCCGACCTGACATTCACCGAATCGGATCGCACCCTGCTGAACGCCAAGGACGTCACATTCGCCTGCGTTTCGCGGGCGCCGTACGCGAGCATCGCGCGCTACCGCGACGCGCACAACTGGACATTCCCGTGGTACTCCACTTGCGATGGTGACTTCAGCTATGACTTCCATGTCACCCTGGACCCGGATCGTGCTGCGGTGCAATACAACTACAGGTCGCATGACGAACTGCGTCGGGACGGCTGGACCGAACGCGATCTACGCGGCGACTGGCCGGGCGCAAGCGTGTTCCTGCGCCGTGGGGATGACGTCTTCCACACCTACTCCACCTACGCGCGCGGGCTCGATCACACGGCTGTCGGCTACCCGTTCCTGGATCTGACGCCGTACGGCCGGCAGGAGCCCTGGGAGGACTCGCCGGCGGACTGGCCGCAGCGCGGTGTTGCTGCGGGCATGCCGCACGAGTAGCGCAGGTCGCCGCGGTTCGCCGGGGCGCAGTCGTCCCACATTTCAGGATGACGCTGTTGGAGGGCCGAATCTGGCTGCTTTCGGCGCGTGTTGTCCACGGCCTCTAGCGGGACATTTGTCCGTTGATCGGATGACGGAGCAGGAATTTGCTGACGCGTCACCACGTGAGGCTGGATTGTGTTGGTGTTGCTTGGGCGGACCGATGTTGCCGATGGGGGATGTGACCCCTAGCTGGACTGTTGCGACCCAAGGGGCTGATGACGGCTTTGCCGAAGCGTGGAACGGGTCCCCGAGGGCGTTTGCCAAAGCTGCACACTCGGGAGCGTTTTCCGATATGTCGGCGCGGTAAATTATTTGCCAGAATTCCGCCAGTTATAGCCATTCTTGGAATGGCAAAACTACTGGCAGGTAAGTTCTGCAAACAATCAGCATTGTGGCTAATTTTCTAGCAATGTCGTGGTCGACATTGTCCGGTGTCGCCGTGCGAGATATAGGTGGTCAACATGTGGAGATGCGTCCCACAGTCGGTAAGAGCTGCAGCGAACCGGGCCGTAATCGGGGTGACCGCCGCCGCGCTCGTCGCGGCAACCGGTAGCCATTTCGTGATGCCCGAGGTGAAGCACGTCGCGTCCTACGACGTCATGAATGTGGCGGCAATCAACGAGTCCCCGACGACGGTCGGCATTGCCGATTCGAACATCTATTTCACCGACAGCCTCGAGCAGGTGAAGAACCGACTCGATCTCATCGAGTCGCTCGGCGTGTCCAATGTCCGGCTCCTGGTGCCGTGGATGTTCATTCAGACCCAGGACCCGCTGGGGGGGCCGGTTGATTGGGAACAGGATCTGGACTGGGCGAAGCTCGATCAGATCGTCGACGAAGTCGAAAGCCGGGGCATGGGCATACTCGGTGTCCTCCAGTGGTCGCCGGACTGGGCCACCTCGGGAGACACCGGGGTCGGACATCCGGACAACGTCGCGGATTACGCCGCTTTCGCCACCGCCGTCGCGACGCGATACGGCTCCAAGATCAGCTCCTACGAGGTGTGGAACGAGCCCAACGCGTCGTTCTTCTTCGACCCGGTGGATCCGGTGGCCTATACCAACCTGCTGAAGGCGACTTATACCGCACTGAAACTGGTCGATCCGAATATCACGGTGGTCGGTGGCGTCGTCGGCGCCGGTTTGACCTGGGGCGATATCACGATGAACCCGGTGGACTTCGTGACCGCCATGTACGCGGCAGGCGCCGACGGCTTCTTCGATGCGCTGTCATTCCACCCGTACAACTTCGCGACCCCCTTCTCGGAGCAGGACGACCTCGACTGGCGGGAATTGATGCCGCTCTATCAGGTCACGAAGATCCGCGAGTTGATGGACCAGCACATCGGTGTCGGCGAGGAACAGCTCAAAATCTGGATCACCGAGTACGGTCTGCCCACCAGCGTGGTGTCGTCGGAGCAGCAACAGGCATTCCTGACCGATCTACTGAATGCATGGCAATCCTTCTCCGGCGCGGGACCGGTCTTTCTCTATTCGATCAAAGACGATTTGAATGCCATGGGTGATGACCGTTTCTTCGGCATTTTCGACGCCGATGGGAATTTCAAAGGCGGGGACGCGGCATTCCAGGCATTCAAAGAGATGATCGACTGCCTGGACGGTTGCTCACCGACCAACCCGGGCAATCCGGGTAACCCGTTGGCATCGCTGGTGCAGTTCATTCAGCAGCTTGTCACCCAGGTGCTCAGCTTCGTGCCCAATCTGGTAGCTGGGGTGGTTGCGGCAGTGACCAGTCTGCTCGGATCCCTGTTGGGCGGTTTGTCGGGCGCCTCACCGACTCCGGCCGGGCTG
>JBPPMV010000136.1:0-3094 GCA_051306235.1 Mycobacterium sp. | reverse complement strand
TTGATGGCGTCGGCATCGCTGATCTGCAACTCGGAGCCGGGTTGGCCCACCACGACGACGGTGAAGTTCTCGAACAGCAAAGCGATTGCGGCGGCGATGTGTTCGGGATCGAGGTCTTGGGCGTAGCCCTGTTCACTGGCGCGACGCACCGATCCGGCGACCATGTCCATCCCGAACCGGCGGAACTCGTGCTGGACCTTCGCGAAGCGCGGCTGGGTGGCACCGAGTTGGGCGACGGCGATCATGATGCCGATGTTCTGCCGGAACAGATTCCAGTAACCGGTCACCACGGTGGTGAAGTACTCGCTGTCCTCGGGGGAGTCCGGTAGCGGGACCCTGGTGCCGGACGGTTCGACGATATCGTGCAGGAACGATTCGGCCAGCGACGCCAGCAGATCTTCCTTGTCGTCGAAGTACCGGTAGAACACCGCCGAGGACTTCCCGGCTGCCGAGGTGATATCGGCCAGCGTGGTGCCGTGGAAACCGCGTTCGGCGAACAGTTTCCGGGCGGCCAGCTCGATGGCCTCGCGGGTCTGGCGGCCCTTGGCGGTCAGTGATTCGGCGGGTGTCATCAGGCCAGGATGCGATCGCCGGCACGCAATAGTGCGCTGGGCAGTTCGTGTCCGACGGCCTCCTGGGCGACCCGCGCGGCCGCAATGGTGGCATCGAGGTCGAGATCGACCTCGATACCGCTGTCGCGCAACAGGTAGACGAGGTCCTCGGTGGCGATGTTGCCGCTGGCGCCCGGGGCGAAGGGGCAGCCGCCGAGCCCGCCGACGGAGGCGTCCAGTCGGGTCACCCCGGACTGGACGGCGGCGTACGCGCTGGCCAGGCCGGCCCCGCGAGTGTTGTGAAAATGCGCGCCCAGGGGCAGCTCACCGATCACCGGGCGGACCTTGTCGATCAGGATGGTGACCCGGTGCGGGGTGGTGGTGCCGATGGTATCGGCGATGGCGATCCGGTCGACACCCAGTTCGGCGGCTGCCGAGGCGATCTCGATCACCCGGCGCGGATCGGTCGGGCCCTCGAAGGGGCAGTCCCAGGCGGTGGCGATGATGACCTCGACGCCGGCGTCGTGATCGTGGGCGATCCGCGTGACATCGGCGATGGCTGCGGTCGCTTCTGCTGTGCCGCGGCCGATATTGGCCCGGCTGTGCGCGTCGGATGCGGACACCACGTACTCGATGGAGTTCAGGCCGGCCGCGATGGCGCGTTTGGCGCCGTTCGGGCTGGCCACCAGGGCGGAGAATTCCACGTCCGGAAAGCGGTACAGCTCGGCGGCGAGTTCGGCGGCATCGGCCAGGGCGGGTACTTTTGATGGCGAGACGAAGGCGGTAGCCTCCACTTCGCGGACTCCGGTGGCGACGATGGCCTCCAGGATGGCGACCTTGGCGGCCAACGGGATCGGTGCTTCGATCTGGAGTCCGTCGCGCAGGCAGACCTCGCGGATGGCTACCTTTTCCGGCAGGTTCGATCCCCCGGTCGCTTCGCTCCAGCCCGCCGCCATCACAGCACCCCCTGCTCTCGTAGCGTCGTCATTTCCTCGGCGCTCAGGCCGAGCAGATCCGAGTACACCTCGTCGTTGTGTTGTCCCGGCCGCGCCGAACCGGCGTTGCGGACGCTGCCCGGTGTTTCCGAGAGCACCGGGATGACGCCCGGTCCCTTGACATTGCGTTCGACCCGTTCGTCCCAGTGGTCGGCGATCATCCCGCGGGCCTGCAGTTGCGGGTCGTTGACCACTTCGGCGACGGTGTTGATCGGGCCGCTGATGACACCGGCCTCCGACAGTGTGGCGATGATATCGGCGGGCTGGCGTTCGGCCGCCCATGCGCCGATGATCTTGTCGATCTCGTCCTGATTGCGGCCACGGGCAACATGATTGACGAACCGGTCATCGGTGGCCAGCTCGGGTCGCCCCATGGCGCCGCACAGCCGGCGGAAGACGGTGTCCTGGTTCGCCGCGATCACGACCCAGCTGCCGTTGGCGCTCTGGTAGATGTTCGACGGCGCGATGCCCTCCAGCCGGGTACCCGACGGTCCACGGATCACACCGCCGATATCGTAATCGGGGATGGTGGATTCCTGGATGGCCAGGCAACTTTCGGTCAGTGCGGTGTCGACGATCTGCCCCTCACCGGTGACGCTGCGCCGGTACAGCGCCGCCAGGGCGCCCTGTGCGGCGAACATCCCGGCCAGGCTGTCGCCCAGCGAGAGCGCGAGTCGCGGCGGCGGTCCGCCGGGGAATCCGTTCATGTGCCGCAGCCCGCTGGCCGCCTCGGCGACCGAGGCGTAGCCGGCCTTACCGGCGTCCGGCCCGGTCTGGCCGTACCCGGACACCCGTACCAGGATGATGCCCTTGTTGCGTTCGCGCAGCACGTCGTAGCCCAGATTCCACTTCTCCAGCGTGCCGGGCCGGAAGTTCTCCACGATGACATCGGAGCGCTCGACCAGTTCCAGGAAGAGTTCCCGGCCGCGGTCGGTGCGCAGGTCCAGGGTGGCGGCCTTCTTGTTGCGGGCGTGCACCGTCCAGAAGAAATGGTGCCCGTCGAGTTCGGCCTGGCCCCAGGTGCGCAGCGGATCCGGTGTGCCGGGCAGCTCGATCTTGATGACCTCGGCGCCCATATCGCCGAGCAGTCGCCCCGCGAACGGCCCGGAGATCAGGGTGCCGAGTTCCAGAACCCGGATGCCGTCCAACGCGCCGGTGGGAGCCGTCATAGCGAGAACCCGTGCCGGTGCAGCCAATCCGTGCAGACCTCGACGGCCTGGCGCAGGGTGCCGCGCTGGTCCGGACCGGCGTAATAGTGGTTGGCGCCGGCGATCTCGTGCATCTCCTTGTCGGGATGCCCGATCGCCTCGAACAGCCGTCGGGTGTGGCTGGGCGTGCACGCGTCATCGGCGAGGTTGCCGATGACCAGGGCGGGCACCGCGATATCCGGTCCGGCCTTGACCGCATCGCCATTGGCGTCGTCAAAGCTCCACTGGGATAGCCAGCTGCGCAGTGTGCAGAAGCGGGCCAGCCCGACGGGGGAGTTGTTCACCACCTGAGGATCGCCCAGATAGCAGGTGCCCGGGGCGCGATCATTGGGATCGACCG
>JBPPMV010000135.1:0-2122 GCA_051306235.1 Mycobacterium sp. | reverse complement strand
TAGGCCGGACTGGACCCAGGCCGGAACTGCGCTTCCAGTCCTTCACCCTGCCAGGTCATTTCGGGTTCGCAGCCGGTGCGCAGTTCCAGGCCGGTGCGGTCGGTGAAGCCGGTGTGCGCCCGCTGCAGCAGGCCCCGGGAGTCACAGGCCAGTTCGATACCGGCGTCGACGGCCAAGTGGTCGGGTTCGTAGAGCCGGCAGAACACCCGGGCGAAGCTGGTGTCCCAGGGCAACACGGCGAAGGTATCCAGGTCCGGGATCGCGGTGTATTCGGGGGCATTCACGCCGCCGGCCAACAGGACCCCTTCCCGGGTGCCCTGCAGGTTGGCGATCGCGGTCTGGTGCTGCTGCACACCCTTGACGGCCAGGCGCTCGAAATGCCGGGCAGGCGCCACTTTTCCGACCACCCGGCCGGTGATGGTGATCGCCTGAAAGTAGACGAACTCCACGCCGCGGTCGGCGATGGTCTCCAAGGCCTGGGCCAGGTGCGCGCTGCTCGCGTTGGTCTGCCGGTGCGCGTCGAGCGGTGTGGTGGTCATCGGATCTCCTGGTGTCAGGGGGCTGGGGTGAAGCCGATGGGCAGCGTGATGGGTCCGGTGTTGCCGGAGTCGGGAAGCCAGGTCGCACCGGGCAGTTCGTGTGGGTCGACCATGCGGCGGGCGAGTAGCGGTAGCGCCTCGCTCATATCGGCGCGGGCGACGAAGTGGCCCAGGCAGTAGTGCAGGCCGCCACCGAAGCCGAAGTGCGGCTTGCGTTCCGCGGTGATGTCCAGGCCGGGGGTGTAGACCCGCGGGTCGGTGCCGGCAGCTTCGGCGTAAAGGTGCACGGTGGTGCCGGCCTTGAGTTCGACGCCCTCGTACTCGAAGTCCTCGATGACCTCGCGGGTCACCCAGCGGGTGGTGGGGTTGAGCCGCATGATCTCTTCGACGGCGTTGGCGCCGAGGTCGGGTCGCTGGGCGAGCAGTTGCCACTGGTCGGGGCTGGCCAGGAAGGTCTGCATGGCCAGACCGAGTTGGTTTCGGGTGGTGTCGAAGGCGGCGAAGATGAGCATGGTGAGGCCGTCACGCAGTTCGTCGTCGGACAGCCGGCCGTCCGCGGGGTCGGCGGCGTTGACGAAGGCGGTCACGAAGTCCTCCCGCGGGTGGGCGCGGCGGTCGGCGATCTGGGCGTCGCAGTAGTCATACAGCCGGGCCAGCGCGCCTTCGATCTCGGTCAGGTCGTCCTTGAGCGTCACCGCCATCGCCAGGCCGATGGTGGTGGCCTCCTTGGCCAGGATCCGCCAGTCCTCCTCGGGGGTGCCGAGCATGATGGCGGTGACACGCGCCGAGTAGGGCTCGGCGAACTCGGTCATGAACTCGCAGCGGTCAGGCTCGGCGAAGGCGTCGACGAGTTCACCTGCCAGCGCTTGGAATCGGGGCACCTGCCCGGCGATGAGCTGCTGGGTGAAGGCCGGGGTCATGAGCCGGCGCAGGCGGCGATGCTCCTCGCCCTCCTTGTTGAGCAGCCAGCTGGCCCACCACTGCGCGAACGGTCCTTCGGTGACACCGTTGTGCGCGGGCCAGGCGATGCTGCCCTGGCGGAGTTGGCGGCTCTTGAGCAGTTTGTTCATCTCGGCGTAGCGCAGCACGGCGATGCCGTACGGGGTGGTGGCGTACCAGCTGCGTTCGCGGGCGTCGTGCACTTCGGCGGAGGTCAGCGCGAAGGACGGGTCACTCACGTCGAAGTGTGGAACGAGATCGAGCGGCGACATCGGGGCTACCTCCGGGGTGCGTGACCAGATGCCTTTAAAGACTCTAGAAATAGAGGCTTCATGTCAAGGGCTGCGAGTTAAGTCTGGGTAACCCGTTGTTCAGCTGTTTGCTATCGCGACGGACCAGCCGGTGCCCAGCGGCAATTCGGCCACATCGCGGTAGGTCTCACCGACGGTCGGGACGGCGTCGAGTCGGGAGCCGACCAGCCAGCGCGGGGTGTTCGCGGCGATGACGCGGCGCTCGGTGTTGACCACGACGGCGTCCTCGTCGGAGTGGCGCAGCACCTCGATGAGCCGGCGTTCGACATCGCCGACCACCAGGTCGGCGCCGGCCACGCCGAGGAAGGTGCCGTCGGCGATCACCGGGATGGT
>JBPPMV010000134.1:0-14009 GCA_051306235.1 Mycobacterium sp. | reverse complement strand
GTACAGGTCGGCCCGCAGATGTGAGCCATTCTCGCCACCGAACAGCAGCGCGTCAGGATTGCTGCCGACGTGATTCTTTAGATGCCCCTTGACGATTGGCTGAATGTGCGGCGGTACCGCTACGTCGCGGACACCCGCAGCGGTTTTCGGTTCGCCGACCGTGAACACGCCGGATCGGTAGGTGACCGCCCGGTGCACCCGTAGCACGCTGGCGTCCTTGCTGACGTCCTTGCGGCGCAGCTCCGAGGTTTCACCCCACCGCAGCCCGCACCACGCGGCCAGGACCACCGAGGCACGAAGTTCGGCGGGCATTTTGCTGATCAGCTTGTCGACCTCAGCGGTTGTCGGAATCTCGATCTTGCGCTTGCGTTTGGTCTGCATCGCCGACCGGATACGGCACGGGTTCGCGTCCAGCACTTCGTCCTGTACCGCCGTTGCACAGACGGCGTGCAGCAGGGCGTAGGCGTGCGCGTTGCGAGTCGGATGCTCGGTGCCAAGGGCGGCGTGCCACTGGCGGACCTTGCTGGGCGTCAGCGTCACCATCTTCACGTCGCCGATGTCGGGCAGGATCAACCGCTTCAACATCGACGCGTAATGCAGTTTGGTGCGTGGCCGCAACTGCCGTTGCTCGATCCACCTGTCGGCGTAGGCGCGCAACGTGACGCCGTCCGACCGTTCGACCGCTCCCCAGGTGCCGAGGTCGATTTTGTGGCGCTCGATGTTGAGCCAGCCAATCGCGTCATCCTCGACGGCGTACGTTCGCGGTGCTTTGTGGCGGTTGCCGTCCGGTCCGGTGTAGGCGGCCTGCCATCGGCCTGACGGCAGCTGCCGGAGTTGCCCGAACGCGCGCCGCGTTCCGTTCTTCGATGCCATCCATAAGCCCCTATCTCCGTGCAAGAAACGTGCAACATCAATTTAGCAATGTGTCCGGCAATGTCATATACTGCCGGAGTGGGGAAAGTGCTAAATCAGCAGTTCAGAGCACAGACACCGCATGTAGAACAACCAGCCACACCGGGATACCTCGTCAGGTTCGAATCCTGCCGGGGGCACCCAATCTGAACTGCACGTGCGGCCTTCGCCGCCGTATCGACATTCTCCCGCGCACGCCTCGGCGCCGTCCGTTATCGCGTGCCCTCTTCGCGGCCCTGCTACTGTGTCTGTAACGATCCTTACAGACGGGTGGCGCGATGGCACCGACGATGCGACAACGCCAGGGCGAGGACTCCCGTGAGCAGATCCTGGACGCGACCGAACGACTGATGTCCACCCAGGGCTACGCCGCCACCTCGATCAGCCACATCCGTCGGGAGACCGGCCTGCCCGCGAGTTCCATCTACTGGCACTTCGGTTCCAAGGAGGGCGTGCTGGCGGCCGTCATGGAGCGCGGCGCCGACCGGTACTTCGCGCAGATCCCCCGCGACACCCCCGATATCGAAACCCAGCGCGCGGCCGTGGCCAAGCTCATGGTGGCCAACCCGGACTTCTTTCGGTTGATGTACATGCTGTCGCTCGAGCGCGGTGACCATCCGGCCGTCGCCGCCGCGATCAGACGGGTCCGCGACACCGCCATCAAAGGTTTTCACGCTGTCATCGCCCAGATGATGCCCGAGGACATCGCACCCGAGAGGGCCGAACGGGTCGTCACCGAACTCGCGGCGGTCGCCACGGCGCTGTCGGACGGAATCTTCTTCGCCGACCACCTCGAGCCGGACGCCACGGACGTCGACCGGATGTACGTCCGCCTGATCCAGGCCGTCGAGGCCCTGATCCCAATCCTGTTGGAGGAGAAATGAACACCCGATCTATCATCATCACCGGCGCCAACGCGGGACTCGGCCTCGAGTGCGCCCGGGCCATCCTGGCACGCGACAAGTCCTGGCATATCGTCCTCGCCGTCCGCGATGTGACCCGGGGCGAGGCAGCGGTCGCCGAACTCGGGTCCCACGACCGGTGCACGGTGCTGGCCTGCGATCTGGCGTCCCTGCGATCGGTCCGCGATTTCACCGCCGCGTTCGCCGCCGCTGGCCTGCCGCCTTTGCATGCGGTCGTCGCCAACGCGGGCCTGCAGGTGGTGTCCGGCATCCAGCAGACCGACGACGGCGTGGAGACGACCTTCGGCGTGAACCATCTCGGGCACTTCGCGCTGATCGAAGGTCTGCGTGAGCAACTCGTCGAGCCTGCCCGAATCATCATGGTCGCCAGCGGAACTCACGATCCGAAGAAGTTCACCTTGATGCCTCACCCGCGGTACACCTCGGCAGAGGCGCTTGCCCACCCGCAGCCCGGCGAAGCCGTGGACGGCCGGCGCCGCTACACCACCTCGAAGCTGTGCAATGTGCTCTACACCTACGAACTCGACCGCCGACTCGGCCACGGGGAGCGGGGCATCACCGTGACGGCGTTCGATCCGGGCCTGATGCCGGCGTCCGGCCTATCCCGTGACTATGCCCCGGTGCAGAAGGTTGTGTGGCGCATGATGTCTCCACTGCTGCGCCTGCTGCCCAACGTCAACTCCGTGGCGACATCGGGCGCCCGACTGGCCGCGCTCGCCATCGACCCGCGGTTCGACGGGGTCACCGGCGAGTACTTCGAGGGCGCCACGGCGATCCGTTCGTCGACGGACTCCTATGACACCGACAAGGCCCGTGACCTGTGGGACACGAGTGCATACCTGCTGAGCTCGGTGTACTGACCTACGGCAGGGCGACCCGGAAGCTCTGCGGCCAATCCTTGCCGCTGATCAGATATTCCGATCCGGCGATGTGGGCGATACCGCTGACCACCTGCCGTGCGCCGCGCTCTGCTGCGGGCCACAGGTTGGACACATCGGCGACCAGGTTCACCGCGCCGGTACCGGGATCGATCCGGACGAAGGTGTCCTCCGGCCATGCGGCGGCCCATACCTGTCCGTCGACGCACTCGAGTTCGTTCAATCCGCTCACCGGCTGACCGTCGCGGGTGACGGCGATGCTGCCGGTCTCGGCAAATGTCGATGCGTCATGGAATCGCAAGCGGTCGCTGCCGTCGCTGCTGATGAATCGTGCACCGTCATGGCACAGGCCCCAGGCCTCGCCCACCAGCGGGATCTCACGACGCGGTGTCAATGTTGCCTTGTCCCATTCGATGACGACATCGTCGCGGTAGGTGAGCTGCCAGATGCTTTCCCCCACAACGGCAATGCCCTCGCCGAAGTAGTCATTCGGCAGTGGGGCCGCGCGGAGGACGACGCCGGTCGCCGGATCGACCTGGCGCAGTTCGGACTTCCCCACCTCGCCGGTGGCCTCGTACAGCGCCGGGCCGTCGAACTCCAGGCCCTCGCTGTAGGCGCCGGGATCGTGGGGCATCACCGACAGGACGGTGGGCACGACCACGGGCACCGGTTCGGCTGTTGCCACCGGCGCGGCGATCACCATGCCGGCGAGAACCGCAGACGCCACCGCCGACCGGACCGCGACCGACCCCATATCTAGGACCACTCCGCGAGGACGCGCATCTTGCCTGCCTTGACCGCCGCGTCCCTGCGGCGCTTCTTGAGCTCCGAGGCGAACTCATTGCGGTCGTTGTCCTGGAAGTTCAGCGGCAGGACCAGCGCATTGATCAGCTTGGGTTCCAGGTGCCACGGCTCAGGGTGCAGCACCCAGGACACCGCGGCGTTCTCGGCCATCCACTGGCTCAGGACGGCTTCGCCCCCGGCGAAGGTCTGCCGCTTACCCGATCCGATCCGACGCAACACGAAGCCCAGCTGTTCACCGAGCAGGACGCCCAGAGACTTGCGCAGCGTGGACCCGTCCGCGCCGGCATTACCCGCACCGAAGTGGTAGCGGATGCGTTTGCGCAGATCCTGGGGCGCGCGGGGCTTGCCGTCCTCGCGCGGCGGACCAGGACTGATCCCGACGTAGAGCAACGTCAGACCGTCCCGTTGCTCGCAGCCGGTGACGTCGATACCGCCGGGGATCTCGCGGAACCACCACCCGTAGGCGCCACCGGCAGCGGGCACCGGGTCCGGTTCAGCGAAGATCTCATCACGTGTATACAGCTGAGCTGCAAGGAAATTCGCCACCGCACTTGCGGTCCGCTTCGCGGATATCGACTCGGCCATGGGTCTCAGCTTAGTCGCCAGGCCGGGCAGTCATCGATTTCCTACCTCAGAGGTGGCTCACCGCTATCGTTGCGGCCGGTGTCAGACCTCCCATAATCACCTCCGCAGCCACCAGAACGGCGGCCTTTGCCTAGAGGAGATCTACCCGGTGAGACGACCATCCCGACGTTCCCACCTTGAGAAGCCAGGGCTTTGAAGGCGCCGATGACGGACAGATCACCCCGCTTCGACACCCACTGATGATCTGCCACATCGGCGACATTCCCAGCTACCCGACCGTGCTGACGTACCTTCCCGAACGCGATGCGGCGCTGCCGGTTTCGGTCAATGCCGGTGCGCCAAAGGATCAGGCGGCACGCCAGATCACCGTGGCCGTGACCGCGATCGTCACGCTGGACCACCTCTACGATCCCGCGAACGCCTGACCGTCGAAACGCCGATCCTGACAGTTGGTGAGCCGCCGCCTGTGAAGTGGTTGGGAATAGTCCTGCCCACCCCGCGCGGGGGCGGTTCCGCCACTAGCGTTCTCGCCGTCGGGCCCGTTGGGCCGCACGTTATGAGGGGACGTCCAGATGACCGCCACCAAGAAGATCACCGCCCTCGGGCTCGGGTCCTTCGCCGTCGCCGCCGCGTTCATGAGCCTCGGCAGCGCAGTCGCCAGTGCCGAGGTCACCGAGATAGCACCCTCGCCCCAGGTCACCAGCCGCCAGGCGCTGCTCATCGACGAAAACGCATTGCGATCCGCCGACTACGGCGAGGCGCGCGGACTGGGTGATACCAGGAACGCCGACCTCGGCATGGTGAGCGCCCAGGGCGAGGTTCACGACTCCACGAAGGCCATCGTCGGCTCCAAGGCCGCCCCGTTCAACCTGGAATCGAACGGCTCGTTCGTCTTTGACCCGCCGATCGGGGCCTGGTGACTCACCCATCCGCCTGACTCCTTTGCGTGACTGAGCAACAAATCGACCACTACCGCGTGGGTAGTGGCCGAGTGCCAACAGTCGGCAACAATCGCCTATCCACAGGACGCTACGGCTGACGTCATCGGTGATTCACCCTCAACTGACTCACGAAAAACCATCGCTGTCGTGCATGATGGCTTTCGGAATCGGACCTGGTGGTTGACTGACTGTGGGGGTTGAGCCGCGTGGCTTTAGGGAATTCTGTCGATAGCTCCACGGATACCCGCAATGAGCCGGCCCGTTCCTGTCAACGCCGGAAACGCCGCTCACCTCAGCTGGTACTCAGCGGATCGTAGTCGGCAGCATCTCGCCGCCGACCGATCAATTGCGTCCCCGTACCCGCCCCCAGCATTGGTGGTCTAGCCCAGTTCGGTGACCACCTCGGCGACGCGGTGCACCTGCCCAATATCGGGGGATGTCGGGATCAGGTGCACCTCGTCGGCGCCGATGCTCTCGAAACGCCGCAGCGCGGCCAGCAGTTCGTCCTGGCTGCCCGACCAGCCCGTGGTCGGGGCGATGGCGTCGACGAATTCTTTCGGGATCCAGTTCATATAGCGCAGCAGGTGATGACGCACCTGCTCGCGGGCGGCCTCCGGTTCGCCGATCGCGAACCAGAACGACGTCGCCAGATGCGGTTTCGGTTTCCCGGCCTCGGACCACGCGGTGCGGGCCACATCGAACAGGTCGTTCTGAGCGACGATATCGAGATCCAGGGTGGTACCGGCCAGCCCGGACGCCCAGGCCGCCGCACTGCGCACCGTCTTGGGGCCGATGGTCCCCACCAACAGCTCCGGGCCTCCGGGCTGCACCGGCGGCGGACCGACCGGCAGTACCGAATCGGTGACCTTTTCCCCGGCCCACACCCGCTTCATCACCGCCACCCGCTCAGCCATACCGCGCATCGTCTGGGTGGCGGGGTCGGCTCCGACCGCCTCATAGTCCTCGTGCCTGCCACCGACGCCCAGACCGACCGTCAGCCGGCCGCCGCTCAGGACATCGCCTGTTGCCAGGGCCTTCGCCAGCGCCACCGGATCGTGCAGTTGCGGCACCACCACCGTCGTCACCAGCCGCACCCGATCGGTCCAGGCGGCCAGCGCACCCAGCAGGGTCATCGAGTCGGGGTTGTCGAACGCGATGCGTTCACCCCAGCACAGCGATGTGAAGGGTCCGTCGTCGATCACCTTCGCCCATGTCTTGAGGGTCACCGCATCTAAGTCCGGTTCCATCACCGGCATCGTCATTCCAACTCGCACGTCGGCGATTCTGGCACGCCGGATGAGTCGCGGGCACAGGGTTCGGCCGATCCGGCCGGTGCGGGGGTTATCCCCCGCCCAGTTCGAGGGGTAACGCGGTGTCGCGCGCAGCCGACAGTCCATAGGTTGGTGCCATGGTCGCAATCACGTCCAGCCCAGTTGCCCCGGTTCCGGTCCCCGATGCGGACCCGGACCAGAATTCACCGCGGCGCCATATCGGCGTCGTGCCGACCGCGTCGATGATCACCGGCGCGGCGCTCGCCACGGTGTGGTTCTGGGTTCCGCTGTCCATCATGGTCATCGGGGTGTCCTCGATTCCCTCGATCATCGGTTTCCTGTTCGCAGCGGTGGTGTTCACCTACCTCATGCGCGCTGTGGAGCGGGTCGAGCGGGTGCGCAGCGAAGCGGTCTTCGGCATGCAGATCACGGTGCCCTCGCGAAAAATATCCGGATACACCGGGTTTCAGCGCTGGGCACACCAGCAGTGGCTCGACGTCAGCAGCGTGCGCTTCTGGAAATCCACCGCACAGCATTACCTGCGAATGGCCTACGATCTGGCGGCCACCGCGCTGGCGTTCACCCTGCTGGCGTTCGCTTTCCTGGGCCCGGCCGCCGCTGTGGCCATCCGGCGCAGCGACGACGATTCCGGGTTGCGGTTCCTCTCTCCCCCGCTAGCGGTCGTCCTGGCGGTCGTGGCGCTGGCCGCGGCGGTCGCGATCCTGATCTTCGCGCCGGCACTGGATGCGAAGATCGACCGCTGGCTGCTGGCCGCATCGCCGACCGCCGAACTGCAACGCGAGGTCAGCGCGCTCTCGGATGCCCGTGCCGGTGCGGTCACCTCCGCGCAGACCGAGCGGCATCGCATCGAACGCGATCTGCACGACAGCGTGCAACCCCGACTGGTATCCCTGGCCATGACCATCGGGTTGGCGCAGACCAAACTGGACAGCGACCCGCCCGCCGCGGCAAAGCTCATCTCCGAGGCCCACGGTGACGCCATGAGCGCGCTCGCCGAGCTGCGCAACGTGGTGCGCGGTATCGCGCCCACCATCCTGGCCGACCGCGGGCTCGATGCCGCCCTCTCGGCGGTGGTACAGCGGACCGAAAACGCGGGAGTGCCAACCACACTCGATGTCCATCTGCCTGTTCGGCTACCCGAGGAGGTCGAAGCGTGCGCGTACTTCGTCGTCGCCGAAGCCCTCACCAACGTAGCCAGACACGCCGATGCGGGCCAGGCGGTGGTGACCGTCCGGGTCGACGAGACGGCCAACTCGCTGCATGTCTCGATCTTCGATGACGGGCGCGGCGGGGCACATATCGACGACGACGAGGACTCGACGGGTCTGCGCGGGCTTGCCGAGCGGGTGCGGGCCGCCCGCGGAACGTTCAGCGTCTCCAGCCCCGCCACCGGCCCCACGATCATCACGGCGGTGCTGCCATGCGGATCGTGATCGCCGAGGACTCCGCCCTGCTCCGGGCCGGGATCGAACGCATCCTCGCCGATTCCGGGCACGAGATCGTCGCAGGCGTACCGGATGCGACCGAACTGCTGCGGATCGTCAACGAACAGAATCCCGACCTGTGCATCCTCGACGTCCGGATGCCGCCCACCTTCACCGACGAAGGCATTCGGGCCGCTGCGCTGCTGCGCTCACAGAACCCGGACTCACCGGTGCTGGTGCTCTCGCATTATGTCGAGGAACGCTATGCGGCCGATCTGATCGCCTCGGATACAAGAGGTTTCGGGTATCTTCTCAAAGACCGGATCGCCGATGTGCCTGCGTTCCTGGATGCCGTGCGAGTGGTCGGCGCCGGCGGCACGGTGCTCGACCCCGAGGTGGTCTCCCAGATCCTGGTCCGCTCGCGGCGCCGTGCGGCACTGGATGCGCTGACACCGCGCGAAGGGGAAGTGCTGCAACTGATGGCCGAGGGTAAGACGAACTCCGCGATCAGTGCGGCGCTGCATGTCTCGGTGGGCTCCGCCGAGAAGCACATCGCCTCCATCTTCACCAAGCTGCAACTGGCGCCCGATGACAGCGAGAACCGACGCGTGCTCGCGGTACTTCGCCACCTCGAATCATGAGCCACCTCGAATCATGAGCCACCTCGAATCCTGATCCCGTTCGTCGCCTCAACCCCGAAAGGGCATCTCATGACCACCACACTCACCCCTCCCAGCCCGCCGCCGTCGCTGCGGGGTGGACGGACCGCGGCACGGGCGGCGCTGGTCATCGCGGCCATCGTCGTCCTCGCCGTCACGGTGGGGCTGCTCACCGCGGCTGCGTTGGGCCTGAGCGCATTCCGGCTGGTGACCGATCACCACAATCTGCCGTCGAACATGCGCTCGCTGATGATCGACACCGCCGGCTCGCCCATGGCGGTGCGGATCGTCTCGGACCGCGACGCCACCGAACCTCGGGTGGACGTCCGCATGGTGACCACCGACCGCAATAACCGTGAGGAGTTGACGGTTACCAATGACTCGAACGGTACCCAATTGCGTGTCGAGGCCCACGCCGGATTCTTGGCCTGGAGCGATCCCGGTGAGCTCACCGTCACCGTGCCACCGGAACTCGGCAGGCAGCTGGCGGTGACCGTGCGCCAGGACAACGGTGTGCTGATCGCCGAGGCCGACCTCGACGAGCTGACCGCCACGACCGCTGACGGTTCGGTTCTGTTGCGCGGCACGGTCCGCCAGATCGAGGTGCGCGCCCGTGACGGTGAAATTCATACTCGCCAACCGATCTCGGTCGGCGAGTCGTTCACCGCCGAGACGCGGGACGGCGATGTCCAGGTGCGCTTCGCCGACGCACCGCCGAAGATCGAGGCCACCACCCGCGACGGTGATGTGGACTTCTCGCTGCCGACCCCGGGGCCCTACCTGGTGCGGACCCAGTCCGGTGACGGCTCGGCCACCGTGCGGGTGCCGCAGACCACCGATCCTGCGCGAGCCGTCGCCACCGTCACGGCGACCACGCGCGACGGTGAGATCTCGGTCGAGACGACGCGGTCCATGGGGCGGTGACCGTGGCGCCGAGCGGGTGTCAGCCGGCCCCGTGGCCCCGGTCAGATTCCTGGCCCAGGTAATCGTGGGCCAGCGAAGCGACATGCTCGGGTAGCGCACCGGTTGCCACATCGGCGAGGCTGGTCTGCTCCAGCACCGACCGCATGCTCGCCCGCAGAGCTCGCCACACATCCGTCAGCGACGCCGTGGGACCAGAGTACGGCAGGTCACCGAGGCCGATATCGCGGACGCTGGCCAGCGGCCCGTCGATACAGCGCAGCACATCGGCGATGCTGATCTCGGCGGCCGGGCGGGCCAGCTCGTAACCGCCATCGCGGCCGCGGTGACTGCGCACCAGCCGATCGGTCCGCAGATCCGAAAGAATGTCGACCAGGAACTGCGCCGGGATGCCCTGCGCTTTGGCCAGATCGTCGGTTTTCACCAGCTCACCGGTGTCGACGGTGGCCAATTGGATCATGGCGCGGACGGCATACTCCGCCTTCGCCGACATCCGCATACCGCGGATTCTGCCATTGCGCTCCCGCTGATCACCGCAGTGGCGGCGCGGCGTTGCGCAGCGGCCCGATCATGGCCTGCACCGACGCGGGCAGCGGCGTGCCCGGATCGCAGTCCGGCGCGGCCTGCGGTGTGCCGTAACTGACGGTCAGCGGGACCACTCCCGCCCAGGCCCCCGCGACCACATCGGTCTCGGGATCCTCGGGCCAGCCCGCGCTGACCTTCAACGACCAGTTGTCCCCCGTGATCGCCATCCGCATGGCCATACTGGCCGCGAGTTCCCGGCCGGTGCTGGCCCGTAGTTCGGCCACCCGTCCCGGGATGAAGGTGTCGGTGAGCGTCTCCAGGTAGCGGTTCTTGTCGTTCTCGGACACCAGCTCGAAGGTGCCGAACATGGTCGCGCTGCGGTAGTGGAACGACGATTCGAATCCGCTGCGCGCCACCACGACTCCATCCAACGCGGTCACCGATACCGCCGCCCGGGCACCGGCCGCCAGCGCGCGCATCCACGGCGAACCGGTGGACCCGTGGATCACCAGATCGTCACCGAGGCGGGCGAAACCGATCGGGAAAGCCACCGGGTGGCCGTCCCGGATCAGCGCCACCGTCGCCAGTGGGGTGCTGTCGAGCAGATCATCGAGCCCGTCCCGGTCGGTGCGCTGCTTCTCTCGCAGCCGGGTGACACGGGTGGACGGACGGGGCTCAGTGTTCACGCCGACCAGCTTGGCCGGTGCCGCGCACTTTTGCACCGCAATTCCTGGTTGTCAAAGGATCGCGCTGAGATCGGGCGGGGCGGACAGCTCGGCGTCGGGCCACCGGGCCGCTGAGGCATGGCCGAGGAGCAGTTTGGCGTAGAACACCGGCGCGAACCACGGCGCGGCACTCGACGGACCCAGCGCCCGGTCGAGCGCCACACCGCCCGCCGTGGTGAGGACGCCCAGGAGCCGACGATGCCGCGGCCGGGAGCGAATCAGCAGTGTCGCAGCCAGTAGATACCCGTAGTGGGCGGCCGCCCACACCACTGGCGTGGCCCTGTCGTGGCGATCGATCCAGGCGTAGGCCACCGGATGCAGGTGCAAGACGGCAAATTTCAGGTGATCACGGTCGGTTTGGCCGGGCCGTTCATACCAACGCGCACACGCACGTGAGTTGTTGGCCCACGCACCGCCCCACAGGTCACCGGCCAGGCCGTCCAGCACCAGCTCATCGCCGGTGCTCAGATCGTGGCGGGACAGACGGTGCGCCGCGAGCCCACCCACCGCCGCCAGCGTCAGCGTGACGGTGTTGTCGGTCCGAGTGGCTTCCGGTCCCACAAAGTCATGCCACTGTGTGCGTATCCAGTCCCGTATTCTGCCCACGACTACCTTCATACCGCCGCATCGGACCGGTCAAGTGGCGCAACCGGTTCAGTTCGGCACGGCGGCCGCGTCGGGCACCACCACGGCGAACAGGTCCGACAGCGCGGCCAGGCTGGCGGCTTGCAGTGCCGCGGCAGGCACCGTCTCGCCACCGACACCGGGCAGCGGCCGGGTCGCGGTCGCGCTGGCGACCACCGTCGGCGCGTAGCCGAGGCTGAACGCGCCGCGCGCGGTGGAGTTGATGCACATGTGCGTCATGAAGCCGGCGAGCACCAGATTGCTCGCACCGAGAGCCTTGAGCTGCCCGTCCAGTTCGGTCTGCACGAACGAGTTGGGGAACTGCTTGATCACCACCGGCTCACCGTCACGTGGCGCCACCGAGTCGACGATCGCCCCGATCTCGGCGGTGATGTCATACGGCGAGCCCGCCCCACCGTCGTGCTGGATATGGATGATCGGGATACCCGCGGTGCGCGCACGGTCCAGCAGCGCGGCGGTCTCCTCGAGCGCGGCCTGCACGCCATCGAGTTCCATCACGCCATAGGTGTAGGTGTTCTGGCAGTCCACGAGGATCAGCGTCGAATCGGCCAACGGGCTCGGCGACGACGGCAGATCGACCAGATTGCGCAGGGTGGGGCGACTCATGCGGACAGCCTAGTAGCCATCACCGTCAGTGCGCCTTGGTGACCGCCAGTACCGCCTCGGCCAACTCGGGGCGGCATACGATCAGATCGGGCAAGGACACATTGTCCTGGTTGTAGACCAACGAGGATCCGTCGATACGGGAGGTGAACAGGCCGGCTGCCCGAGCGACCGCCACCGGGGCCGCCGAATCCCATTCGTACTGACCGCCTGCATGCACATAGACATCGGAGATACCCTGCACCACGGATGCGACTTTTGCTCCCGCCGAACCCATTTCGACCAGGGTGCCATCGAGTGCATCCCGGACCGCCAGTGCGACCGCGGGCGGACGGGTGCGCGACACCACGACACGGGGAGCACCCGGCGCCGAGGGGGGCGCGATGACCGTCGGGGTGGCCAGCGTGACGCCCTGCGCGGGCAGCGCGACGGCACCGGCGATCAGCTCACCGCGCTGCCACAGCGCGACGTGCACAGCCCAGTCCTCGCGACCGAGCTCGGAGAACTCGCGGGTGCCGTCCAACGGATCGACGATCCACACCCGATCGGCGCCCAACCGAACCTTGTCATCGGCGCCTTCCTCGGACAGCACCGCGTCATCGGGCCGGTGCCGAGCCAGGGCGGCCATCAGGAAGTCGTGGGAACGCTTGTCCCCCGCGGCTTTCCGGTCGGTCGCATCCGCATCGGCGAACTCGGCACGCACTCCCAGCAGGAGTTCGCCGGCCTCGGTCGCGAGCCTGCTCGCGAGTTCGTGATCGTCGCTCACTCCCGACCGCCCAACAGATCGACGACCTGCTGCGCCAGTTCCTCCGGTGACAGATCCGGCGTCAACCGCAGATCCGGGTTCTTCGGCCGCTGGTAGGGGCTGTCGATACCGGTGAAGTGGGTGATCTCACCGCGGCGCGCTTTGGCATAGAGCCCCTTGGGATCTCGGCGCTCGCAATCCTCCAGCGGCGTATCGCAGAACACCTCGAAGAAGTCGAAACCCTGCTCGGTGTGCACCGCGCGGGCCAGCTCACGGTGGGCTTCCAGCGGGCTGATCGCCGGGACGAGAACGATCTGCCCCGAGTCGGCGAGTAGCGTCGCGATATGGGCCAGCCGACGCAGGTTCTCAGCGCGGTCGTCCATCGAGAAGCCCAGGTCGGCGTTCAGGCCGTGGCGGAGGTTGTCCCCGTCGAGCACATAGGCGGGCCGGCCGGCAGCCAGCAGCTTCTGCTCGACAAGCATTGCCACCGAGGACTTTCCGGAACCCGACAGGCCGGTGAACCACACCGTCGAGCCTTTGGACAGCCGGTCGGAGGCGCTCACCAGGTTCTGGTGACGTACTGCGTTCGGGCTGGCGGCCCGGTTGGCGGCCGGTTCGGTATCGCGCACCATGCCCGCGGCGACAGTGCCGTTGGTGTCGGGGTCGATCAGGATGAACGACCCGGTGGCCGGGTTGCGGGAGTACTCGTCGAGCAACAGCGGCACCTGGGTGCGCAAGGTGACCCGGCCGAGTTCGTTGAGCTTCAACGCCGTTGCGCTCTTGTCCCGGTGCAGCGTGTTGACATCGAGTCGGTAATCCAGCGTCGTGACGCGGGCCCTGGTGGTGCGGGTGGTGTGCTTGATGATGTAGTCCCGGCCGGGCTCCAGCGCCGCACCGTCGGCCATCCAGCAGACGGTGGCGTCGAACTCCTTGGTGACATCGGGCTGATTGTTCGGCCTGGCGATCATGTCGCCACGCGAGATGTCGATATCGTCGGCGAGGCTGATCGACACCGCCATCGAGGCGAACGCCTCGTCGATCGGCCCGGACGGACCGGCAATCGCGCTGATATGGCTGGTCTTTCCGGCCGGCAGCACGATGACCTCGTCACCGGTGCGCATGACACCACCGGCCACGGTGCCTGCATAGCTGCGATGATCGGCGTGCTCGCGGGTCTGCGGCCGGATCACGTACTGCACCGGGAAGCGGACGTCGACCAGGTTGCGGTCACCGGCGACGTACACCTCTTCGAGGTGGTTCAACAGCGCCGGACCCTCATACCAGGGCGCCACATCGGATTTGGTGACGACATTGTCGCCGTTGAGCGCCGACAGCGGGATGGTGGTCACATCGTGGATGTCGAGGCGCGCCGCGAACTCGTGGAAGTCATCGCGGATCTTGTTGAACCGCTCCTCATCCCAGTCCAC
>JBPPMV010000133.1:0-5814 GCA_051306235.1 Mycobacterium sp. | reverse complement strand
GTCTCGTTGAAGCGCTGCCGGCTCTGCTCGCGGGGCACGCCGACGGCGTCGAACTCGCTCTTGGACACACCGCGGCCGATGCCGATGGTGTTGTACCGACCGTTGGAGACGATGTCGAGGTAGGCGATCTGGTGCGCCAACCGGACCGGGTTCCACCACGGTGCGACGGCGACGAAGGTGCCCAGACTGACCCGCTCGGTGCGACCGGCGAAGTAGGTCAGCGCCTGAATCGGGTTGGGCGTCATGCCATACGGGGTGCCCTGATGCTCGGGGAACCAGATCCCGTCGAAGCCCAGGGGTTCGGCCAGATCACCCAGCGCCAACGCGGCCTGCACGCACTGGTAGTCCGGGGTGACCGACGGGGTGCTGAAATCGCCGGCCATGACGCGTTCCCAGTCGTTCGAGTTCTGCGCACCCGTACCGAGATTTACCTTCATCACTGTCTCCTTGCTGAGGTGATTTGTGGAGTTTCAGCCGTAATGAGCACGGCTGAAACTCCACAAATCGCTAGATGTCTTGGGGTTGTCCGACGCCCATGTATTTGGCGAGTTGCGTGTGCAGGTTGACCGTGCTGCGCTCGCGGTACGGGTTGGGCAGGGTTCCGGGGAATCCCGCCGATTTCATGCCCTGCTGCACCGCGGCCATATTGGAGAAGTCCTGCGGCAGCACCGAGAGCCAGTTGGGTGAATCCTTGGGCGTGTAGGCCCATTCCGTCTCGGGCTCTTCACCCTTCGGGTACAGCTCGAACACCGCGACCTCGAAGATGCATTTGTTCGGGTCGTAACTCGGATCGGGCCGCGCCGAGTAGCACAGCGCGCTGGTCAGTCCCTGGCCCACCTGGAAACTCGGGAAGATCTGCCAGGCGGTGCCGCTCTGGCCGAGGATATCCGGCGGGATGGTCGGCCAGATCACGCCGCGGGCCTCGTCATCGCGCCGGGCCGAGGCCAGCCAGTGCTGCAGCACCTCTGCCGCCGGGGTGTCTTCGGGCAGTTCGTCGACGAGGCGCTTGGCGGCGTTGACCAACGTCTTCGTCGTCGTCGCGTTGGTCTCTTCCATGGTGTAGACCTGCATCTCGGCGGTGGAGATGCGGGGGTCGCCGGTGCCGAGTCGGATCTTGGACTTGGTCTCGTCCATACCTTTCGGCGCGTCGTAGCCGATGTTGCTGTGCTTGCCCTGCGCCTTGGCCCAGCCCTTGAACTCACCGAACCTGTTGAACTCCGGATGCGTGGTGAACACGTGGTAGGTCTCGTTGAAGGCCTCCATCGCGACTTTCCAGTTGCAATCGAAGTACAACCACTTGCGCCACTTGTAACGCATGTTCTCCAGCCCGAACGGGTCGAGAATCTTGGCGGCCGGGAACAGGTAGTCGGTCAGCGGTTCGGCGTGCGGGTCCATGTTGATGAAAAGCCAGCCGCCCCAGGTGTCCACCTGCACGGGAGCCAGATGCGTATTGCCCGGGGTGAGCTTGCCCTGCCAGTCATCCTGTTCGCGGATGTGGGTGCATGTCCCGTCCAATCCGTAGGTCCAGCCGTGGAACCCGCAGACGAAGGACTTCCGAGCCCGCCCGGTCGCGTTCTTGGCGCCCTCCGGGTTGTCGATCAGTTTGCGTCCGCGGTGCATGCAGACGTTGTGGTGAGCAGCGAAATCCGATGGCCCGGGACCGGTCCGCACCACGATGATGGAATCGTCGAGGATGTCGTAGGTCAGGTAGCTACCGACCTCGGGGATCTCCTCGACGCGGCCGATCTGCTGCCAGACCTTGCGCCACAACCTGTCCCTTTCGTTGCGGGCGTACTCCGGCGAGATGTAGGCATCGACGGGGATGGTCGTCGGCTGGGACAGGTCCTCGGCGATCTCGCCGGTCGAATCGTCCGGTTCGGCCTCGACCTCGATGGCGGCGTCCAGGTCGGATTCGGTGTGGGTCATGTGCTTGTCCTCTCAGATCCGACTGATCGCACTGCGGAAGGTCTCGTCTTTCAGGAACAGCGACGTGTTGTCCGCTCCCAGATGTGTCCATCGCAAGTTCAATCCGCCGTCGACCAGCAGGGTCTGTCCGGTGACATAGGCCGACAGGTCGGACAGCAGGAACAGGATCGCGCCGGCCTGCTCCTCGGGGGTGCCCCGTCGGCCCATGGCGATGGCCCGCTGGTCGCGGTCGGGGTCGGGGTCCACATAGGTGGCCGACGCGGCGGTTTCGGTCACCCCGGGCGCCACCGCGTTGACGCGGATACCGTCGGCGGCGAGTTCGACGGCCAGGGTTCGGGTCGCGGCGACGATCGCGGCCTTCGCGGTGCCGTAGGCCACGTGGAAAGGTGCGGTGTTCAGCCCGCTGATCGAGGACACCGACACGATGGAGCCGGGGTTGCCTGCGGCGCGGATCTCGGTGGCCACGGCCTGGCTCATGAAGAACATCGTCTCCAGGTTCGCGGCGAACAGCTGGCGCCAGTCCTCGCGGGAGACCCGGGTGGCCGGCATCCAGGTCGCCGGCGCCGCACCGCCGGCGATGTTCACCAGACCGTAGAGCGTTCCATCTGCCCGTCGTGCCGCCTCGATGACGCTCGCGATGCCCTCATCGGTCGACGCATCGGCGGCCACCGCGATCACCGGCAACCCGCGGTCGGCCAGGGGCGCGACGTGGGTGTTCAGGTTGTCCTGAGACCTGCTCACCGCGATCACGGTGGCGCCCGCCTCGGCCGCCAGCCGCGTGACCGTCGTGCCGATTCCGCCACCACCAGCGCCGGAAACGACGACTATACGACCGTCGAGTGTCAGGAGATCAGTCATAACCGCTTTCGATCAGGCTTCCATTTGTCCGTACAATAAATGGGACTCTGCGTTATGGAGAACACTATTCCGCAGGACTTATCTGCTCGTCAAGGGCCGCTGGCGACGATGTCCGGACTATTGTCTGGACTAGCTGTGGCTTGATAGCGTCCTGCACATGAGCACCCTGCAGACCGGCCGGTACCCGGTCGCGTCGTCACCGGAAGCCGCGAGCGGCTGGATCCTGACCCGGCTCACCGCACCGAGCCGACTGTTCGGCGCCAACGGACTTCGCACCGGGCCCGACGGCCGGCTCTACATCGCGCAGGTGACCGGCAGTCAGATCAGCGCCCTCGACGTGAGCACCGGCGAGATCGAAACCATCAGCGCCAAGGGCGGCGATATCATCGCCCCCGACGATCTGGCCTTCGGCGACGACGGCAGCCTGTTCGCGACCGAGGTGATGGACGGCCGGGTCAGCGCCCGCGACGCGTCGGGAGTCACCCGGGTGTTGCGCGACGATATGCCCTCGGCCAACGGCATCACCGTCCACCAGGGCCGGCTGTTCGTCAACGAGTGCCGCGAAGGTGGCCGGCTGTTCGAGCTCGATCTCGGCGGCGGCGAACCGCGGTTGATCCTGGCGGATCTGCCCTCGCCCAATGCCATGGAGGTCGGACCCGACGGCCTGCTGTACTTCCCGGTGATGAACGCCAACCAGATCTGGCGGGTCGACCCTGACGGCGGCGAGGTCGAGGTGGTCGCCGGCGATCTCGGCGTCCCCGATTCGGTGAAGTTCGATACCGACGGCACCATCGTCTCCACCCAGGTCGCCAGCGGTCAGGTGTTACGTATTGATCCCCGCAACGGCACGCAGACCGTGCTCGCCAGCCTGACACCGGGTTTGGACAATTGCTCCTTCGTGGACGGGCGGCTGTTCGTCTCGAACTTCACCGGTGCCATCACCGAGATCCTCGACGGCGGAGAAACCCACGACCTGCTGCCGGGCGGGCTGAACTGGCCGCTGGACATCACTGTCGGCGCCGACGGCGTGCTCTACGTCGCCGACGGCACCTATCTCTACAGCGTGGCTGTCGGCGGTGGGGCGAGCGAAGCGACGGGAAACAGGTCCGCGCTGCAGACCGTGGGCATGCTGTTCAGCCCCGGCTACCCGGGATTCGTCCGCGGGCTGACCCCGGGTGCGCCGGGCGAGTTCGTGGTGACCACCTCCGGGGGCCAGGTCGCCCGTTACCGACCATTGGACAACGAAACCGACTACCTGGCAGACGGTTTGGATCAGCTCTACGGGGTCACGCTGCTCCCCGACGGCACCCCGGTCGTCGTCGAACAGGGCACCGGACGGGTACTGGCGGTCACCGCGACGGGAACCCAGGTGCTGGCCGCCGATCTCGACACCCCGGTCGGGGTGACCACCGACGCCGATGGCCACGTGCTGGTATCGGTGCGTGGGGCAGTGCTACGGGTGACGGCATCAGGCACCGACACCGTCGTCGACGGTCTGCTCACCCCGCACGGCATCCTGGTACGCGATGGGCTTCTCTATATCGTCGACGCCGGCAGCAAGGCGGTCATCGCAGTCGAGTTGGCCACCGGCGCCCGCCACACCATCGCCGCCGGACTGCCGGTCGGCGCTCCTCCCGGAGTGACCCCCAAGCCGTTGCGCGGCATGCCCCCATTCTCCGGACCGCAGGGACCGTTCGCCGGTATCGCCGCCGGACCCGATGGCAGTCTGTACATCTCGGCCGATGGCGAAGGCAGCGTGTACGCGCTGCGACGGGTATAGGCCACCGAACATGACCACCGAAGGCGAGCGCGAAGTGAGGATCGCAGCGGAGCGAGCGGGAGCCGAGCAATGACCACCGAAGCCACAGAGCACCGTTACCTGCAGGTGGCCCGGACCCTGCGCAAGGAAATCGTGGACGGGATCTATCCCGTCGGCTCACAACTGCCCACCGAACACGAACTGTGCGACCGGTTCGCCGTCAGCCGATACACGGTGCGTGAGGCACTGCGCCGTCTGCGCGATGACAATCTGGTGTCCTCCCGACCACGGACCGGCACCCTGGTTGTTCCGCGGGCATCGTCGAGTTCCTATGCACAGGACGTGATGTCGATCAACGACCTGTTGGCGTTCGCATCCGGAGCGCAGTTCGAGATCGAGTCCAATGCCATGGTCACCATCGACGCGGAGCTGGCCGATAGCACCGGTCTCGGCCTCGGCGAACATTGGCTGGCCGTGCGCGGGCACCGCCGGGACGCCGTGACGAGCATCCCGATCTGCCGCACCGAGTACTACGTCAACCGCGCGTTCGCCGCGGTCGGACGGATGCTGCAGCGCCACTCCGGGCCCATCTTCCCGCTCATCGAGGATCTGTACGGTGTCAGCATCGTCGAGGTGCACCAGGAGATCACCGCGATCGCGCTCACGACCGAACTGGCTGCACTGCTGCAGGCCGATACCGGTGCACCCGCTCTACAGATGCAACGCACCTACACAACCTCTGACGGTGAGGTCGCCCAGGTCACCGTCAACACCCACCCGGCGGCGCGGTACCGGCATTCGATGACGATGCGCCGCGTCAAAGGTAAACCGTGAGCACACTCGCCGACGCGCTTCACGCTGCGGCACAACGCACCCCGGACCGGGTGCTGATAATAGACGGTGACGTCGAACTCGATGCGCAGACCCTGCAGCAGCAGGCCGGCGCGCTGGCCGCCGCGATGGCCGCGCGAATGCCGGCCGGCAGCGTGGTGTCCTTCATGCTGCCCAACTGGCATGAGGCCGCGATCGTGTATCTGGCCGCCACGATCTCCGGCATGGTCGTCAACCCCATCCTGCCCTCGCTGCGCGACAGCGAGTTGCAGTTCATCCTCAACGACGCCGATGTCCGGATGATCTTCATCCCCAGCCGGTTCCGCGGCTTCGACTACGCCGCCATGCTGGACCGGGTCATCGCGACGCTGCCCACGCCACCCGAGGTTGTGGTGATCCGCGGGGAGCACCCGGGTCAGACACCGCTGGCCGATCTGCTG
>JBPPMV010000132.1:0-8982 GCA_051306235.1 Mycobacterium sp. | reverse complement strand
GAGGTCGAGGGCGGGGCCGCCGAAATCTGGGCCGACGAGGTCGCCGCCGAGAACGGTTTCACCGATGTCAGTCACACCATCGAGATCTTCGGCGTCTGCAGCCGCTGCTCACGCGTCAAACGGTGAGGGTGCGGCGCACATCGGCACCGGTGGCAAGCACCATCATGATCAACGTGCCCAGCGCCTCATCCGACAGGCCCGACCCCGGAAAGTTGTAGCGCAGCAGCACATCCGCTGACGTGTCGTCCTTCTCGACCAGGGACACCGTGCCCAGCAGGGTGCCCCGGGTGTGTTCGGCGACCGTGGCGCGCAGCGCGTCGTCCAGCGGTCGGTCCCAGGCCAGGACCTGGTTGAGCGACACCATGTCCAGACCCTCGCCCAGGCTCACCACCCGCAGCGAGGCGAAGGTGCCGTCGTGGTGCACAGTGAGCGCACCGTCGTCCTCCTGGGTCGCGGTCAGCAGCGCCTCGACGACCGCGGTCAACCGTTCTTCAAGCGAAGACATCCCCGGGTCGCTTCGCTCCTGCCCGCCGGAACCCATCAGGCCCGCCCGAAGCGCCTGTTGCGGTGCACGTACTCCTCGCAGGCGGCCCACAGGTCGCGGCGGTCGTAGTCGGGCCACAGCTTGTCCTGGAAGACGTATTCGGCGTAGGCGGCCTGCCAGATCAGGAAGTTGCTGGCCCGCTGCTCCCCCGATGTCCGGATGAACAGGTCGACATCGGGAATGTCGTTGCGGTGCAGATGTTTGGCAAGAGTGGCCTCGGTGATCCGGGAGGGATTGACCTTGCCTGCAACGGCGTCCTCGGCGATGGCCTTGGCAGCCTCGACGATCTCGGTACGGCCGCCGTAGTTCACGCAGTAGTTCACGGTGATGACGTCATTGCCGATCGTCATCTGCTCTGCGATGTCGAACTCCTTGATGACACTGCTCCACATCCGCGGCCGCGATCCCACCCAGCGCATGTTGACGCCCATGGCGTCCAGATTTTCCCGGCGCCGCCGCACTACCTCACGGTTGAAGCCCATCAGGAAGCGCACCTCTTCGGTGCTGCGTTTCCAGTTCTCGGTGGAGAACGCGTACACGCTCAGGTGTTTGATACCCAGTTCGATGGCACCGCAGGTGATGTCGATGAGCACGGCCTCGCCCATCTTGTGCCCCTCGGTACGGCCCAGGCCGCGTTGCGTCGCCCACCGACCGTTGCCGTCCATCACGACGGCGACGTGGTTGGGCACCTGGTCGGCGGGGATCTGCGGGGCAGCTGCCTTCGACGGGTGCTGCGGCGGCCGGGAGAACACCCCGTTGGTGCGCGGCGGCAACTCCGGGAACACCACCGGCCACGTCGAGACGTCCGGGAAGACCGGGTAGTCC
The DNA here is from genome assembly GCA_051306235.1 of Mycobacterium sp. GTDB lineage: Bacteria > Actinomycetota > Actinomycetes > Mycobacteriales > Mycobacteriaceae > Mycobacterium. The sequence continues at coordinate 7,613 of JBPPMV010000132.1, read as the reverse complement.
TCAGGCGCCGGGGGCAGCTGCGGGTATGTGGTCTTGCCCCGTTTGGTTGCCATGTGCCATATCCTGCCCGAACCGCTCGACTCTGCGTTCAACGGCCGCGGTATCCACGCGGTACACGCGCTCCACCAGCGGCAATGTCCGCAGTTGGCGTTCCAGATGCCATTGCAGATGCGCGGCGACCAGACCGCTGGCCTGGCTGCGGTGCGAGGAGGTGGACGCCTCGGCGAACTCCCAGTCGCCGTCGTGCAGCGCCACCATCAGGTCCAGCACGGCCTGCGCAGGGGTGACCGCCCCCGACGGCCGGCAATGCACACACACGCTGCCGCCTGCGGCGATGTGGAAGGCCCGGTGCGGGCCGGGCGCGGCGCACTTGGCGCATTCGTTCAGTGCCGGCGCCCAGCCGGCGATGCCCATCGCCCGCAACAGGTACGCATCGAGGACGAGTTCGCGCGGTCGTCGCCCCTCGGCCACCGCCCGCAGCGCCGCCACCGTCAGACCGTGCAGCGCGGGTACCGGGGCGCGTTCCTCACCGGCGAGACGTTCGGCGGTCTCCAGTACCGCACACGCGCAGGTGTAACGGCCGTAGTCGCTGACGATGTCGACCGCGAACGCGTCGATGGACTGCACCTGGGTGACGATGTCGAGGTTGCGCCCGGGATGCAGCTGAACGTCGATGTGCGCGAAGGGCTCCAGCCGCGCCCCGAACTTGCTGCGGGTGCGGCGCACCCCCTTGGCCACCGCGCGGACCACACCGTTCTCCCGGGTTAGCAGGGTCACGATACGGTCAGCCTCGCCGAGCTTGTGCTGGCGCAGCACAACCGCTCGATCCCGGTACAACCGCATCGGGACAGTCTCCCACCGCGCGGTGACATCGACCGCACCGCAACGCCGGATATCCTCAGACGCAGTATGGCTCCCATCCCGAAAACGACGGCCCGCATGACACGCCCACCCAGATTTCCCACTCTCACGCAGCTGCAGTACCGACTCGCCAGCGGTTCGACGACATCGGGCCAACTGGTACGTGCGTCCCTGAAAGCCATCGAGACCAGCCAGCCGACCCTGAACGCCTTCCGGGTGGTGCTGACCGATCAGGCACTGGCCGACGCCGCCGAAGCTGATCGCAAACGTGCTGCCGGACAACATCTTCCGCTTTTGGGCATCCCCATCGCAGTGAAGGACGACGTGGATGTGGCGGGCGTGCCCACCCGTTTCGGGACCGACGGCGGCGACCTGCCCGTGGCGACCGCCGACGCCGAGGTGGTGCGAAGGCTGCGCGCGGCGGGTGCGGTGATCGTCGGCAAGACCAATACCTGCGAGTTCGGTCAGTGGCCGTTCACCAGCGGTCCGGGATTCGGCCATACGCGAAACCCGTGGTCACGCGAGCACAGCCCGGGCGGGTCCTCCGGCGGCAGCGCCGCCGCGGTGGCGGCCGGCCTGGTGACCGCTGCCATCGGGTCCGACGGCGCAGGCAGTGTCCGGATACCGGCCGCGTGGACGCATCTGGTGGGTATCAAACCGCAGCGCGGACGCATCTCCACGTGGCCGCTGCCCGAGGCGTTCAACGGCATCACCGTCAACGGTGTGCTGGCCCGCACGGTCGCCGATGCGGCCATCGTGCTCGACGCAGCATCCGGCAACGCCGACGGCGATCTGCACAAACCGTCGCCCGTGCGGGTTACCGACCATGTCGGGCGCGCCCCCGGCCCGCTGCGCGTCGCGGTGTCCACGGCGTTCCCGTTCAACTTCTTCCGGTCCCGGTTGCACCCCGAGATCGCCGCGGCGCTGCACGGGGTGGCAGATCAGCTCGAGCAGCTCGGCCACACCCTCACCAGGGCCGACCCCGACTACGGACTGCGGATGTCGTGGAATTTCCTGTCCCGGTCCACCTCGGGCCTGGTGGAGTGGGAGCACCGCCTGGGCTCGGGAGTCACGCTGGACAAGCGCACCGCGAGCAATATCCGGACCGGCTGGCTGCTGTCCCAGCACACCCTGCGCAAGGCGCGCGCGGCCGAGGCGCAGGCCCAGCGGCGGGTCGGCTGGATCTTCAACATCGCCGATGTGGTGCTGGCACCCACCACGGCGCTCCCACCGCCGGAGGCCGACGAATACGACGAGCGTGGCTCGCTGGCCACCGACCGGGCCATGATCCGCGCCTGCCCGGTGACCTGGCCGTGGAACCTGCTGGGCTGGCCGTCGATCAACATTCCGGCCGGATTCACCTCCGACGGGCTGCCGATCGGCGTGCAGCTGATGGGCCCGGCCGGCAGCGAACCCATGCTCATCTCGCTGGCCGCCGCGCTCGAAGGAGTCAACGGGTGGATGGCCAAGCAGCCCGAACCCTGGTGGGACGATCCGGCGCTGACGTAATGTCCTCGGCTATGACGCTGTCGCTGACACGCGCGCCCCGCCGCTGCGTGGCCGCCCTCCCGGTCATCGCCCTGGCCGCCGGGGCGATGCTGGCCGCACCCACCGCCAATGCCGACAACCGACGCCTCAACGAGAGCGTGGTCGCCAACGTCTACACGGTCCAGCAGAAGGCCGGCTGCGATACCGACATCAAGATCAACCCGAAGCTGCGCCTGGCTGCCCAGTGGCACACCAACGATGTGCTCAACAACAAAGCGCTGAACGGCGATATCGGTTCGGACGGCACGACCGCCGCCGACCGCGCACGCAACGCCGGCTACGCGGGGGCGGTCGCCGAGACGGTGGCGATCAATCCGGCGCTGGCGATCAGCGGTATCGAACTGATCAACCAGTGGTACCACCGGCCCGACTATTACGCGATCATGGCCGACTGCTCGAATGTGCAGATCGGGGTGTGGTCGGAAAGCCACTTCGATCGCACCGTGGTGGTCGCGGTGTACGGCAAGGGTGACGGCGCGCCACCGGTCCCGTCAGATATCCGGGACTTCGGCCAGGTTCCCGGCTGGACGCCCTAGCAGCGTTCAGAAACCCAGTTTCCGAAGCTGTTTGGGATCGCGCTGCCAATTCTTGGCGATCTTGACCTGTAGCTGCAGAAAGACCTTGGTGCCCAGCAGCTTCTCGATCTGAAGGCGGGCCGTGGTGCCCACCTCCCGCAGCCGGGCTCCGCCCTTGCCGATCACGATGCCCTTCTGGCTGTCACGTTCGACGTAGAGGATCGCGTGCACATCGATCAGATCGTCACGGCCTTCGCGCGGGGTGACCTCATCGATGACGACGGCCAGTGAATGCGGCAGCTCGTCACGGACACCTTCGAGCGCGGCCTCGCGGATGAACTCGGCCATCAGTACCTGTTCGGGCTCATCGGTGAGTTCGCCGTCGGGGTAGAACGCGGGACCCGGCGGAAGTTTCCCGACCAGCACGTCGATGAGCACGTCGAGCTGTTCACCCTTGGTGGCCGACACGGGCACGATCTCGGCGGTGTCGCCGACCAAGGCGCTGACGGACATCAGCTGGGCAGCCACCCTGTCCCTGGGCACCTTGTCGATCTTGGTGACCACCACGACGAGAGTCGTCCTGGGTGCCACCGCCCGGATCTGCTCGTAGATCCACCGGTCGCCCGGCCCGATGGTCTCATCGGCCGGGATGCATAACCCGATGACGTCGACATCGGAGTATGTGCCCTTGACCAGTTCGTTGAGCCGCTCACCGAGCAGGGTCCGCGGCCGGTGCAGACCGGGAGTGTCGACCAGGATGATCTGGAAGTCCTCGCGGTGCACGATGCCGCGGATGGTGTGCCGGGTGGTCTGCGGCCGATTCGAGGTGATGGCCACCTTCTCGCCGACCAGCGCATTGGTCAGCGTCGATTTACCGGTGTTGGGCCGGCCGACGAAACAGACGAAACCGGAGCGGAATTCGGTGCTCACAGCGGACTACCGGACCGATCGGTGACGATCACGGTGGCCGACGGGGACAGCTCGGTCACCGCGTCCACCCCGGGATCGTCGGCCGATCCGCCGACCAGCACCGCCGATTCCAGCCCGGCGGCACCGCTGGACACCGCGGCGGCGACGGCGGCCTGCAGCGCGGTCAGGGGCAGCGCCGCCAGCGTCACGGGCGCACCGGAGTAGGTGCGACCGTCCACGTCGCGCACCGCGGCCCCCTGCGGGGCTTCGGCACGGCCCATCGCCCCGCGGGCGAGCACCACCAGCTTGTTGTCCTCGGCGTCGAGATCGGTCACTTGTCCTCCTCGGGTGGTGCTTCCGGGCTGATCAACACCGTGCCGATGCGCACCCGACCGCGATGGTCCGGGCCGCCCTCGGCCCGCAACCGCAATCCGTTCCAGCTGACCTGGGCGCCGGGCAGCGGTACCCGACCGAGCTCGTGTGCCAGCAGACCGCCGACGGTGTCGACCTCAAGATCCTCGTCGATGTCGAGATCCTCGTAGATCTCGGTGAGATCCTCGATGGGCAACCGGGTGGATACCCGGAAGCGATTGCTGCCCAGCACTTCCCACGGGGCGACCTCATCGGCGTCGTACTCGTCGTTGATCTCGCCGACGATCTCCTCCAAGACGTCCTCGATGGTCACCAGTCCGGCGATCGCACCATATTCGTCGACCAGCAGAGCCATGTGTTTACGGTCGCGTTGCATCTCGCGCAGCAGGGTGTCCAGCGGCTTGGAGTCCGGCACGAACACCGCCGGTCGCATCACCTCGCCGACGCGGGCCTCGATGCGGTCGTTCGATTCGGTACGTGTCTGCTGGACCAGATCCTTGAGGTAGACCACGCCGACGACATCGTCGACGTTCTCGCCGATCACCGGCAGCCGCGAATGGCCGCTGCGTACCGCCAGCGACAGGGCCTGCCCGGCCGTCTTGTCGCTCTCGATCCACACCATCTCGGTACGCGGCACCATCACCTCACGCGCCGGGGTGTCACCGAGCTCGAAGACCGACTGGATCATTCGTCGCTCGTCATCGGCCACCACGCCGCGCTGCTGCGCCAGATCGACGACCTCGCGCAGTTCGATCTCCGAGGCGAACGGTCCGTTGCGGAACCCGCGGCCCGGTGTCAGCGCATTGCCGATCAACACCAGCAACCGGCTCACCGGGGTCAGCAGCACCGAGATCGCGTGCAGCGGAAGCGCAGCCGCCAGCGCGATGGTGTACGCGTTCTGCCGTCCGATGGTGCGGGGCCCGACGCCGATGACCACGAAGCTGACCACCACCATGGTGGCCGCGGCGGCGAACAGACCCCAGGCCACCCCCAGATAGCCGTCCAGATAGGAGACCAGCAGGACGGTGGCACTCACCTCACAGGTGATGCGCAGCAGCACAACCAGATTGATATAGCGGGGGCGGTCGACGAGTACGCGGGCCAGTCCGGTCGCACCGGGCCGGTCGTCACGGACCATCTCCTCGACCCGGGCCAGCGAGGCGGTACTGATCGCGGCGTCGACGGCGGCGAAAAGCCCACCGAGGCCGACGAGCAGCACTGCGCCGAGCAGCGGAGCGAGGCCTGTCACTGCTGGTCGAAATATCGCGACTTGTCGAGCAGTCGGCGATCCTTCTCAACCTGCTGATCCTGACGGTAGGTCTCGACCTGGTCGGCGACCCATTCCTCGAGGAGGCGCCGCTGCAGGGCGAACATCTCCTTCTCCTCGTCGGGCTCGGCGTGGTCATAGCCCAGCAGGTGCAGCACACCGTGAATGGTGAGCAGCGCGAGTTCCTGCCCGAGCGAATGCCCGGCCTTCTCCGCCTGATTGGCCGCGAACTCCGGGCACAGCACGATGTCCCCGAGCATCGACGGGCCCGGTTCGGCGGCATCCGGGCGCCCGCCGGGCTCCAACTCGTCCATCGGGAAGCTCATGACATCGGTGGGCCCGGGCAGGTCCATCCAGCGCACGTGCAGATCCGCCATCGCCGCGGTGTCCAGCAGCACCATGGACAGCTCGGCGGCCGGATTCACATCCATCTGGGCGATCGCGAACTTCGCGACGCTCACCAGTTCCTGCTCGGAGACATCCATCCCCGACTCATTCGATACTTCGATACTCATGCGGCTCCCTCGCAGGCTCGGGTCCCGCATTCCATCCGTTTGTTCGCTCCGCAAGCGTCGCTCATCTACGCCCACGCCCACCCGACGAACGTCGCTGCGCACGGTTGTCGAAATCCGGTTGCGCCTCGTGCCGCGCGTAGGCGTCGACGATCTCGGAGACCAACCGGTGGCGCACCACATCGGCGCTGGTGAGCTCGGAGAAGTGGATATCGTCGATACCGTCGAGGATGTCGGTGGCCGCGCGCAGACCCGAGCGTGTCCCGCCGGGCAGGTCGACCTGGGTGACATCGCCGGTGACGACCATCTTGGAGTTGAAGCCCAGCCGGGTCAGGAACATCTTCATCTGCTCGGGTGTGGTGTTCTGCGCCTCGTCGAGAATGATGAACGCATCATTGAGCGAGCGACCTCGCATGAACGCCAGCGGCGCCACCTCGATCACGCCCGCCGCCAGCAGGTTCGGGATCGCAGCGGGATCCATCATGTCGTGCAGCGCGTCATACAGCGGGCGCAGGTACGGATCGATCTTCTCGGTCAGCGTGCCGGGCAGAAAGCCAAGGCGCTCGCCGGCTTCCACGGCGGGGCGGGTCAGGATGATGCGGTTGACCTGTTTGGTCTGCAGGGCGTGCACCGCCTTGGCCATCGCCAGATACGTCTTGCCGGTGCCGGCGGGCCCGATGCCGAAGACGATGGTGTGCGCATCGATGGCGTCGACGTAGCGCTTCTGGTTCACCGTCTTGGGCCGGATCGTCTTGCCGCGCCGGGACAGGATGTCCAGCGTCAGCACCTCGGCCGGGGTCTCCTCGACGGCACCGGTCAGCATCGACACGCTCTGCCGCACGGCATCGGGGGTCAGTGGCTGACCTCCGGCGATCACCGCCACCAGTTCGGTGACGACGCGTTCGGCAAGGGCCACATCGGAGGGGTCGCCGCTGAACGTGACGGCATTGCCGCGCACGTGGATATCGGCGGTGAGCAGTTTCTCCAGGGCGCGCAGGTTGGCATCAGCCGAGCCGAGCAGGCCGACGATGATGTCGGGCGGAACAGTGATGCTGCTTCGTGCCGGCCCAGAGATCGGGCCTGCGGTCGTTTCGCGGGGCGTCACGTGCGCTTTCGTGCCTGCTTTCTGTGCTCTGGAACGGGTGCGCTCAAAGTTTACCGCTGGTCACCGACCTGTCCCAATGGTCAGTTCGGCAGATCCCAGCGACGGCTGAGCACGCCGATGGCCCCGAGGGCCACCGCAGCCGCCGTCGAAGTCCGTAATACCGACGGTCCGAGCCGCACGGCGCGGGCACCTGCCGATGTCAACGCAGTGAGTTCGTTGTCCGCGACGCCGCCTTCCGGACCGACCACCAGCAGCACCGCATGGGCCTCCGCCATCCCGGCTTCGGCGAGCGGGACGGTCGCAGACTCGTGCAGCACCAGGGTCAGCGCGCCCGGGACCCGGCCGAGCAGGTCGGTCGTCGACACCAGTCCCTCGACCTGCGGAATGTAGGGGCGCCTGGACTGCCGCGCCGCCGAGCGCGCCACCGCGCCCCAGCGCCGCAACCCCTTGTCGACCTTGGCCGCCGATTCCCACCGGGCCACGCACCGTTCGGCCTGCCAGGCCAGGAAACCGTCGGCGCCGGC
>JBPPMV010000131.1:0-5259 GCA_051306235.1 Mycobacterium sp. | reverse complement strand
AGGAAGACGTTCACCGCGAATCCTTCGCCCGGTGCGGCGTCGACGTCGGCGCCGAAGCTGCTCTCCGAGGACGAGTACCAGTCCATCTTGTTGCCGACCTTGTCGCGGTAGGCCAGTGCCTCCTCGATCGGCCCGTTGGTGACGATGACGAAGCGCGCGTCATAGCTGTCCAGGAAGTCCAGCCGGGTGAACTGCGAGGTGAACCCGGTGCACCCACCGCACTGCCACTCCGCGCCGTCGGTCCACATGTGGTTGTAGGTGATGAGCTGGGAGCGGCCCTCGAAGACGTCGGCCAGTCGCACCGGGCCGTCCGCCCCGATCAGGGTGTACTCGGGCATCTCCACCATCGGCAGCCGGCGTCGCTGCGCGGCGATGGCATCGAGTTCACGGGTGGCGGCCTTCTCCCGTCGCCGCAGATCCTCGAGTTCCGACCGCCAGGTGTCGGCGTCCACGATGGGTGGTTTCGCGGTTGTCATGGAGAGTCTCCTTTTCGCAGCAGTTGTCCTTGTGTAGACCCACTGTGCGGCTCGTAATCATCGCGCGCGGTAATGTCCGACGAAACAAAGGGTGTCCTAAGCCCGGGGCCCTTGAGGGAAAGCGAGTCGTACAGACAATGAGTGGTGAAGGTTCCGATATCGCCGGGTTGCGTGTGCTCATCGTCGGTGCGTCCTCGGGAATCGGGCACGCCGTCGCCATCCGGGCGGCCGAACGCGGCGCCAAGGTCGCGGTGGCCGCACGTCGCACCGACCTGCTGGACTCGCTGGCCGAGCAGATCGGCGGATCGGCGTTCGAACTCGATGTCGAGGATTCGGCGGCCATCGGTCGGGTGGTGGCCGCCGCGGCCGACACCCTCGGTGGATTCGATGCGGTCGTGTTCACCAGCACCGTCGCTCCCATGGCGCATATCGAGGACACCGATATCGCCACCTGGATCCACGCCTTCAACGTCAACACCCTGGGCGCCAACAGCGTGCTGCGGGCCGTGCGGCCCCACCTGTCAGGGAACGGCGTCGTGCTGATCACGTCCAGCCATGACGTGGGCCGGCCGCGCGCCGGTGTGGCGGCCTACAACGCCAGCAAGGCCGCGCTCAACGAGATCCTGCATTCGTGGCGCAGTGAACACCCCGACCTGGCGATCGTGCGGGTCGGTATCGGCCCGACGGAGGACACCGAGATCCTGCGCGGTGCCGACCGAGAGCTGCTGTCCCTGCTGTTCAAGTCGTGGAAGTCGCACGGCCAGCTGCCCGAGCAGATGTCGGCGCTCAATGACGTTGCCAACACTCTGGTTTCGCTGGTCAGCACCGCCTACCTGAATCCCAGCGTGGTGCCCGAGGTCGTTCAGCTCGCACCCCGGATCCGGCGGGGATAGTCCCGGAACGCGAGAACGCCGCCCACGTGCGTGGACGGCGTTCCCGTTACCGGGTGGCTGACGGGACTCGAACCCGCGACAGCCAGGATCACAACCTGGTGCTCTACCAACTGAACTACAGCCACCATTGCCGCCTGAGCGGCGCTGACGATCTTAACCGCTCCGAGGGCGTTAAGCCGAATCGGTTTCCTTCGGCGCGTTGACGACGGGCCCGAGCTCGGCCGCGACCGCGGCAATCTCGCTGGTCGACGGCCCGGGTGCGGCCACGAAGGCGGTCTGGCGGTAGTACTTGAGCTCTTTGATCGACTCGTGGATATCGGCCAGGGCGCGGTGTGCGAGGCCCTTCTCCGGCTGGCCGAAGTAGATGCGCGGGTACCAGCGCCGGCAAAGTTCCTTGATGGAGCTGACGTCGATCATCCGATAGTGCAGGAAGGTGTCGAGCGTCGGCATGTCGCGGGCGATGAATCCGCGGTCGGTGGCGATCGAATTGCCGCACAGCGGAGCGGTATTGGCCGATTTCACGTGGCTGCGGATGTAGTCGAGGACCATGCTCTCCGCGGTGGCCATGTCGATGTCGGAGGCCAGCACCTCTTTGTCCAGACCGGACTTGGCGTGCATCTTGGCCACCACCTCGACCATGCCGGACAGGTCGCCCGCCTCGGCGTGGATCACCACGTCGATACCGTCGCCGAGGATGTTGAGGTCGGCATCGGTGACCAATGCCGCAATCTCGATGAGCTTGTCGGACTTGAGGTCGAGCCCGGTCATCTCGCAGTCGATCCACACCAATTCTTCACGCACAGCGATCCACAGTATTCCCACCGCTGACACTTGGCTGCCTGTACCTGCCCGGTTGGGCCGTGTTCAGTAAGGTCTGGCCCATGACCGCAGAATCGACCGCAACCCCGGCACAGCAGATCGCCGCAGGTTACGCCGTTGAAGGGCAGGCTCTGGAGCTGGGAACCGTCGTCGTCGACGGAGTGGTCGATCCCGCCGCGAAGGTCCGCATCCCGCTGGCGATGGTCAACCGGAACGGTCTGATCGCCGGTGCCACCGGAACCGGCAAGACCAAATCGCTGCAGGTGATGGCCGAGCAGCTCTCGGCCGCGGGTGTGCCGGTGCTGATGGCGGACGTGAAGGGCGATCTGTCCGGGCTGTCCCGGTCTGGGGAGGCGGGCGACAAGATCGCCCAGCGCGCCGCCGACACCGGCGACACCTGGGCGGCCACCGCCTACCCGGTGGAGTTCCTGTCGCTGGGCACCGAGGGTATCGGGGTGCCGGTGCGCGCCACCATCACCAGCTTCGGCCCGATTCTGCTGTCGAAGGTGTTGGGGCTCAACGCCACCCAAGAATCCACCCTCGGTCTGATCTTCCATTGGGCGGACCAGAAGGGCCTGGCGCTGCTGGACCTGAAGGATCTGCGTGCGGTCATCCAGTTCCTCACCAGCGACGAGGGCAAGCCCGAGTTGAAGGCGCTGGGCGCGGTGTCGACGACGACGGCCGGGGTCATCCTGCGGGCCCTGGTCAACCTGGAGGCCGAGGGTGCGGACACCTTCTTCGGCGAGCCCGAACTGGAGCCCAAGGATCTGATCCGGCTCGATGCGCAGGGGCGCGGCATCATCTCGCTGCTGGAGCTGGGCGCCCAGGCGGCCCGCCCGGTGATGTTCTCGACCTTCCTGATGTGGGTGCTGGCGGATCTGTTCACCACGTTGCCCGAGGAGGGTGACCTGGACAAACCCAAGCTGGTGTTCTTCTTCGACGAGGCACACCTGCTGTTCAACGACGCGTCCAAGGCCTTCCTGGAGCAGGTGGAGCAGACCGTCAAACTGATCCGGTCCAAGGGCGTCGGGGTGTACTTCTGCACCCAGCTGCCCACCGATGTGCCCAACGGCGTGCTCAGCCAGCTCGGCGCCCGCGTCCAGCACGCGCTGCGCGCGTTCACCCCCGATGACCAGAAGGCACTGTCCAAGACGGTGCGGACCTATCCCAAGACCGACTTCTACGATCTGGAGAAGGCATTGACCTCGCTGGGTATCGGCGAGGCCATCGTCACTGTGCTATCCGAGAAGGGCGCACCGACACCGGTCGCGTGGACCCGGATGCGCGCACCGCGCTCACTGATGGACACCATCGGTCCCGACGCCATCCAGGCCGCGGCGTCGGCCAGCCCCCTGCAGGCCACCTACGGGGTGACCATTGACCGCGAATCGGCCTACGAGCGGCTCAACGCCCGGCTCGCTCCGCCGGAGAGCGCGCCCGCCGACACGCTGCCCCCGCCACTGCCCAGTGCGGGCGGTGCCGCGGAGGCCGGTGGATCGGTGAAATCGCGGGGGACCGCCGAGCCGAGCTTCCTGGACAAGATGGCCAGCAGCCCGGCCTTCAAGAGCGCGATGCGCTCGGCCGGCACGGTGATCGGCCGCGAGATCACCCGCAGCATCTTCGGCACCGGGCGTCGCCGCCGCCGGTGAACCTTTCGCCGAAATAGAATTCCGCGACGCGAACCGAGCGGTTCGACGTCGCGGAATTCTATTTCGGCGCCAGAGGGTCGGGGGCTATTCGCCGCCGAGCTTCTTGTAGACCGCGCCGACGATCGGGGTGACGATGGCGCGCGGCGAGTAGCCGCTGGCCACCGACATCGCCTTCGACGTCAGGCCCGGGACGATGCGCATCCGGTTGCGCTCCAGGCCGTCCAGCGACAGCTTGGCGGTGTACTCGGTGTTGATCCACAGGAAGTCCGGGATCAGCCGTTCCACCAGCGACTGCTGCGAGGTGTCCGGCAGTTCGGTGCGCACCGGTCCGGGCGCGAGCAGCGTGACGTGCACCCCGGCGCTCTTGACCTCACCGCGCAGCGATTCGCTGAAGGTATTGGCGAACGCCTTCGTCGCCGCGTAGGTAGCGTTGTTGGGGATCGGCGAGTTACCCGCCGCCGACCCCGAGATCAGGATGCCGCCGGCCTTTCGGGCCAGCATGCCGGGGAGCACCGCCAGGCAAAGGTCGTGCACCGCAATGGCATTGAGTTGAAGCTGGGCCTTCTCGCCGGCCGGATCGAGGGTGGCCAGCGGGCCGAAGGTCGCGGTCCCGGCGTTGGCGCACAGGATGGAGATGTTGCGGCCGGCCAGCTCGTCGCACAGCACGTCGCGCGCGGCCGGGTCGGCCAGATCCACCGCCCGTACCTCGACGGTGACGCCGTGGCGCGCGGTGATCCGCTCGGCGAGCTCGGTGAGCACCTCGCCGCGGCGCGCGGTGATGATCAGGTGGTGGCCGCGGGCGGCCAGGTCGAGGGCCAGCGCCTCACCGATGCCTTGGGAGGCTCCGGTGACGACTGCGCGGGCGTCGGGGTGGGGCGCGGGTACGGGCATGCCGAAATCGTAAGGACCACTAGGGTGGCGCCCATGAGCAGCCCCGGGTCGGCGCCCAATTCGGCCCGGCGGTCACAGGTTCTGTCCTGGGTGCTCTATGACTGCGGAGCCACCGGACTGAACGCGATCGTCGTGACGTTCGTCTTCTCCGTCTACCTGACCAGCGCGGTCGGCGAGGGCCTGCCCGGTGACACCACCCCGGCCAGCTGGCTGGGCCGGGCTCTGACGGTGGCGGGCGTCACCGTCGCGCTGCTCGCGCCGGTCACCGGCATCTGGGTGAACGCCCCGCACCGTCGCCGTCGCGCGCTGGCACTGCTGACCGGCGTGGTGGTGCTGCTGGCCGCCTCGATGAGCCTGATCCGGGCCGACTACCACTACCTGTTCGCCGGGCTGGCGTTGTTGGCGCTGGCGGCGGCCTGCAATGACCTGGCCACGGTGCCCTACAACGCGATGCTCAGCCAGCTCACGACACCGCAGAACTCCGGCCGGGTGTCCGGAGCCGGCCTGGCGGTCGGCTACGGCGGCACCGTC
>JBPPMV010000130.1:0-34762 GCA_051306235.1 Mycobacterium sp. | reverse complement strand
TGCGAGCGCGGCGTAGATGGCGGGCATCAAACCGAAGTTGGTGGACACCGGGACGAAGACCAGCACCGGCAGCGACGAGTAGATCAGCCCGCTGACGCCACCCATCTGCTCCAGTACGGCCTGGGCGCCCTTCTTGGGCGGCTCCTCGACGTCGTCGGGCGTGGTGTCGGGCGTTATTTGGTTCGGTTCAGTCACTTCTGGATCTCGTAGAGCGGGTTGTAAATCGCCTTGGCGCCGCTGTCCAGCTTGCCGAGGCGTCCGTGCACGCGCAGCGTTCGGCCGGATTCGATACCCGGGATACGCCGCTGACCCAGCCAGACGAGCATGACCGCGTCGGTGCCGTCGAACAGTTCGGCCTTCACGCCGCCGACACAGCCCTTGCCGTTGCACTCCACGCTGCGCAGGGTGCCGACCATGGTCACTTCCTGGCCGCGCTGACAGTCGATCGCCTTTTGGGCGCCGGTACCGGCGGCCTCGTCACTGAGTTCCTCGACGTCGAGTTGCTCGGGGTCTTCCGTCAACCGGCGGGTGAGCCGGCGCAGATACCCTTCGGCCGTAGCCATGACCTCTCCCTGCCGTGGACCCCGTGGTGGATCCACTACCTGACCAACGCCACCGTAGACCTGTTGGTTCCGATTCGCCACGTAGCACGCGGGGCGATGCGCCGGCGGGAAAAGCGACCCGGCACCATCGTGGGATGGCGGTCAACTTACGTGCGGTGACAACGGTACTGCTGGCCGGTACCGGATCCGATGACGACTACGTCTACCGGGCCTTTTCCGGTGCTCTGCACGATGTCGGGGCCGTCGTGGTGACCCCCGCGCCCGACCCGCACCGGTTGATCGCCGGGTACCGCGACGCCCTCGACGAGGCCGCCCGCGGGGGTTCGCCGATCGCGGTCGGCGGTGTGTCCATCGGGGCAGCGGTGGCCACGGCGTGGGCTCTGACACACCCGAGCAATGCCGTGGCGGTGCTGGCGGCGCTGCCGGCCTGGTCGGGTGAACCGGGGAACGCCCCCGCCGCCTTGACTGCACGTCATTCGGCGAGGCAGTTGCGCGACAACGGACTGGCCGCCACCATCTCCGAGATGCAGGCGGGTAGCCCGCGGTGGCTGGCCGACGAACTGACCAGGTCCTGGTTGGCCCAGTGGCCGGGCCTGCCGGAGGCGATGGAGGAGGCCGCCGCGTATGTGGCGCCGACCGTCGAGGAACTGACGGCGCTGACCGTGCCCATCGGGGTGGTGGCCGCCGTCGACGATCCGGTCCACCCGGCCGATGTGGCAGTGGAATGGGTGACCGCCGCCAGGCACGGGGCGCTGCGCACCGTCACCCTCGACGAGATGGGCGCCGACCCCGCGCTGCTCGGCGCGGCCTGTCTGGCCGCGCTCGGGGATGCCTGATCAGCCTCCGGTGATGGTGCTGCGCATCTGCTGCATCGCACTGCCTTCGGCGCTGCGGCGGGCCACCGGTTCCGGCTCCTGACCGTGCGGCTGGACCTGGGCTTGCGCCTGGGCCTGAGCCTGTTCGGCGGCGGCGCGCAGCTGCGCGGCCATCGCCTCGGGCAGCTGCACGGTCAACGGCGTACGGACCGGCAACGGTGTCTCACCACGACGAACAACCGTGTCGGCCAACGCTTCCCGGGCCTCCGCAGCGAGGGCGTCGGTATTGTCCGGCAGGCCGTTGACCACACACCGGATCATCCAGCGGTAGCCGTCCACGCCGATGAATCGGACCACACCGGGCTGCTGCCCCTCGGGCGCCGACGTACCGGTGCCGACCACCTCACGGCCCCACGGTCCGTCATCGACCCGGACCTTGGTGCCGTCCTTGCGCAGCGAGTCGGCCAGCTCGGCGGCCACCTCACGCCACAACCCCGGCGACTTGGGTGCGGCGTATGCCGCGATGGTGAACCTGCCGTTGGGGGTGACGACCCAGACCGAACTGGGCACGCCCTGATCGGTGAGTTCGACCTGCACCTGCCCGGCCGCGGGCATCGGAACCAGCACCGACCCGAGATCGAGCCGGGCGTGTTTGGCCGCCTCGGGGTCGTCGAAATCCTCGATGTCGAACGGTCCGTCGAAGTCTTCGGCTTCGTCAGTCACGTTGCTCAATCCCTCTTTCCGCATCACAAGCTCGAATGTCCGCCTGATGAACCGTGGCCGCCGTCGCCACGCGAGGTGTCGGACAGCCCGGCCTCGTCGAATGATGACACCTCGACCAGCTCCGGCAGCTCGACCCGCTGCACCAGCAATTGCGCGATGCGGTCACCGCGCCGCACCACGATCGCCTGCTCGGGGTCCAGATTTATCAGCGTCACCTTGATCTCACCACGGTAACCGGCATCGACGGTCCCGGGCGTGTTCACGATCGAAAGCCCTACGCGGGTAGCCAATCCCGACCGCGGATGAATCAACCCGACCATCCCGTGCGGGATGGCCACGGCGATGCCGGTGGGAACCAGTGAACGGTGACCGGGCGCCAGTTCCAGGTCGACGGCGCTGAACAGGTCGACGCCGGCGTCGCCGTCGTGGGCCCTGCTGGGCATCGGGAGCTCGCGATCCAAACGCACGACCGCCAGAGAAGTAGGCACGGCGAGGAAGATTACTCTTGGCAACGTGTCCGACACGCGCGCCATCACCCAAACCGTGCGCTACCGCGAGCGCCTCCGGGCGCCGTGGTGGTTCTGGCCCCCAGCGCTGGGCCTCGCCGCCCTGATCGCCGCCGAGGTGAACATGGGTGTGCGGGGCCTGCCCGACTGGGTGCCCTATGCGGTGCTGATGCCGGTCGCCGCGGCCCTGCTCATATGGGTGGGCCGCATCGAGATCCGGGTTGTCGACGACGGCGCGGCGGGTAAGCCCGCGGTCGAATTGTGGGCGGGCGCCGCCCACCTGCCGGTGAGTGCGGTCGCCCGGTCGGCGGAGGTGCCCAGATCGGCGAAGTCGGCGGCCCTGGGCCGACAACTGGACCCGGCCGCCTACGTCCTGCACCGGGCCTGGATCGGCCCGATGGTGCTCATCGTGCTCGACGATCCGGACGATCCCACTCCGTACTGGCTGGTCAGCTGCCGTCACCCGGACAAGGTGCTGGCGGCACTGCGCAGCTGACCCAGCCCGGTCAGGCTGCGCAGTCCGTGCAGACGTAGAGCCCGTTCTTCTCACTCGCCAGCCGGCTGCGGTGGTGCACCAGGAAGCAGCTCGAGCAGGTGAACTCGTCGGCTTGTTTGGGGATCACCCGCACCGACAGTTCCTCGCCGGACAGGTCGGCGCCCGGCAGCTCGAACGATTCTGCGGACTCTGTTTCATCGACGTCGACGACCGCGGACTGGGCCTCGTTTCGTCGCGCCTTGAGCTCTTCCAGCGAATCCTCGGACACATCATCGGTCTCGGTTCGCCGTGGAGCGTCGTAATCGGTAGCCATGTTCATCCCCTCCGGTACCGTTTGCAGCACCCTTGCAGCAGTGCTTTGTACCAGCGTCGAACGCCTACACCAAATGATTCGTGCCCGGAATTGGCGTAGATCGACTGTGATTTATATCACAGAGCAAAATACCTGGTGGCGGCCCATGCTCTGGCGTGGCCTTAAGGTGCAGGGGTGGTCGCTTCCATCACCGAGGGCACGGCGTTCGACAAACACGGTCGTCCGTTCCGCCGCCGCAACCATGTTCCTGTGCTGTGCCTGTTCCTGGCACTGGCCTTGGTGACGGGCGTGGTGTGGGTGATCGCGCTCAATCAGTCCACCGAAGTCCAGGAAGCCGTCGCGTGCAATCCGCCGCCGCCGGCCGCCAACAGCGATGCCAGCCAGCCCGTTCTCGGCGAGCAGGTGTCCCCCGCCGAGATGGCCGAGGTGATGCCCGCCCGGCTCGCCGATGCCAAGGTCCAGGTGCTCAACGCCAGCGGTCAGGGCGGTCAGGCCGCGGAGGTCTCCGGGGCTCTGCGCGATCTCGGCTTCGCCCAGCCCGCCGCCGCCAACGACGCGCTATACGCCAACAGCCGGCTGGAATGCCAGGGTCAGCTCCGGTTCGGCGAGACCGGTAAGGCCGCGGCCGCCGCCGTCTGGCTGGTGGCACCGTGCACCGAGCTCTACCTCGACGGCCGTACCGATGACACGGTCGACTTCGCGGTCGGCACCGAGTTCAGCGAGTTCAGCCGCAGCGACGATATCGACGCGATGCTGGCCGGGCTGCGTCCGGACGCCACTGCGCCCGCCGATGCGACGCTGCTGACCAAGATCCACGGCGCCAGCTGCTGAGCTACCCGCCGCCCGCACCCTGCAATGCGGCGTCGAGAGTGGCGGCGATACCAGGGGCGGCGGCGCAGATCCCGCTCGGCTCGATGACGCGGACGACCGCCCCGGCCTCGGTGGCGATCAGCGCACCGGCAGCCCAGTCCCACACGTGTACGTCATCCTCGAAGTACGCGTCCAGCCGTCCCGCGGCCACCATGCACAGATCCAGCGCACAGGACCCGAGCCTGCGGACATCGCGCACATCGGGCAGCAGCGCCGCCAGCACGGCGGCCTGCCGGGCGCGCTGCTCGGCCTCGTAGGAGAACCCGGTGCCCACCAACGCCAGCGACAGATCATCGATGGCGTTGCACCGCAGTGCCGTCGACACGCCGCCGCGGGTCAGGGCGGCGCCGTGCCCGGCCGCTGCCGAATAGAGCTCCCCGGTCGGCACATTTGCCACCGCCCCGGCCACCGAGATGCCGTCGATCTGGACGCCGACCGACACGGCATAGGTTTCGATGCCGTAGACGAAGTTGACCGTGCCGTCGATCGGATCGATCACCCAGACCGGAACCCCGGGCCCGGCCACCGCGGAGCCGCCCTCCTCCTCGCCCAGCACGTGATCGCCGGGCCGGCGTTCGGCGAGCCGTTCCCGCAGTAACCGCTCGGTCTCGGTATCGACCACCGTGACCGGATCGGTGGGGGTGCTCTTGGATTGCACCGCACCGGCCGTGGGCACCGCACCGAACACCTCCGCGCGCCGCACACGTACGAATTCGGCCGCCTCCGTGGCCAGTTGCTCGGCCACGACGCGCAGCGTCCGGGGATCGTTGTCATGCGGCATGGCTACATCGCATCACAATCTCCGCGGAATTCCTCCCGGCACACCACCTCCACACGAGGGCGACAGGCACTACTGTGGTGTCGAATTTGCTTGCCCGCCGCCTGCTTAGGAGCGTTCCCGTGACCGAATCGACCAACACCGGATTCGGCGTCGACGTCGGTGGCAGCGGTATCAAGGGCGGCCTCGTCGACCTCGACACCGGCGCCCTCATCGGCGAACGCTTCAAATTGGCCACCCCGCAGCCGGCGACCCCGGACGCGGTGGCCGCCACGGTGACCACCGTGGTGCGGGAGTTCGGCTGGACCGGCAAACTCGGCGTCACCTACCCGGGCGTGGTGACCAACGGCATCGTGCGGACCGCTGCCAACGTCGACAAGGGCTGGATCGGGACGAACGCCGCCGAGGTCATCAGCGCCGAACTCGGCGGGCAGGAGGTCACGGTGCTCAACGACGCCGACGCCGCCGGCCTGGCCGAGGAACGCTACGGCGCGGGCAAGGACAACACCGGGCTGATCGTGCTGCTGACGTTCGGCACCGGCATCGGATCGGCGGTCATCCACAACGGTGTACTGCTTCCCAACACCGAGTTCGGACATCTGGAGGTGGGTGGCAAGGAGGCCGAGCACCGGGCCGCCTCCTCGGTCAAGGAACGCAAGGAATGGAACTACCAGCGCTGGACCGAAGAGGTCACCAAGGTGCTGGTCGCGGTCGAAAACGCGATCTGGCCGGACCTGTTCATCGCCGGTGGCGGTATCAGCCGCAAGGCCGACCGGTGGATCCCGATGCTGAAGAATCGAACCCCTGTGGTGCCTGCCGCCCTGCTGAACTCCGCGGGCATCGTGGGGGCCGCGATGGCGTCGCGGAGTATTCACGTCGAGCCCTGAACAAGCAGGGGACGACGCGCTGACCGCGTCTAATTTGCCGCTCGGCGCGGTGGTCCCTCACACTGTCGTTACAATGGTCGATGGCGGCCGCCTACCGAGATAGCGGCAGGTATCCCAGCAGAGATCACACGCCAATATTCGAGACAGCCGACGATTTCCGGTGACGCCTGCGCGCGCTCACCGTCTAGCAGGACCGAGAGGTATACGTGGCAGCGACAAAGGCAGGCACGGCAACCGACGACGAGGTAAAGCGCCCCGCCGCCAAGACCGCCGCGAAGAAAGCGCCTGCCAAGGCTGCTACCGCCAAAGCCCCCGTGAAGCGGGCCGCCAAGAAGGCGCCTGCGAAGAAGGCGGCCGGGCCCCGCACCAAGAAGGACGAGTCAGCCGAGGGCGACGACCTCGAAACCACCGATGACATCGAAGCCGAACCCGGCGACGTCCTCGACGTCGAGGACGTCGAGATCGACGACCTGGAAACCGACGACGACGAGCCCGAGACCGTCGAGGCAGAAGCCGACGGCGAAGAGGCCGAGGCCACCCCCGCTGGTGCGGCCAAGCCCGCCAAGCCCGCCGGCGAGGAAGAGATCGCCGAGCCGTCCGAGAAGGACAAGGCCTCCGGTGACTTCGTCTGGGACGAAGAGGAATCCGAGGCCCTGCGCCAGGCCCGCAAGGACGCCGAGCTCACCGCCTCCGCGGACTCGGTGCGTGCGTACCTGAAGCAGATCGGCAAGGTCGCGCTGCTCAACGCCGAAGAGGAAGTCGAGCTCGCCAAGCGCATCGAGGCCGGGCTGTACGCCACCCAGCTGACGGTCGAGAAGGCGGCAAAGGGCGAGAAGTTCACCCCGACGGAACGACGCGATATGTCGTGGATCTGCCGGGACGGTGACAAGGCCAAGAATCACCTGCTGGAAGCCAACCTGCGTCTCGTGGTGTCGCTGGCCAAGCGCTACACCGGCCGCGGTATGGCATTCCTGGACCTCATCCAGGAGGGCAACCTCGGTCTGATCCGCGCGGTGGAGAAGTTCGACTACACCAAGGGCTACAAGTTCTCGACGTACGCCACCTGGTGGATCCGCCAGGCCATCACCCGCGCCATGGCCGACCAGGCCCGCACCATCCGTATCCCGGTGCACATGGTCGAGGTCATCAACAAGCTCGGCCGTATCCAGCGCGAGCTGCTACAGGACCTGGGCCGCGAACCCACGCCCGAAGAGCTGGCCAAGGAAATGGACATCACGCCGGAGAAGGTGCTGGAGATCCAGCAGTACGCGCGTGAGCCGATCTCCCTGGACCAGACCATCGGCGACGAGGGCGACAGCCAGCTCGGCGACTTCATCGAGGACTCCGAGGCCGTGGTGGCCGTCGACGCCGTGTCCTTCACCCTGCTGCAGGATCAGCTGCAGTCGGTGCTGGAGACGCTCTCCGAGCGCGAAGCCGGCGTGGTGCGGCTGCGGTTCGGCCTCACCGACGGTCAGCCCCGCACCCTGGATGAGATCGGCCAGGTCTACGGGGTGACCCGTGAGCGGATCCGGCAGATCGAGTCCAAGACGATGAGCAAGCTGCGTCACCCGAGCCGCTCGCAGGTGCTGCGCGACTACCTGGACTAGTCCACCCACCGAAAACCCGCGAAACCGTCAGGCCATCACGGCCGGCGTTCGCGGGTTTTTGCGTTTGGTGCCTCGACTAGTGCTTGACGCTGGGCTGGTCTAACCGCGGCGAGCCCGCAGTTTGTAGCTCATCGGCCAGGACTCCCGTGACTCGTCGCCGGTCAGGGGCACACCGGTGCCGCCGAGCTTGACGTCATAGGCCTCCAGGTCGGGGCCGGCTTCCCGCTCGGCCCGTTCCCGGGCCAGGTAGTACAGCTGGTCGATCTCGAGTTCCTTGAACGCGACGAAGGTGCTACGCCGGACCGTGTGCGGGCTGGTGGCCTCGGCGACCATCCGTTCGGTCAGCACCCGGCCGACCAGCACCGCCGCGCCGAGCAGCCCGAAGGGCACCACCCAGTAGCAGAGGAACGACAGCGGGGTCTCGGTGTCCAGGATGGTGGCATCGCCCCCGACGATCGGCGGGATCGCCGTCGACACCGTCATCCCGGCGAACGCGGCGACCCACACCCAGGTCACCAGCGTGGTGATCCGGCCGAACAGTTCGCTCTTGATCACCTCGGCCGACAGATCGGCCTCGGCGAACTCCCGCACGAACGGCCGGCCGATCAGCACACCGACCAGCGCGACCAGGAAGATACCCAGGCTGCTCAGCGGCTGGATCCAGCGCTCCATGAAGCCCTGGCTCAGGGTGAAGGTGAGCACCGCCAACACCACGAACGTGGCGACGGCGCCGATCTCCAGGCTCCGGCTCTTACTGCCGCGGACCCGTCCGATGACGAACGCGGCCACCGCCACCGCCAGTGCCACCAGCACAGCGACGGTGAAGGGAACGTTTCCGACCAGAATCCAGTAGACGATCCACGGCGCGAAGCCGGACAGTATTGCCACAGCACGTAGTTTACAAAATTAATCGGATCTGTTAATCAGCGCATCACGACTGAGCTGGGTTCCCTTGGTGCGCCCAGCATTTCGCGATGGGACGGCGGGCGGCGGCCGTTCTCGTCGGTGATTCCGTACCGATCGGCCAGCTCGGCACCGATCAGGCTGTGACCGCTGAGATCGGCGAGCGCCGGGTCGGTGAACAACGCGTCGATCAGGTGACCGGTGAACTCCGGGGTCTCGGCGTGCTCCGCGGTCGCCGCCAGCGCATCGGGCTTACCGGCGAACGCCGCACGCAACTTCTCGGTCAGCAGGATGCCCATCCAGATGGACACGCACGCCACGCCGGTTCCGCGGAAGTCCACAGCCATATCGGCCGCCATCTTGTCGATACCGGCCTTCTGCGCGCCGTAGGCGGGGCCGTGCATGTAACAGACCGAACCGGGCGACGAGGTGAAGGCGATCAGGCCGCGGGGCCGGGCCGTCAGTAGCGGTGCGGCATACCAGGACGCCACATAGGCCGAGCGCAATCCGACGTCGAGCACATCGCCCAATCCGAGCGGTTTGTCCCAGAACGGCTTTGCACCGGTCAGCTCGTCATGGATCACCGCGGCGTTGTTCACCAAAAGATCGAGACCGCCACCGTCCTCGCGGACCCGGGCGAACAGTGCGGCGACCGCCCGGTCGTCCGCGTGGTCGACGGTCACCGCGATACCCTCACCACCCGCCGCGCTGATCGCCTCGGCGGTGCCGACGGCCTCGACGGATCGGCCGGTCACGTAAACCCGCCATCCATGAATTCCCAGCGCGTGGGCGATACCTCGCCCCGCACCGCGACTGGCACCGGTGACCACCGCGATGCGCCGGGCTGCTCTCACTCCCCCAACCTACGTCCCGGGCGCCGCGTCTACGATGGGAGCGTGGATGTGAAGGCGGCCGTTGGCTATTCGTGCGCGGCCGGCAACGCGGCGAACGAGCCGTCAGCGGCCGGCACGTAGCGCGTGACACTTGTCACAGCACCCGCGGGCAGCGGTCCGTAGAGGTGTGGGAACAGCATCGATTCAGGATCGGTCGGCACGCCGGGCTCCCAGCGCACCGGATCGGTGAGCCGATCGGGATCAACGCTCAGCAAAACCAGATCGGTCCGCCCCGCGTACAAGCGGTTGGCCGGTAGATGCACCTGCTCAGGGGACGAAAGATGAATGAACCCGACATCGGCGAGGGACGGCGGGCGATGCTCGCCGTCGGCCGACGCGCGCTGCCACTCGTGATCGGCACACAGGTGCACCAGGACACTCATGCCATCCACCCTGCCCGTCGGGTAACGCGAGCGCAGTGAGACACGACACACCGGTGAACCCCGAGGGAACAAGGCCAGAACCGAAAACGTCTGACACAGTAGACATACGCACCAAAGCTGAACGGAGGAAGTGCCGTGAACGCAACTCTGACCAGTCCGGAACTGACCCGGGCCGATCGCTGCGACCGCTGTGGTGCCGCCGCGCGTGTACGCGCGAAGCTGCCCTCCGGCGCCGAACTGCTGTTCTGCCAACACCACGCGAACGAGCACGAAGCCAAGCTGATCGAGCTTGCTGCCGTGATCGAGGTCAACGCGGTCGACGCATAACGGCCCGTCCGTCCGGTCCCCACCGGCGGCGGCGTCGTTCGTCGGGAATGCTGGACAGGTGATGACCGACCAGTCCCCGGCGAAGCCGTCACGTCACCACGTCTGGCCGATCGCCAAACGCACCCTGAGCAAATCCTGGGACGACTCCATCTTCTCGGAGGCCGCACAGGCGGCATTCTGGTGTGCGCTGTCCCTGCCGCCGCTTTTGCTGGGCATGCTCGGCAGCTTGGCCTACCTGGCGCCGTTGTTCGGCCCGGACACGTTGCCGACGATCGAGAACCAGCTCATCGGCACCTCCGAGCGCTTTTTCTCGCAGAACGTCGTCAACGAGATCATCGCGCCGACCATCTACGACATCGTGCGGTCCGCGCGCGGCGAAGTGGTGTCGCTGGGATTCGTCATCTCACTGTGGGCGGGATCCTCGGCGGTATCGGCCTTCGTCGATTCGGTGGTCGAGGCGCACGATCAGACTCCCCTGCGCCACCCGGTCCGGCAGCGGTTCTTCGCGCTGGGGCTGTATGTGATCATGCTGGTGAGCGCGGTGCTGACGGCCCCGTTCATCGCGCTGGGCCCACGCAAGATCACCGGGTTCATCCCGGAGAGCTGGTCACATGTACTGCAGTACGGGTATTACCCGGTGCTGGTGATCGCACTGATCGTCGTGGTGACCGCGCTGTATCGGGTGTCCCTGCCGAGTCCGCTACCCACCCACCGGCTGGTGATCGGCGCGGTGCTGGCCACGGCGGTGTTCCTGATCGCCACGTTCAGTCTGCGGTTCTACCTGACCTGGATCACCGCCACCGGCTACACCTACGGAGCCCTGGCGACGCCGATCGCGTTCCTGCTGTTCGCATTCCTGGCGGGTTTCGCCGTCATGATCGGCGCGGAACTCAACGCCGCGATCCAGGAGGAGTGGCCGGCACCGGATACTCACGCGCGGCGGTTACGCGAATGGATCTCCGATAAGGCAGACGGCGCGAAGGCAGACAGCGCGAAGGCGGACGGCGCGAAGGCCGTGACCGAGATGGACGCGACCGTCAAGGACGCGCCCACTTTGTGAGCGGCTACTTCTTCATCGATTCGTAGATCCGTTTGCAGTCGGGGCACACCGGCGAACCGGGCTTGGCCGACTTGGTCACCGGGAAGACCTCACCGCACAGCGCCACGACATGGTTTCCCATGACGGCACTTTCGGCGATCTTCTCCTTCTTCACATAGTGGAAGACCTTGGGGGTGTCGTCATCGGTTCCATCGTCGACGCGTTCGTCGGTATCGGGCTTCTCGATGGTCTGGGTCTGCATCGCTCCATTGTGCCCGTCGGAGCGCCGCCTAAAAAGTCGGCGGACAAACCGGCCGCCGCCTCGAGCCGAGAATGTGGAACAGTGGAGACATGAAACAAGGCCCCGAGCTGAGTTTCGACGACGAAGGTCGTCCGGTCCTCATCACCCGCGCTGCCCTCCCCCAGGACGAGCAGCACAAAGCCCGTGTCCGTAAGTACCTGAAGATCATGGCCTTCCGTATCCCGTGCCTGATCCTGGCCGCGGTGGCCTACGGCATCTGGCACAACGGTCTCATCTCACTGGCGATCATCGTGGTCTCGATCCCGCTGCCCTGGATCGCCGTGCTGATCGCCAACGACCGTCCGCCGCGCAGCGCCAGTGAGCCACGCCGCTATCAGGACGCGGGCCCGAGACGCACCCCGCTGTTCCCCACCGCCGAGCGCCCCGCGCTGCAGCCACCGGTGCGGCCCACCCCGGGCGCCGGTGACGAACCCGGCGTTCCCCGCTGAGCGGTATCTCCCGCACTTCTCAGGACATTCTCAGGTCGTCCCACCAAAACCGCAGGTCAAGTGGGTCGCTGCTGAGATACCGCGGGAACTCTCCACCACCCTGCAGCGTTATACGTGGTGACAGTTCAACGAAGCAGGAGGCCGTAAATGGCGATCGCCACCGCAAGCCGCTCCGATCTGGATCTCGATTCCCAGAGCCCAGCTGCCGACCTTGTTCGCGTGTATCTGAACGGCATCGGTAAGACCGCGTTGCTGAACGCCGCCGACGAGGTCGAACTGGCCAAACGCATCGAAGCCGGCCTGTATGCGCAGAACGTACTCAACACCAAGAAGCGCCTCGGGGATGTCCGCAAGCGGGACCTGGCCGCCGTCGTACGCGACGGTGACGCCGCCCGCCGCCACCTGCTGGAGGCCAACCTCCGTCTGGTCGTGTCGCTGGCCAAGCGCTACACCGGCCGCGGTATGCCGCTGCTGGACCTCATCCAGGAGGGCAACCTCGGACTCATCCGCGCGATGGAGAAGTTCGACTACGCCAAGGGATTCAAGTTCTCGACGTATGCCACCTGGTGGATTCGTCAGGCGATCACTCGCGGCATGGCCGATCAGAGCCGCACCATCCGGCTCCCCGTGCACCTGGTCGAGCAGGTCAACAAGCTCGCCCGGATCAAGCGCGAGATGCATCAGAACCTCGGCCGCGAAGCGACCGACGAGGAACTGGCCGAGGAGTCGGGCATCCCGGCCGAGAAGATCGCCGATCTGCTGGAGCACAGCCGCGACCCGGTGAGCCTGGACATGCCGGTCGGCAGCGATGAGGAAGCCCCGCTGGGTGACTTCATCGAGGACGAGAACGCCATGTCCGCCGAGAACGCGGTCATCTCCGAGCTGCTGCACACCGATATCCGTTACGTGCTGGCCACGCTCGATGAGCGTGAGCAGCAGGTTATCCGGCTGCGGTTCGGCCTCGACGATGGTCAGCCCCGCACCCTCGACCAGATCGGCAAGCTGTTCGGTCTGTCCCGGGAGCGGGTCCGCCAGATCGAGCGCGAGGTGATGTCCAAGCTCCGCAACGGAGATCGGGCCGAACGCCTGCGCTCGTACGCAAGCTAGAAATATCGCCGGCACCAGCCGAAACTTGCACCACAGTGATGCCCGCCGCGACCCGCGGCGGGCATCACATCGTCACAGGGGATGTTGCACCCCTGTTCAGGTAGCCAGACCGCTAGACTCGCACTAACGGCAGGGCCTGGAAGGTAGGGCATGAACGATCTCATCGACACCACCGAGATGTACCTGCGGACCATCTACGACCTCGAAGAAGAGGGAGTGGTGCCGCTGCGCGCACGTATCGCCGAACGACTCGAGCAGAGCGGTCCGACCGTGAGCCAGACCGTCTCCCGGATGGAGCGCGACGGTCTACTGCACGTGGCGGGCGACCGTCATCTGGAACTCACCGACAAGGGCCGCCATCTCGCGGTCTCGGTGATGCGTAAGCATCGCCTGGCCGAGCGGCTGCTGGTCGATGTGATCGGGCTGCCGTGGGAGGAAGTGCACGCGGAGGCCTGCCGCTGGGAGCACGTCATGAGTGAGGATGTCGAGCGTCGGCTGGTGCAGGTTCTGGACAACCCGACTACGTCACCGTTCGGCAATCCGATCCCCGGCCTGTCCGAGCTCGGTTTCGGCGGCACCGGGACCGGTAA
Organism: Mycobacterium sp.; assembly: GCA_051306235.1. GTDB lineage: Bacteria > Actinomycetota > Actinomycetes > Mycobacteriales > Mycobacteriaceae > Mycobacterium. Next base: position 21,212 of record JBPPMV010000130.1, on the reverse strand, counting down.
CGGTGAGAATTTCAGCTTGGTCCGGCTCACCGAGTTGCCCGCCGGATCACCGGTCGCGGTCGTGGTGCGCCAGCTGACCGAGCACGTGCAGGGCGATGTCGAGCTGATCGGTCGCCTCAAGGAGGCCGGCGTGGTTCCCAACGCGCGGGTGACCGTGCAGGTCACCGACGATCCCAGCGAGCAGGGCGGCGTGCTGATCCTGATCCCCGGGCACCAGGAAGTCGAACTACCCCACCACATGGCGCATGCCGTGAAGGTCGAAAAGGTCTGAGCCGCAACGGTTCACCCCGCGCGCTGCCCGAACGCGAGCCGGGGCGGTAGCCGGACACCGAGCTTGCCCGCGGTGCGGTAGCCCGACAGCGCCATCCCGCGAATCTGTTCCGGGCGCATGCCCGATTGCAGTGCACTGTCCAGCATCACCGCCATCCGGTGCGCCGGATCCTCGCGCAGCGCGTCCTCCAGGGCGATCCCGGCCAACGGTCCATCGCCACGGGCGTATGCCGAAAAGGCCAGCAGCGTCAGCGCATCCGTGCGCCACCGCGGTGGCAGTGTGCGCGCCATCAGCGCCCACAACGACTCCGCCTCGGCGGCGCCGTCACCCACCGCGAGTGCGTACAGGGTGTCGCGAACCCGCGGATCGTTCAGCGCGCAGACTATCGCCACCAACTCCGGATCGGAGGGATCGGCGCCCTCGCCCAGTCGGCCCGCGACAGCCATCGCCGTGTGCACGGCCTCCCGCGCCGTCCGCGTGGTCAGCTTCACCACCCCGCGAGCGGCGATCGCCTCGGCGATGCGGGCACATCGGGCGGTATCGGTGACCGCGATGACCTGCTGCAGATCGGCGCGGCGCCGGTAGAGCCGCCGTCCGTCCAGCACCGCGGCGGCCGCCAGCGGCGAGGCCTCCGGATCATCGACGGAACCGTGCGCACCACAGCCGTCGGCGCAGTACCACCGCCCGCCCGCGGCGATCCGATCCACCACCAGCACGCCGAGCAGTTCGATGCCCTCGCACGCCAGGGACCGCGCCAGCGCGTCGGCCAGCGCCAGATGGTCGGTACCGCAGGCCTCGCAGTCGGCGCCGTTCTCGTCGATGATGACGGCAATCGCCTCGTCGGGATCCGCCGCGGCGACCACCTCGGCCAGCTGACCGGTGTTCTCGACCAGGGCCGCCGACAGGTCCACCCGCATCACGCAGCCCAATTCGGCATCGTCGACGGTGACCACCGCCAGGGAATGTTCGGGCACGAAACCCAGGACGGCGGGCAGTGCGGCGATCAGCGATGCGGGTCGACCGATATCGAAACCGCGGGTTTGTGTTGTCATGTGTCCGACGGTGACACCCCGCACCGTCAGCGCCGCCCCGTCAGCGGCCTCCGGCGCGCTCGTTGTGGATGAAACCGCGACTGTGGATAAACGGGTGTCAGCCGGCCTCGGCCGTCGGCAGCAGCTTGTCCAGGACGTCGGCGAGGGTGATCAGCCCGCGTACCCGGCCCGCCTCGACGACCACGACCAGGTGACTGCGGGTCTCTCGCATGGTCCGCAGTGCGGCGTAGACCGGTGTGTCGGCCTCCAGCTGCAGCGCCGGCCTCATCAGATCGGCGGCGGTGACGCTCGGGGCGGCGTTGACGGTGTCACGGACGTGTACGACGCCCTCCCCTTGCACCAGCAGGCGCAGGTGGCCGGTGGCGCGGGACGCGCTCTGAATCTGCGCGGGTGTCGCATCCAGCGGGACACCGCTGGGCGCGGCCCCGGCGCGGACCATGTCGCCGATCGTCAGCGCCTGCAACTCCAAAGCGCTGAGCAGATGCCCGTGATAGCGCTCGTCGAGGGTGCCGACGGTGGCCGAATGCTCGACCAGGTGCCGCAGCGCATCTGGGTCCTGTCCGGTGGCGACCTGATCCACCGGCTCGACGCCGACCTTCTTGAGGCACCAGTTGGCCAGCCGGTTGAGCGTGACGATCAGCGGCCGGGTCACCCACATGAAGGCGCGCATCGGGAGCGCCAGCAGGGTCGCCGAGCGTTCGGGGTGCGCGATGGCCCAGGACTTCGGGGCCATCTCACCGACCACCAGGTGCAGGAAGGTGACAATGATCAGCGCGAGGACGAAACCGCCTACATCGGCCAGCCACTCCGGCGCACCCCACCCGGTGAACGCGGGTGTGAGCCAATGGTGCACGGCGGGTTTGGTGATCGCACCGAGCGCCAGCGTGCAGACGGTGATACCGAGCTGCGATCCGGCCAGCAGGACCGAGAGCTCCGAGGCCGACCGCAGCGCCGCACGAGCCGAACGGCTGCGCGGGGCGGCGTCCTCGAGACGGTGCCGCCGGGCGGCGATGAGCGCGAACTCGGCCGCGACGAAGAAGGCGCTCGCCGCGATCAGCAGGGTGGTGATCAGTGCGACAACCAGGGGGCTACTCATCGGTGCTCAACCTCACCAGAACGCTTGCCGGAACATGCTTGTCGACCGCCATTACCGTCGCGTGCAATCTGCGCCAGGACGGCGCGTGCTCAGCGATCAGCTCGGCGGGTTCGACCCCGAGTTCGAGGGTGATGGTGTCGCCCACACCGGGCAGTCCCCCGGACTCGGCGATCAGCAGGCCGGCCAGCGTCTCGTAATCGCCCTCGGGCAGGTCATGGCCGACGGCGCGGCTGAGTTCGTCGAGGGCGGTGTCACCGCGGACCAGCCAGCCGTCCGCGGTTTCGACGATCTCGTCGTCGTCGCCTGCACCGTCGTGCTCGTCGTCGATCTCGCCGACCAGTTCCTCTGCCAGATCCTCCATGGTGAGCACACCGGCGAAACCGCCGTATTCGTCGATCACCAACGCCATTTCGTCGCGCGCCTCGTTGAGGGCGCGCAACGCCGACGGCAACGGCATCGTGGTCGGCAGGATGACCGCCTGCCGGCTCATCGACGCCGCGGTGGCCTCCGGGTCGGCGGCGCCGAGCAGATCGTGCAGGTGCACGACGCCGACCAGATCGTCCGGTGTGTCACCCATGACCGGGTAGCGGGTGTGGCCGGTGGCCATCTTTTCCAGGACCTTTCGCACGGGTTCGTCGCCGAGCACCACGTCGACACGGGCCCGCGGGATCATCGCGTGTTCGGTATCGCGAGTAGGGAAATCGAGGATGCGGTCCAGCAGGGTGGACAGATCCTCGGGCAGCTCACCGGTCTCCCGGGAGTCGGCCACGATGTGTTCGAGATCGCGCGGGGTGGCCGAATGCTCGACATCGTGCACCGGTTCGATACGCAGGGCACGGAGCAACAGGTTCGACGAGGCATCGAAAAGCTTGATGAGCCAACCGAATACCGCAAGATAGATGTTCGTCGACAATGCCAGCCTGTTCGCCACGGCTTCGGGACGCGCGATGGCGAGGTTCTTGGGGAAGAGCTCACCGAAGACCATCTGCACCACCGTCGAGAACAGCACCGCCAGCACCGTGCCGATCGCGACGCCCACCGCGATGGGCACGCCCACATCGCCGAGCAGCTCGCCCAGACCCGCACCGATGAGAGGTTCGGCGACATAACCGACCAGCAGGCCGGTCACGGTGATCCCGAGTTGGGCGCCGGACAGCATGAACGAGGTGCGCCGGGTCACCTTCAGCGCGCGCGCCGCCGCAGCATCGCCGGCCTGCGCCCGCGCTTTGAGCCGGGACCTGTCCACCGCCATGAAGGCGAATTCCTGGGCCACGAAGTAGCCGGTCAACGCCGTGATCGCCAACACCACCGCAATACCGGCCAGAATTCCCAGGGCGGTCAGCATGTCGTGCCGGGCTTCGGTCTTCGGAGTTTGCGCTTAGCGCGTCTCATCGCTCTCTCTGAGGTCGGGGAAGTCCGTCATGGGTACATACGAACGGCACGGCACCGAAGTTCCCGGTGTGACCGCACCGGATTTGTTCACACGCATTTTGCCGTCCTCGACATGCGGGGCAAACATAACCGGCGTAGGACTGCACCCATGGGTTCCATGCAGGAGTACGACCTCGTCGTCATCGGGTCCGGCCCCGGCGGCCAGAAAGCCGCCATCGCCGCAGCCAAGCTGGGTAAGTCCGTGGCGATCATCGAGCGCGGGCTGATGCTCGGTGGGGTCTGCGTCAACACCGGCACCATCCCCAGCAAGACGCTGCGCGAGGCCGTCGTCTACCTCACCGGGATGAACCAGCGCGAGCTCTACGGCGCCAGTTACCGAGTCAAGGAGAAGATCACCCCCGCCGATCTGCTGGCCAGGACCCAGCATGTCATCGGCAAGGAGATCGATGTGGTGCGCTCGCAGCTGATGCGTAACCGCATCGAGCTCTACGTCGGGCACGCCCGGTTCATCGACGCGCACACCGTGCACGTCGACGACCAGAACCGCGCCGAGCGGGTGACCGTCAGCGGCCGCAACATCGTCATCGCCACCGGCACCAAACCGGCCCGACCCGCAGGCGTCGAATTCGACGAACATCGCGTGCTGGACTCCGACGGCATCCTCGACCTGAAGAACATCCCCAGTTCGATGGTGGTGGTCGGCGCCGGTGTCATCGGCATCGAATACGCCTCGATGTTCGCCGCGCTGGGCACCAAGGTCACCGTCGTCGAGAAGCGCGGAAACATGCTGGAGTTCTGCGATCCCGAGATCATCGAAGCCCTGAAGTTCCACCTGCGCGATCAGGCGGTCACCTTCCGCTTCGGTGAGGAGGTCACCGCCGTCGACGTCGGCGCATCCGGCACCGTGACGACGCTGGCCAGCGGTAAGCAGATCCCGGCGGAGACCGTCATGTACTCGGCGGGCCGGCAAGGTCAGACCGATCACCTCGACCTGCCCAGTGCCGGACTGGAGGCCGACGATCGGGGCCGGATCTTCGTCGACGACAACTATCAGACCAAGGTCGACCACATCTACGCCGTCGGCGATGTGATCGGCTTCCCGGCGCTGGCCGCCACCTCCATGGAGCAGGGCAGGCTCGCGGCCTACCACGCGTTCGGTGAACCCACCCATTCGATCACCGATATCCAGCCCATCGGCATCTACTCGATTCCGGAGGTGTCCTATGTCGGGGCCACCGAGGTGGACCTGACCAAGGATTCGGTCCCGTACGAGGTGGGGGTGTCGCGGTACCGGGAACTCGCCCGGGGACAGATCGCCGGTGACTCCTACGGGATGCTGAAGCTGCTGGTCTCGACCGAGGATCTGCGGCTGCTGGGCGTGCACATCTTCGGCACCAACGCCACCGAGATGGTGCACATCGGCCAGGCAGTGATGGGCTGCGGCGGGACCGTCGAGTACCTGGTCGACGCGGTATTCAACTACCCGACATTCTCCGAGGCCTACAAGGTGGCCGCCCTCGACGTGATGAACAAACTGCGGGCGCTGAGCCAGTTCAGACGCTGACGGGACTGTCGGCCGCCTCTGCCGTGTTGGCACAGATGTCCGGGGTCGCACACAGCGACGCCGGCAAAGTGCGAGACACTAGTGAACAGGAGGTGAACCACATGGCAGATCACCAGGAGCAGCACTACCAGCCCGACCAGAACGGCATGTACGAGCTGGAGTTCCCTGCCCCCCAACTGTCCACCACGGACGGTCGAGGGCCGGTCATGATCCACGCCCTTGAGGGGTTCTCCGATGCCGGTCACGCCATCCGACTGGCGGCGCAGCATCTCAAGGACACGCTCGACACCGAATTGGTGGCGTCCTTCGCCATCGACGAACTGCTGGACTACCGGTCGCGACGGCCGATGATGACGTTCAAGACCGACCACTTCAGCGGCTACGACCAGCCTGAACTGAATCTGTACGCGCTGCACGACAGCGTCGGCACCCCGTTCCTGCTGCTCGCCGGGATGGAACCCGACCTGCGCTGGGAGCGTTTCGTGACCGCGGTGCGGCTGCTGTCCGAACGTCTGGGTGTACGTCAGGTGATCGGCCTGGGCACCATTCCGATGGCGGTGCCGCACACCCGGCCGGTGACACTGACCGCACACTCCGCCAACTCCGAACTGATCGCCGAGTACACCCCCTGGGTGGGCGAGGTGCAGGTGCCCGCGAGCGTGTCCAGTCTGCTGGAGTTCCGGATGAGCCAACACGGTCACGACGCGGTCGGTTTCACCGTGCACGTGCCGCACTACCTGGCACAGACCGCCTATCCCCCGGCCGCGGAGAGCCTGCTCGCCGAGGCCGCCCGCGCCGGGGCACTGCAGATCCCGCTGAACGCACTGGGTGAGGCCGCCGCCGAGGTGCACACCAAGATCAACGAGCAGGTCGAGGCCAGCTCGGAAGTCGCTCAAGTGGTGACCGCGCTGGAGCGTCAGTACGATGCGTTCGTTGCCGCACAGGAGAATCGTTCGTTGCTGGCCCGCGACGAGGAACTCCCCAGCGGCGACGAACTGGGTGCGGAGTTCGAGCGTTTCCTGGCTCAGCAGGACAAGGGCAAGTTCGGGCAAGGATTCACCGACGGCGACGACAGCACGTAGCCGGCGGCGCCCCGCATCCGATTGGAGTGGCCGACGATGACCGACCGCAAGCCCACGCTTCGCAGTGTCCGGGAGGTCTCGCCCACTCTGCAATTCCGGACCATCCACGGGTATCGCCGGGCGTTCCGCATCGCCGGTTCGGGCCCGGCGATCCTGTTGATCCACGGTATCGGCGACAACTCGACGACCTGGCACACCGTGCAGACGATGCTGGCCCGCCGGTTCACCGTGATCGCACCGGACCTGCTGGGCCACGGCCAGTCCGACAAACCGCGGGCCGACTATTCGGTGGCCGCCTACGCCAACGGCATGCGTGATCTGCTCAGCGTGCTCGACATCGAACGGGTGACGGTGGTCGGGCACTCACTCGGCGGCGGTGTGGCGATGCAATTCGCCTATCAGTTCCCGCAGCTGGTCGACCGGATGGTGCTGGTCGGCGCGGGCGGTGTCAGCAAGGACGTCAACTTCGTGCTGCGGTTGGCCGCGATGCCGATGGCCACCGAGGCGCTCGCCCTGCTCCGGTTGCCGATGGTGTTGCCTGCCCTGCAGGCCTTTGGGCGCATCGGCGGAACCCTGTTCGGCTCGACGGGGATGGGTCGCGATCTGCCCGACGCGCTGCGGGTGCTCGCCGACCTCCCCGAACCGACCGCATCCTCGGCATTCGCCAGGACGCTACGCGCGGTGGTGGACTGGCGCGGCCAGGTGGTCACCATGCTGGATCGATGTTATCTGACCGAATCGGTTCCCGTTCAGCTGATCTGGGGCACCCACGATTCGGTGATCCCGGTCAGTCACGCACGGCTCGCGCACGCGGCGATGCCGGGTTCGGCACTCGAAATCTTCGAGGGCTCGGGACATTTCCCGTTCCACGACGATGCCGATCGGTTCGTCGATGTGGTGCAACGGTTCATCGACACCACCATTCCCGCCGAGTACGACCACGAAATGCTGCGCGGCCTGTTGCGCACCGGGATAAGCGAACACGGCATCACCGGCTCCCTGGACACCAGGGTCGCCGTTCTGGATGCGATGGGCGCCGACGAGCGCAGCGCCACCTGACTACCATCGAGGTATGACCGTCGATGTGACCGTTCTGCGGGTCTTCACCAACTCCGAAGGCGAATTCGGCAATCCGCTGGGCGTGGTCGATGCCGCGACCGTCGATCCCGCCGACCGGCAGCGCATTGCCACCGAATTGGGTTACAGCGAAACCGTGTTCGTCGACCTCCCGGAGCCGGGCGCAGCCAGCGCCCATGTCCGGATTTTCACCCCGGCCGTCGAGCTGCCCTTCGCCGGGCACCCGACCGTCGGCACCGCATGGTGGCTCAGAGAACGCGGCACCCCGGTGCGCACCCTGCAGGTCCCGGCAGGCCTGATTCCGGTGGAGTATCTGTCGGAACCCGATGGCGAATTCACCGCGATCAAGGCGCGGGCGGATTGGGCGCCCGATATGGCCATCTACGATCTGGGCTCGACCGAGGAGGTGCTCGCCGCCGACCCGGCCGATTACGCCGATGATCTCGAGCACTACCTGTGGGCGTGGACGGATCGCGAGGCCGGCACGGTGCGGGCACGGACGTTCGCACCGCACCTGGGGATCATCGAGGATGAGGCCACCGGTTCCGCGGCGGTGCGGATCACCGATCATCTGAGCCGGGATCTGCTCATCACGCAGGGGAAGGGATCTGAGATCCGTACCTGGTGGGATGCGACCGGCTGGGTGAAGGTCGCGGGCCGCGTCGTCGAGGCCGACCCGGTGCGACTGCCCTGACGTATCAGCCGGCGCTGGAGACGCGGTGCGCCCGCAGCGCCTCGATCTCGCGCTCGAAATCATCGGCTGAGGTGAACGACCGGTATACCGAGGCGAACCTCAGGTAGGCGACCTCGTCGAGATCGCGCAGCGGGCCCAGGATGGCCAGTCCCACTTCGTTACTGGGGATCTCCGGGGATCCCGCGGCGCGCACGGCGTCCTCGACCTGCTGGGCCAGAAGGTTGAGCGCATCGTCATCGACCTGACGACCCTGACAGGCCCGGCGCACGCCCTTGATGACCTTTTCTCTGCTGAACGGTTCGGTGACACCGCTGCGCTTGACGACGGCGAGCACGGCGGTTTCCACGGTGGTGAAGCGGCGGCCGCATTCCGGGCAGGACCGGCGGCGTCTGATGGCCTGACCTTCATCGGTCTCACGGGAATCGACGACACGCGAGTCCGGGTGGCGACAGAACGGACAGTGCATCACCGCTCCTTTGCCGCACCGCAGGTCAAACAGCTCGAACGTTGTCGAGCGTACCCGGGTGTCGCGTGGCAGTCCCACTCCCGCGCCGCGCAGCACGATCAGCCGATCGGGGCGATGAGCGTCTGCCCGGCCTGCACCGTGCCGGATTCGAGCTTGTTGAGCTCACGAATGTGGTCGACGACGGCGCTCGCGGGTACATCCGGCGCCACCCGATGCGCGATGTGCTGCAACGTCTCACCGGCCTCCACGTAGACCACCGACAGCCGGGTGGGCATCTCGACCGGGGCCTCGGTTGGCCCGCCGAGTTGCGCGACGAGACCGAGCCACAGGGTGATACCGCCGGCCAGCAGGGCCAGCAGCACCGTGACGGCCGGGGTGATCGGGCGACGGCGGTGCGAGGCCCGCGACATCAGCACGCCGGTCCCCCGGTGGCCGAGCGGTGCGCCACCCGGCCGCCGCGACTGCACGGGACGTCGCCGGCGCACCACCACGTCACGGGGCAGCGGCCAGACTTCCGGCTGCACATTGGGCCGCCGCGCGACATCCCACCCGGAGGTGGGCACCGCGGTGGGGGCACTGCCCCGGGTGATGGTCCGAGCTTCGAGAATCGTCATCTGACTGCCTCTCCCTGTAGGTGGTGTTCGCTTCTGTGTTCGAATGTTAGTCGATCATGTGTTCGATGAATAGAACATGTGATCGAACTGTTGCGAAACGATAGACCGGGCCACCGACAAGTCGATTCGCGCGAGCGGGACATTTTGATTGTGCACAATTAAATTGTGCAATATGATTGCGTCGTGCAAGCGACCCGCCTCGACGAACAGCTGTGCTTCGCGCTGTACTCCGCGTCACGGGCGGTCACCGCGGCCTACCGGCCCCTGCTGGATGAACTCGGCATCACCTACCCGCAGTACCTCGTACTGCTGGTGCTGTGGGAAGAACAGGAGTGTTCCGTCGGACATCTGGGACATCGCCTGCACCTCGACTCCGGAACGCTCTCACCGCTGCTGAAACGGCTGGAGAGCAGCGGACTGGTGACCAGGCAACGCGCCGCCGATGACGAACGTCGGGTCGAGGTCTCCCTGACGAGCGCGGGGCGCGCACTGGAGCGCCGTGCGGCGTGCCTACCGGAACGACTGCTGACGCCGGGAAGCGCCTCCGCGGACGATATCGCCGCCCTCAGAGACGTTTTGCACGGGCTGGTCGATCAGTTGAACTCCCCGAAGTGACGATACGAAAGGATCGACCATGAAGACGCTCTACACTGCCGAGGCACTCGCCACCGGCGAAGGCCGCGACGGCCACGGACGGACATCGGACGGAAAAGTCGATGTGGCGCTGAGCATCCCGAAGGAAATGGGCGGATCGGGCGCGGGGACCAACCCCGAGCAGCTGTTCGCCGTCGGCTACGCGGCCTGTTTCCATTCGGCGCTGCGGCTCGTCGCGCGCCGACAGAAGGCCGATGTCTCCGATTCCGCGGTCGGGGCACGGGTGGTGCTCGGGTCCGGAGACGACGGTGCCTTCGGCTTGGCCGTCGAGCTCGAGATCACCCTCCCGGGCGTGGATCGCCAGACGGCGCAACAGCTCGCCGAGGCCGCCCACCAGGTCTGCCCGTATTCCAACGCCACCCGGGGCAATATCGAGGTCACCCTGACGGTTGCCGATGAGTGAGCTTCCATCCCCACCGCCGACCACCCGGGCGCGCACCATCGCACGACTCGTCCTCGCCGGCGCCATGGTCTTCGCCGGTCTCAGCCATCTGTTCTGGGCGCGCGAGACCTTCCAGGCGCAGGTGCCGACGTGGATCCCGATGGACGCCGACGGCGTGGTGATGGCCTCGGGTGGTGTCGAGATCACCCTGGGCGTGGGGCTTGCCGTCCTGCGACACGACCGGGTACTGGTCGGCAGGCTGCTCGCGGTTTTCTTCGTGCTGGTCTTCCCCGGCAATCTGGCGCAGTACCTCAACCACGCCGACGCCTTCGGACTCAACAGCGACACAAGCAGATTCGTCCGCCTGCTGTTCCAGCCCGTGCTGATCGCGTGGGCATTGTGGTCGACCGGGACGCCGAGAATCCGCGACACGCCTCGAACACATGTTTGATTATCTGTCCGACGGCGACTACATTCGGCGCCATGAGCGACAGCACACACACACCTGAGGCACGCTCCAGCCTGACCGAGCGTCAGCGCACCATCCTGGAGGTCATCCGGTCCTCCGTGACCACTCGGGGCTACCCGCCGAGCATCCGCGAGATCGGCGATGCCGTCGGGCTGACCTCCACCTCCTCGGTGGCGCATCAACTGCGCACCCTGGAGCGCAAGGGCTACCTGCGCCGGGATCCGAACCGTCCACGCGCCGTGGACGTCCGCGGTTCCGACGAGATGGTGACCCCGGTGGTGGCCACCGATGTCGCCGGCTCGGATGCCCTGCCGGAACCGACCTTCGTGCCGGTGCTCGGGCGTATCGCCGCGGGTGGCCCGATCCTTGCCGAGGAGGCCGTCGAGGAGGTGTTCCCGCTCCCCCGCGAACTGGTCGGCGAGGGATCGCTGTTCATGCTCAAGGTCGTCGGTGAATCGATGATCGATGCGGCGATCTGCGATGGCGACTGGGTGGTCATCCGTCAGCAGAACGTCGCCGACAACGGTGACATCGTCGCGGCGATGATCGACGGTGAGGCCACCGTGAAGACGTTCAAGCGCACCCGTGGTCAGGTGTGGCTGATGCCGCACAACTCGGCGTTCGAGCCCATCGACGGCAACGACGCAGTCATCCTCGGCAAGGTCGTCACCGTCCTGCGCAAGATCTGAGGCTCAGTCGGCCCGGACGAATCCGTTCGTCCGGGCGAACTCCTCACTGGCGAACCAGATCTCGGCCTCGACATCGCGGTAGCCCGGACTGCCGGGAGCCCAGTACAGGCCGCTCTTGGTATCTGCCTTGACCGGGTAACCCTCGGGCGCACGGTACCGATCGCCGGTGGCAAGCCGCATCGACGTCCACCCCGCATCCTCGGGTTCGTCGATCTGGATCGCGGCGTGACGGCCACTCGGGAAGTCGGATTCGTACTCGGGTTCCGGCTCTGGGGCGAGCTCGCTGGACAACGGCACATCTACCGGGGGCAACGATTCGATCCGGGTGGGCGCGGTGTCCACCGCGTCCGGGTCGGATTCGAAGCTCAACGGCAGCACGGGAGCGCGCAGATCCTCGAGCTCATCGCCCTCGTCGCCGGACTCTTCGACCTCGCCGGCCTCGTATCTGCCCGCCGGGTAGTCGTCCGAATCGTATTCGTCGGATTCGTAGTCGTCGGTCCCGTATTCATCGGACTCGTAGTCGTCAGCGACGTCCGTCTCGTCCGTCGCACGGGAATCCGGCACCACCGCGATACCGCTGAACGACGGCACGGATGCGATCGAGGGACCCGAGGCCCACGGGCTGTGCGGCGCATAGACCCCCGGCGACGCGGCGCCGGTGTCGAACCCGTCATCCTCGCGGGGTTCGCGGGGTTGGTCGTAGCGGTCGTCATAACCGCTGTCGTAGCCGCGCTCGTAGGGGTCGTCGTCGAAGTCGCCATCATCGCGGGGCCGGCGGTTGCGCAGCACGGCAAGGCCGATCAGTGCGATTACACCCACCAGCGGGATGAGGCCGAGCAGCCACCACCAGTTCCACGCGTACCACTTGTCGCCGCTGCCGGCTTCGTCGGCCGGCGCGTCGGCCGGCGCCTGCGGGGCATCCCCGCCGGGTACCACGAGTCCGGCAAGTTGGGACTGCAGGCCTGCCGGCTCGGTACTGAACTTGTCGGCGGCCTTGTCGAACGAGATCGATCCGCCATTGAACTGCTGGCTGACGATATTGCCGTCATCGGTCTGATCGGCCTTCGGGGCACCGAGTTCCCCGGTGGCGCCGCCCAGTTTCTGCCATGCCGCGTTCATCGCGCCGCGCACGATGACGGCACCGAAGTCGGGGGTCCAGAAGATGACCGGCTGGTCGGCGGCGGCGAAGCTGACCACCCGGCTCTGGGGTGTCAGACCGCCGTCGGTCTCACTCGCGGTGGGGAACCCGAGATCGCCGGTGGGTCCGCCGACGGTCTCGTATTTGGCCAGCACCTGACCGGTCACCACATTGGCTCCGCTGCCGGGGCTGTAGAAGATCTTCCCGCCGGCATAGTTCTGTCCCACACCGTCGGCGCCGATCGCGTACTGAGCGCCCTCTTCGGCACCCAGCGGACCGAGGGCTCCGCCGGCGGCCCGGCGGGCGGCGGCGATGGCCGAGGTGGCATCGGAGGGACCCTCGATGGCGCCGAGCTGACCCGCCAGCTCAGGCGGCACCGTGGTGAAGGCCCGGGTCTTGCGATCCCAGGAGATCTCACCGCCGGTGAACTTCTGCCTGACGGTATCGCCGTTGGCGGTCTCGTCCTCACTGGGCACACCGAGCACCCCGGCCGAACCGCCGAGCGCATCCCAAGCCGAGTTGATGGCCCCGCGGACGACACGGGCGCCGGTATCGGGAGTCCAGAAGATGACAGGTTTGTCCGGGGCGCTGAACGTGGAGTTACGGCTGTTGGCCGCCCGTCCGGGACCCTCGTCGATCGTCGGGAATCCCAGGTCACTGTCGGCTGGGCCGCCCAGGGACTCGTACTTCTCCAGGATGGCGCCGGAGACGATGTGGGCACCGGTGTCCGGGGTGAAGAAGATCTTGCCGGAGGCGAAGTTCTGCCCGAAGCCGTCGCCGGCGGGATAGACGCCACCGTCCTTGGGTCCGAGCGGGCCGGCGTCACCGCCGCCGGTATCCCAGGCAGCGGTGATCGCCGCATCGGCATCGGTTTCCGGTGTCGCGCCGGCCGGCGGCGCGAACAGAGCTGCCGCAGCGATCAGCCCGGCACTGACGAGCCCTACCGCGGCCCGCCCGGCGATGCTGCCCAGCCGGGTTTGCTGCCTGATCATCGGTCCTCCCCGAAGTCGTGCAAAACCACACGAAAGTATCGCGTTCGTCAACTTTGCGTCAGTTGACCGCGAACTCGTGGGATATCGCCACCTGCGCCGATGGCGTGTCGGAGTTATACACCGAGGCCGCGGCCGATGATCTCCTTCATGATTTCGGTCGTTCCGCCGTAGATCGTCTGGATCCGGGAGTCCAAGAACGCCTTCGCGATCGGGTATTCGCGCATGTAGCCGTAGCCGCCGTACAGCTGCAGGCAGCGGTCGACCAGGCGCACCTGCGCCTCGGTGCTGTACCACTTGGCCATCGCTGCCTGGTCGACCGTCAGCTTGCGGTCGAGATGCAGCCGGATGAACTCGTCGACCATGATCCGGATGACGGTCGCCTCCGTCGCCAGCTCCGCCAGCGTGAACCGGCTGTTCTGGAAACTGCCGATCGGCTTGCCGAACGCCTTGCGTTCCTTGGTGTACTGCAGCGTGTCCTCCAGCACCTGCTCCATCGCGGCGGCGGCCATGACGGCGATGCTGATGCGCTCCTGCGGCAGGTTCTGCATCAGGTAGAGGAATCCCATGCCCTCCTCACCCAGCAGGTTCTCCACGGGCACCTTGACATCGGTGAAGGACAGTTCAGCGGTGTCCTGGGCGTCGAGTCCGATCTTGTCGAGGTGGCGGCCCCGCTCGAAGCCCTCCATACCGCGCTCGACGACCAGCAGCGAGAAGCCCTGCGCGCCCTTCTCGGGATCGGTGCAGGCCACCACGATGACCAGGTCGGCGTGAATACCGTTGGTGATGAACGTCTTCGAACCGTTCAGGACGTAATGGTCACCATCGCGGACCGCGCGGGCCTTGATGCCCTGCAGGTCACTACCGGTGCCCGGTTCGGTCATTGCGATCGCGGTGATCAATTCGCCGCTACAGAAGCCGGGCAGCCAGCGCTGCTTCTGCTCCTCGTTGGCGAGCTCGATCAGGTAGGGCGCGATGACGTCGTTCTGCAGTGTGAAGCCCAGCCCGCTGTGCCTGCCCCCGGCAGTCTCCTCGGTGATGACGACGTTGTAGCGGAAGTCCGCGTTACCGCCGCCGCCGTACTCCTCGGGCACAGCCATCCCGAGAAAGCCCTGCTTACCGGCCTCCCGCCAGACTTCGCGGTCGACGATCTTGGCCTTCTCCCATTCGTCGCGGAACGGTGCGGCATGACGTTCCAGAAACGCGCGGTACGACTCGCGGAACAGATCGTGCTCGGGCTCGAACAGGGTGCGATCGAACTTGACGACGCCCATATGGGACCTCCGGTACTGGTTCGGGGTGTGTGGCGCCCAACATATACCAACCGGATGGTTGGTCGAGGGCCGAGGCCGGCGCCCTAGGATTGGTTCGTGTCCCGCGCCAGCCTCGCCCATTGGGGTGCCTTCACCGCCGAGATCAGCGCAGGCGATATCGCGACGGTGACGCCGGCGGCCGGCGATGAAGACCCGTCCCCGCTGCTGGGCAATCTGCCCGGATCGATCCGGCACCGCTCCCGGGTGACCGGGCCCGCGGTGCGCCGCGGTTGGTTGCGCGGGGGGCCCGGCCCCAGTGATGAGCGCGGCGCCGACGAGTTCGTCGCGGTGTCCTGGGACGAGCTGACCGAGGTGCTGTCCGCAGAGCTGCGCCGGGTGATCGACACCCACGGCAACGAGGCCATCTACGGCGGATCCTACGGCTGGGCCAGCGCCGGACGCTTCCACCACGCCCAGAGCCAGGTGCACCGGTTCCTCAAAGTCCTTGGCGGATATACCTCCTCGCGGCACTCCTACAGCCTCGGGGCGACCGGGGTCATCATGCCCCGCGTGGTCGGCACCCATGACGACCTGTTCAAACGGTCCACCCAGTGGGATGTCATCGTCGAGCACACCGATCTGCTGGTGGCCTTCGGCGGTATCGCCCTCAAGAACACCGGTATCAATCACGGTGGCACCACCGCACATCCGGCCCGCGCCGCGCTGCAGCGGTTTCGCGAACGGGGCGGGCGCATCGTGTCGTTCTCCCCGCTACGCGACGATGTCGACGGCGATTGCGTCTGGCACGCACCGATTCCGGGCACCGATGTGGCGATCATGCTCGCGCTGGCCCATGTGCTGGCTGTCGAGGGCATGGCCGACCGGGAATTCCTGGACACCTACTGCATCGGTTACGAACAGTTCGAGCGCTATCTGCTCGGTACCGACGACGGTGTGCCGAAATCACCGGCATGGGCGTCGGCGATCAGCGGGCTGGCGAGCGAAGACATCACCACACTGGCCCGGCAGATGGCCGCGGGCCGCACCCTGGTCACCGTCAGCTGGTCACTGCAGCGCATCCGGCACGGCGAGCAGGCCCCCTGGATGGGTTTGACGCTGGCCGCCATGCTGGGCCAGATCGGGCTTCCCGGTGGCGGTTTCGGGCACGGGTACGGCTCGATGAACGAACCCGGGCTGGCCCCGCTGCGGCACCGGTTGCCGGTGTTCCCGCAGACCCACAACCCGGTGTCGACGTTCATCCCGGTTGCGGCGGTCAGCGATATGCTGCTGCACCCCGGGCGGGAGTACGACTACAACGGGCTGCGGCTGACCTTCCCCGATATCCGATTGGTGTACTGGGCCGGCGGGAACCCGTTCCACCATCACCAGAACATCCCCCGGCTGCGCCGCGCGCTGGCCCGACCGGACACCATCGTGGTGCACGACCCGTACTGGACGGCGATGGCCAAGCACGCCGATATCGTGATCCCGTCGACGACCGCGTACGAACGCGAAGACTTCTCCGGCTCACGGAACGACCCGATGCTGATGGCGATGCCCGCACTCACCGCGCCCTACGCGCAGTCCCGCGACGACTACACCACTTTTGCCGCACTGGCCGAGGCACTGGGCGTCGGTGAGCAGTTCACCGAGGGCCGCACCGCCCGGCAGTGGCTGACTCACATGTACGAGAAATGGTCGGCCGGAGTCGATTTCGTCGCTCCCGCATTCGACCAATTCTGGGCCGACGGAGGGCTGCGGTTACCCACCGAGCCGGGCCTGACGCTGCTGGCCGACTTCCGCGCGGACCCGTACACGAACCGGCTGAACACCCCGAGCGGGCGCATCGAGATCTTCTCCTCCGATATCGACGGCTTCGGCTACGACGACTGCCTGGGGCACCCGGCCTGGTTCGAGCCCACCGAATGGCTGGGCGGTGCCCGCGCGGCGACCTATCCCCTGCACCTGATCGCCAACCAGCCCGCCAGCAGGCTGCACAGCCAACTCGACGGCGGCGCCACCAGTCAGCAGTCGAAAATCGCCGGACGCGAACCGATCCGGATCCATCCGGCCGATGCCGCGGCCCGCGGCCTGTCCGACGGTGATGTGGTGCGGGTGTTCAACGACCGCGGGGCCTGCCTGGCCGGTGTGCGCACCGATGACCGGCTGCGCCCGTCGGTGGTTCAGTTGTCCACCGGCGCCTGGTTCGATCCGCTGGAGCCCGCCGACCCCAATTCGCTGTGCGTGCACGGCAACCCGAATGTGCTGACCGACGACACCGGCACCTCATCGCTGGCCCGCGGCTGCACCGGGGCGCATGTGCTGGTGCAGGTGGAGAAGTTCGCCTGGGGCGAGCGCAGCGACGGGGAGGATATGGGTGACCTGCCACCGGTGCGCGCCCACGAGCCGCCGGTGATCCGGGATCGTTAACCGCGCTGCTCGGCAGGCAGTCGCGGGGCGACCAGATCGACGAAGGCGTCGACCACCCGATAGGCATCAGCCATCGGATAGCCGCGCAGGATCGCCCCGGACAACATGGTGCTGATGATGCCCCACACCATGATCGCGGTATCGGCGGATTCCTGGGCGCCCAGCGCCGCGAAATCGGCGGCCAGGCTGCGC
Source organism: Mycobacterium sp. (assembly GCA_051306235.1). Classification (GTDB taxonomy): domain Bacteria; phylum Actinomycetota; class Actinomycetes; order Mycobacteriales; family Mycobacteriaceae; genus Mycobacterium. The sequence continues at coordinate 3,708 of JBPPMV010000130.1, read as the reverse complement.
TGGGCGGCGGCGGCGAACTGCTCCATGAGCTCCTGGGCGTTGGCGTCGGTGGTGTTCTGCAGCAGCATGCAGACCTTGAAGAAGGCCGGGCGACGTTCGAAGGTGGCGATGATGCCGCGCACCTTCTCGCGTACCCTGCGCTCGGCGGGGCGGGCGTCGGGGGTCGCGGTGCCGAAAACCGGTTGCGCCCAATCCATCAGGACCGCCGCGTAGACGTGCTCCTTGGAACTGAAGTAGCGGTACAGGGTGCCCAGCGCCACGTCCGCACCGTCGGCGACATCACGCATCTGGATCTGGTCGTAGTCCTGGGCCCGCAGCAGCGCCTGCGCCGCGGCCACGATCTGCGACCGGCGGGCCTGCTTGTAGCCGGGCATCTCGGTCATCGCCGCCTCAATTCCTCGGCAGTCCCAGGATCATCGTCGCGATGATGTTCAGCTGGATCTCGATGGTGCCGCCACCGATCACCTCGGCGGGCATCATCAGACTCTGGCCCACCGCGGGCTGCTGCCCGCCGCCCACCAGCGCCGCCCGACCACTGAAGGCCAGCGCATCGGCAGTCACCCGGCGCACGAGCAGTGCCGTGCCGACCTTCCCCACGCTGGACGCCGGCCCCGGACCGTGCCCGGCCAGTCGGCCCAGGGTGTCGCGCACCGCCAGCGCACCGATGGCATGGGTGGCGGCCCGGACCTCGCCGAGGGCGCAGCGCACCGTGGCGTCCTGCGGCCCGGCCCGTTGGGCGAGCGCACGCAGCTCACTTTCCTTGTCCAGCTTGATGTAGGCGCCGATGGCCACCCGCTCGTTGGCCATGGTGGCCAACGCATGCGACCATCCCGCGGTGGGTTCACCGACCAGCATCTCGTCGGGCACGAAGACGTCATCGAAGAACACCTCGTTGAAATGCTCGTCACCACTGGCGGTGCGCAGCGGCCGGACCCTGATACCCGGTGCGGTCATGTCGACCAGGAAGTACCCGATGCCCTTGTGCTTCTTGGCGTCCGGGTCGGTGCGGGCCAGCAGCGCACCCCAGTCGGCGCGTTGCGCCGAGGACGTCCACACCTTCTGCCCGTTGATCCGCCAGCCACCGTCGACCTTGGTCGCCCTGGTGGCCAGCGATGCCAGATCGGAGCCGGCACCGGGCTCGGAAAACAGCTGGCACCAACCGATCTGGCCCCGCATCGTCGGGACGGCGAAGCGATCGCGCTGAGCGTCGGAGCCGGCGTTGAGCACCGTCGGCAGAATCCACTGCGCGATACCCAGCGACGGCCGGTTCAAGTAGGGCCGTTTGTCGAACTCCTCGTCGATGATGAGCTGTTGGGCCGGAGAGGCGTCCAACCCCCAGGGCGCCCGCAGGTGCGGGGCGACCAGTCCGGCGTCGGCGAGCGCGGTGCGTTGCGGTCCGGTCCAGTACTCCGCATAGTCGGGGTTCTGCCTGCCGGGTTTCTCGTTCACCAGTCCGGCGGCGCGGTCCAGGGCCGCGGCGACACCCGCCCGGAAGTCGGGTTCGACCTCGGTGAGCTCGATGGTGAAGTCGCGGCCCGGAAGATCCGGATCCCCCAGCGCGCGAGCCCAATCCGTGACCGGACCGATGGCCGCGGCCAGACTGATCGCGCGCTTCCAGTACAGGTGCAGGTCGTGTTCCCAGGTGTAGCCGATGGCACCGAACATCGTCAACGCGTCGACCACGAGTTCGGGAAGTCTGCCGATGACGGCGACCGCCGCGCCCGCCGCCGCGATATGGCGCTGCACGGGAATCTGTTCGACGCCGCGGATGGCATCCCACGCCGATGCCGCGGCCAGCTCACTGTTGATGAACAGCGTTGCCGCCTTGTGCTGCAGCGCCTGAAAGGATCCGATCGGCCGGCCGAACTGCTCACGGACCTTCAGGTAGGCCACCACATTGTCGACGCACCAGCGCGCGATACCCGCCGCCTCGGCGGCGATGAGCCCGACCGCGATGCCCTGGGCGGTGGCCTCATCGATGCCGGTGACGACGTCGGCGCTGTGCACACCGGCGCAGTGCAGGGTGCCGACATCGCGGGTCAGATCGGTGGGCGGCTGCGCCTGTACCGTGACGCCGGGCGCACCGGCGTCCAGGACGAACCAGAGTGTCTCTCCTGCTTCCGTTGTGGCGCCGACGACAAGCCGTTGCGCCGCGCACAGTCCGAGCTGCGGGCCCGCCGATCCGTCCAGCTGCCAGCCGCCGTCATGCGGCGCGGCCCGCAGATCGCCGTCCTCGGGCAACAGCAGTGCCGCCGTCTGGCCGGCCACGATCGCCTCCAGCAGTGTGTGGGCGGGCCGGCCGGGATCGGCCGCCGCGATGACCGCGCCGGCGATGACCGTCGGCAACAGCGGACCGGGCAGCAGCCCATATCCCGCGGCATCGATGACGCACGCGGCCTCGGCCAGTGTTCCGCCCTGTCCGCCGACCTCCTCGGGCAGGTGGACCGCATGCAGGCCCTGGGCCACCAGTGCGGGCCAGAAGTCGGGCCGCGCCCCGGCGGCGATCGCATCGAACTGGGACCTGGTGAGTTCCAGCCCGCCGTGGCGGTGCGCGAAACCGGCCATCGAGTCGGTGAGCTGGATCTGCTCGTCGGTCAGGGCGACAACCACTGTGTCTCCTATCGTGCCGCGGTGTAGTGCAGCAGGGTGATATCGGCCTCGGGCCGGTCGGCGAACACCGGGGTCACGGCCATGCCGACCCGCAGAGCCGCCGGGTCGACGTCGACGAGTTCGGTGGCCAGCCGCGGACCCTCGTCCCATTGCACCACGCCTAGCAACTGCGGGACCGCGTCGGCGAACTGCGGTGCCACCGGGCGCTGGGCGACGGCGAAGCTGACCAGCGTGCCCGCGCCGGAGATCTGGCGCCACTGCAGATCGTCGGCGAGGGTGCCGGGCGCGAGCACCCGGGGATAGAACACGTAGGCGTCCAGTGACGGCGAGAACTGGATCCACACCTCATGGCGGCGCAGCGCGTCCCAGAACGGCGCGGACGTCGGCGTCGGCAGGGGCATCGGGCGGGTCAGCGGGTCGGTCCTTGCCTCGGTCATCTAGTCCCCCTCCAGCACGAGCGCTTCTTGTTCACTGAGCACGCCGCCGTTGCCGGACACGAAAGCCCGGTTGCAGTCGGCGATCTGGGTCGCATCGGCGCGGCCCATCAGCTGGCGGGTGGCATCGCAGACGTGATGCATACCGCCGGCGTTACCGGGCTGGCCGTAACCGAGTTGGCCGCCGGCGGTGTTCATCGGGAAGTCGCCGCGGAAGGTCAGGTCGTGGTCGGTGACGAACTGCATACCCTTGCCCTTCTCGCAGAACCCGGCGTCTTCCAGGGTCAGCAGCGCGGTGATCGTGTAGCAGTCATAGATCGACACCATGTCCATCTCGGCGGGCGTGGCGCCGGCCATACCGAATGCCTTCTCGGCGACCTTGACCATGGGGGTCTGCAGGGGGTCGGCGGCGTAGACCGGTGACTTGTAGGGCACCCGTTCACCGAAGCCCTTGATCCACACCGGCCGGTTACGCGTCGTGCGTGCCAGTTCGGCATTGGTGACCAGCACCGCCGAACCTCCCATGCAGGGCCTCACGATCTCCAGCATGTGCAACGGCGAGGCGATGATCGGGCTGTCCAGCACATCGGCGATGGTCAGCGGCTTGTCCTTGAACACCGCGCCCGGGGTGTGGTTGGCGTTGACCCGTTGATCGACGACGATC
>JBPPMV010000129.1:0-28340 GCA_051306235.1 Mycobacterium sp. | reverse complement strand
CCGGGCGCGATCTCACCGAGCTGCATGTTGAACATCGTGATCATGCCGCCGAGGCTGGTGTACGAATCGTGGAACGAGTTCACCGCACCGGTGGAGGTGAGCGTCGTCGATGCGGCGAAGACCGCCGAGTTGGCGACACCAAAGCGTTGTTCGACACCTTCCATCGCGGAGCCGACTGCGGTGGGTACCGTGCCGTGCGCCTGCAGTTGGAAGAACATCAGCAGGCTGACGCTCAGCGTGGCGATGATGCTCATGACCGCGACGATCGAGTACCCCTGCTTCTTGCTGCCGACCATCCGGCCGAAGGTGCGCGGAAGTGCGAACGGGATCAGCAGGAGCAATAGGTTTTCGATCCAGTTGGTCCAGGTGGTCGGGTTCTCGAACGGATGCGATGAGTTTGCGTTGTAGAAGCCGCCACCGTTGGTGCCGAGTTCCTTGATGACCTCCTGGCTGGCCACCGGGCCACCGGGGATGGTCTGCTGACCGCCGGCGAGGGTGTTGATCACCTGATCGTGCACGGTGAAGTTCTGGATGACACCACCGACGATCAGCACGATGGCGCCGATGATCGAGAGTGGCAACAGGATTCGCAGACTGCCGCGGACGAGGTCGACCCAGAAGTTGCCGAGGTCGCCGGTGCTGCGCCGGACCAGTCCACGCACGAACGCGATGGCCACGGCCATACCGACGGCGGCCGAGACGAAATTCTGAACGGTCAGCCCGGCCATCTGCACCAGGTGCCCCTGGGTGGATTCCCCGGAGTAGGCCTGCCAGTTGGTGTTCGTCACGAAGCTGACGGCGGTGTTCCAGGCCAGCGCCGGTGTCATCTCGGTGCCCGGGTCGTTCAGGTGCAGGGGTAGTTTGCCCTGCACCAGCTGGAAGATGAACAGGAACACGATGCTGACGGCGGAGAAGGCGAGCACGCTGCGGGCGTAGGCCCCCCAGGTCTGCTCGGCCTTGGGATCGGCGCCGATCAGGCGGTAGATACTGCGCTCCGCGCGAGAGTGTTTGTCGCCGTTGTAGACCCGGTACATGTAGTCACCGAGGGGAGCGTGCGTCACCGCCAGGGCGAGCACCAGCGCGGCGAGGAAGAGAATCCCCGCGGTTGTCGTACTCACTAGAACCTTTCCGGGAAGAGCAGTGCGGCGACAAGGAACAGAGCGATGGCGATCGCCAGGATGAGTCCGATGGCATTGGCGTAGTTCACAGCCGCTCGACCAGCTTCTGCACCAGGCCGAGCAGGGCGAAGATCGCCACTGTCAGCGCGAGGTAGATGACGGTGGATATTGCGGTCGTCACGTGTGGATCAGCACTCCTGCGCTCGTTGATGCAGCCTCCGGAAATGGATGGCTGCGGAGGCCAACGTATGCCCGCCGGTGGCGCTTGACCTGCGCGTTGACGGTTCCTTGACGCCCCGGGTCGGCATCTTTACGGTCTCCATGCGGGGGGCGTGTCTGAGCGAGGTCTGCGTGACTGCACAGGGTCCGCCCAGCCGGTGCGCGTAGACCGGATTGATGACAGATCTGGATACGTCCGATGCGCCCCAGCGGCACCGGCTGCCCGTATCGATGCGGGCGATCAGGAGGCTGTTGCCGTTGGCGGGGTGTGGTTTACCCGCAGTGGTGCTGACCGATCCGTCGGTCGCGGCTTGGGTGCGGGCAAACGGTGTGACGGTTTACGCCGGCGGTGATGACGAGCTGGATCTGGCAGGTCAGTGCGGGGTGCGGCCGGCGCAGCTGGTGCTGCGCTGCGGCGCGACCGACGAACCCATCGTCGGAGCGCTGGATCTTGGCGTAAACCGGTTCGTGGTGTCGTGCGAGCAGCATGTCGACGTGCTCATGGCGTGCGCTCACCACGACACGTACGTACATGTCGACGGTGAATGCTCTGCGGTGGTGGGGGAGGGCTGCCTGGATGTCATCGGATTGCATTGCGATGTACAGGCTTCCGGGCCGCTGGACTGGGGTGCGGCCACGGACCGGCTCCTCGGCAGGATCGCGTCGATGCGGGGCGGCGGGTCGGCGTTGACGCGGATCAGCTTGACCGGTGGTCCGATGGGAATCTGGATGGACGGCGACAAGGCGGAGCTGAGGGCGATAGCGGCCGCGGTCGATGATGCCATCGACGAGGGCTGTGCGCGGTGGCGACTACCGCGCCCGTCGGTGACGTTCGCTCCGTCGGTGGTGTGAGCTGGTGTGCTGTCGTTGAATGGCGCAGCGGACCGCGAAAAGCGCCAGTGCGGGTGCGCCGAGCAGCGTGAGCGCGGCCAGCAGCTCGCTCATCGATGTCCTCCGTGCCACGGGAGGGTCGTTGCGCCGCAGGTGTTGTCACCGTCGAACAGCTGTCTGATGGTGTTGGTCATGGATCCACGATGCGCCGAGATCGGGCGGGTGGCGTTGTCCGCTACGAAATATTGACGGTTGTTGCCGACTTCCTGACGATGTTCCGCTCTGGGTCATTGCTGGCGGCTACTTGTCGGACCCCTCTTCTAGAATCGTGGTATGCCGCCGCCGACAACACCTTTCGCCGCACACGTGCCTGCGGTGTCGCGGTTGGAGGTGTTGTTCGATGAGATGGCGGAGTTGACCGGGCAGCGCAATGCGATCGATGGCCGGTTGGTGGAGATCGTCGCCGAGATCGACGGCAGAGGCACGGATGACGGGAACTCGTTGTGGGGTGCCACCGGATGCCGTTCGATCGAGGCGTTGGTGGCGTGGAAGGCCGGGGTCAGCCCGCGCCGGGCCGAGGCCATGGTCGCCGTCGCGCATCGCATCGACGAACTTCCCCGCTGCACCCAAGGCCTGCGGGAGGGCCGGGTCTCACTCGATCAGCTCGGGGTGATCGCCGAACGCGGCGGCCAGGGCTGCGACGAGCACTACGCCGAGCTGGTGAAGGTCGCCACGGTCAGCCAGCTACGCACCGCGGTCAAACAGGAACCACGCCCCGAGCCCGAGTCCAAGCCCGAACCGAAGCGCAAGATCACCACGATCGAGGGCGACGATTCCACGACGTGGCGGATCACTCTGCCGAAGGTGGAGGCCGCGAAGTTCGAGGCCGGTCTGCAGTCCCACCGCGACAAGCTGGTCGCGGACTGGAAGCGTGACCACGACAAGACCGACAGCATCGACCCCGAGGACGGCTGGGCACGCAACGGCGACGCCGAGGACAAGGTATCTGAGCAGGCCCCGCCGTTCCCCGACGCGGTCGATGCGTTCATGAGCCTCATTGAGGCCGGGTGGGACACCGACGTGGCTGCCCGCCCGCACGGCCAGCACACCACCGTCGTCATGCACCTCGATATCGAGAAACGGATCGCGGCCCTGCATCTGGGCCCGGCGCTCACCGCAGACGATCGCCGATATCTGCTCTGTGATGCGACGTGTGAAGTCTGGTTCGAACGCCACGGCCGCCCCATCGGGGTGGGCCGGGCCACCCGCACCATCAACCGGCGGCTACGGCGGGCCCTGGAGCATCGCGACCAGACCTGTGTGGTTCCGGGTTGCGGGGCGACCCGGGGCTTGCATGCCCATCATTTGGTGCACTGGGAGAACGGCGGCCCCACCGAGCTGTCCAATCTGGTGTTGTTGTGCCCGTTCCACCACCGGTTGCACCACAAAGGTGTCATCGCCCTGACCGGGCCCGCCGAGAACCTCAAAGTCACCGACAGCGAGGGTGAAACCCTCACCGACAGCTCGCTGGCCCGGCCACCCACCGCACCACCGATCCAGGTGCCGCCCTGCCCCGGACCAAAAGCGGAACGCGCCCAATGGTGGTGGTACACGCCCTTCGAGCCACCGCCACAGTCGGACAACTAGGTGCACGCTGCTGCACATGCCTGGACAGGCGGCAACTAGTCTCTGATCCGTACACGGCCCCCATAGCCCAATTGGCAGAGGCAGCGGACTTAAAATCCGCCAAGTGTCGGTTCGAGTCCGACTGGGGGCACCGAGAACCGACGGCAATAGCGCTGTTTGCGTGCTCTGCGGAGATGGCGAATCGCGGGACACGCCGCATCAGCACCCGCGTGAGTACGGGCTATGGGCGCTCTAAAAGGTCTTTTCAAATGACTGCATTTCAGCCTGTGCTCGGAATCTCTCCGGCATTTGCCTACCCGACTGTGTCTGCCAGCGGCCGGCAATCACTCGCAGGCCACACCGTCGCTGTCGCGGTCCAAGGCGCTTCGATAACCGGGTTGGCCCGCGTATAGGGGCGCCGCCCCGGCGCTGCGGGCGGCACTGCAGTTCGAGAAATACACGGCCGAGGGTGCGGGCGCGTATATCGGCAGGGGAGCCTGGACCACGGGTGGCGGCGCTGCTGCGATGGGTGCCGCCGCAGGTGTGCCGCCTGAGCAGTAGCTCCCGACGGCAGCGTCGGCAAAGAACTGGCTCTGCGCGATCGTCCAGTTGGCCGGGCCGCCGATCTCGACCACGACAGATTCGACAGTCCGTCCTGCGGCCAACTGGTCACACACCGTATGGCCGAGCTTGATCGCATTCTCGGTTGTCGAGTACGGGACCGGATAGCCGTCGATCCTGGAGATGAAAGCCTCGTCCACTGTGTTTGCCGATGCAAAGCCAGCCGTGGCTACCGCGACGCTCACGGCGGCGACCGACCATGCTAGTTGATTGCTGAACATCAGACCCCCAAGGACTGTCCACCTGACTGGGTCACACTACGACACCAACTGACGGATGCGACAATTTTTCGGAATACTGTCAAGGGCGGTGCTGAGTGGTCAGGTCGCGATCTCGTCAGTGGGTTGGTACCTGTGCGTATCGCGTTGACTTGCATGGTGTTTGGTGCCGAGAACTGATGTCCGCACTGGACAATCGTAAGTGTCAACTGGGTGCTGTCGGTGTTCGCGGCAGCGTTCTACGAGCACCGCCTGCAGGCACTCGAACATCTGAACAGTCACGCCGGTGGCCCCTTTCTGCCCGTCGCAGCTACCCTCACGGGCATGACATCGCCACGCGTCGCAGTCATCGGGGCGGGTCTGTCCGGCGTGGCATGCGCGCAGGCTCTGCGGGAGCGAGACATCGCGGTGGAGATCTTCGAACGCGGGCGCGCTCCGGGTGGCCGAATGGCATCACCGACCCTGCACGGACGGCGCGTCGATATGGGTGCCGCGTACTTCACCGCGAAGGACCCGGGCTTCACCGCCATCGCTGACGGATGGCTGTGCCGCGGACTGGCGCGCCCTTGGACGGACACGTTCGACGTGATCTCCCCGAACGGCCAAGACACCACCGTCGGCCCGATCCGCTTCGCGGCACCGGGCGGGCTGCGGTCGCTGGTCCGCGATCTGTTGCCCGGAGACGTCGTCCGCTTGGAGTCGACAGTCGATTCCTTGGACGATCTCACCCATGACGCCGTTGTGCTGGCGATGCCCGACCCGCAGGCCGCGCGCCTGGCCCCCGACGCATGCGAGTGGGTGGACTACGAACCGGTGATCGCCGTTGCAGCGGGCTGGCCAGTGCGCACGTGGTCGTTCGCCGCCGCGGCGTTCGTCAACGACGACCCGGACATATCCTTCGTCGCCGACGACGGAGCCCGGCGCGGGGACGGCGCGGCAGTGCTTGTCGCGCACACCACGGCGGCGCGAGCGCGCATGCACCTGGACCGCCCGGATGACGCTGTCGCGCCCGTCCTTTCGGCACTTCGTCGCGTGACGGGCATCGCCAACGAACCGGCGTGGACACACGCGCACCGCTGGACCTTCGCCAAGCCCGCAGGCACCCATGGCGACGCCGAATTCGGCTTGGTGACTCCGGGCCGTCCGCTGGGGTTCTGCGGGGACGCGTGGTGCCCGTCGGGCGCACCCAGGGTGGAATCGGCATGGTTGTCAGGCCAGCGCCTCGGCGCTGCGCTTGCGGCCGCGCTGATCTAGGAAGTCGTCGCATGCTCCTGGTCGTCGTGCGCGGCCGCCAGCACCCACCGGATGCCGCCGACCATGACCCGCCCGGACATTCTCACCACCGTCGCTTCGAGCGGCGGAAAATAGGGCAGCCGCAACGGCTTTCGCGCCCATTCCGGCAGCGTGGCCACCGCCGTGGCGGCCAAAGCACCGTAGGGAGCGCGCGCCGGTAACGGCAACGGCGGCGTCAGCAACAAGAACTTGGCGGCATCGCGTGCTGCGTCCGTACTGCGAAGCTCAGGTCTGTACGCCTCGATGCGGTCCCGTAGCTCGAGCTCCGTGCGCGGCGGGTTCTGCACACCGAGCGCTTCGGCGACGCGGGCGGTATCGGCGACGTATCCGTCACGGCCGATCTGGTCGAGTGGTTGGGCGCCGTAGAGCTGATGCGCCGACAGGAAGCTGTCGATTTCGGCGATGTGCACCCATTCGAGCAGGTGTGGGTCCGACGCGTCGTACGGTGTTCCGTCGGGCGCCACCCCGTTGACGCGGCGATGGATGCCTCGCACCTTGTCGACGGCGCGCTGCGCGTCGGCCGCTGGTCCGAACGTCGTCACAGCGAGGAATGTGCTGGTGCGCTGGAGGCGCCCCCATGGATCGCCCCGGTAGTCGGAGTGCTCTGCGACGCCGGCCATCGCCAGCGGATGCAGCGACTGCAAAAGCAGCGCGCGCAACCCGCCGACGAACATCGAGGCGTCGCCATGAACACGCCGGATCGGCCGGTCCTCGGCGAACCACCGCGGTCCCGGCGTCCCGTGGATACGGGCCCGGTTGTCCGGTCCGTCGGGGCCGGCGACCAACCCGAACAGCGCCCGACCCAGGCCGTTCCTGATCGCACCGAGTTCCCGTGCCAACACCATGACTACGACGTTACGTGCCGGCGGGACGAATCTGCCGACCGCGACGGTACGTCGTCTTGTCCGACCGGAGCTCGACTACCTCAACCGGGTGGCGTGGTCGACTGGGCGGCTGTCAGCGGTAGCGCACCGCTCTGTCGAGCGCCCCACCGGCCTCCTGGTCCTGTCGGTCGTAGACGTCGGCCGCCGTGCGCAGCGCGTCTCCCAGTGTCGTCAGGTCGGTGCGCAGCCGTTCGGCCTGTGCTTCGAGAACGTCGATGAACTTCCCGAAGCCCGGCGTGCCCTTCTCCTTCCAGCCCGCACCCTGGGTGGACACGCTGTCGGCCATCGCAGCCCGACTGGAGGAGGCCTCGCCGGCGACCACGGACATCTGGTCGGCCGAGAGCCGGACTTCGGCGGTCACCACGCTCACGTCACCCTGGGTCATGGCGCGCTCTCCCCGGCAGGCAGTCGGCAGGCTATGGTCCCGGTGATCAGCGACGCCTCAAGCGACCCGAACCTCAGCTCGCGTCCGTCATCGCTGGTGATCGACACATCGCGGGCCCCCGACGAATTCTGCATGGCGGAGCCGTTGGTGAGTCCGGCCGCAGCGGCCAGCCGTTGCACCGCTGGCAGTACCAGGTTCCATTCATCATCGGTGAACGAATGCGACGAGGTGAGCTTCGCGAAGTACAGGGTCACCCCCCGAACTCCGTTCCGCTCGCACCCATCGCGCGTCTCGGTGTGCCGCCAGGTCCACGGTGCGCTGGCAGGCACCAGCCGTGCGACCTCGGCGTGCACCTGTTCGATGAGCGCGAGCATGTCGGCGCGGGTGGCGTCGATGTCCGGCAGTGTCGATATGTCCATCTTCGGGATGTCCTCGTTGATGATCGGGGAGTCGTACTGGGCTTCGGATCCGGTGCTGCCGGCACCGCCGCAGTCGCAACCGGCCAGGATGAGCGTTCCGGTGGCGAGCACGCCCACCAGGAAACGGCCGGCGAAACGTGCTGTGTTCATCGCACCAACCTCTCGTCGCCGTTCATCAACGGTACGTCGGCCAGATCTCCGGCAATGACGGCCAGGTTGTACCCGGTGGTCCTGAGTGCGCCGTTGTCCGACTGTGGATAGTCGGCGTGCGTCTCGGCACCGGTCCCCTGCCGAAGGCAGCTCGAAAGGTCCCAGTCTCGGGTCCCCGGAGATCCAGTCACCGGGCGCTGTCATCACGTAGGCGTGGCCGTCGGCAAGGTTCAAATCCACCTCGTCGCCGATCGGCCGCATGACTTCTATTGGCACACCGTGCGTTTCGAAACGGGTCGTGGCCTCGTCGGTGTGGCCCAGTCCCGGCGAACCATAGAACGCCGCGTCGTCAACGACACCCGCTGCGCCGAGTTCATGCAGCGCCTGGGCGGTGGTCAATGCCCGTAGGAGTGGCCGAATGCCGACAGGTGGACATCGGAACCGTGTTCGTTGGTGGCGTTGATGCCCCGATAGAAGTCGGCGAGATCCGGCGCGGCCTCATTGGCGCGGCTCTCGAAACCTGCCTCCGCGACGGAGATGTCCTTACCCGGAGGCTCGTAGCCGAGCCACGCGATCGTCGACACCTGCTGGTCGCGCCACGATCGGCCAGGATGAGTTGGTTGAGGGTCTCGTCGCGCAGGGCACTTGCCTCGCTGACCATGCCGGGCAAACTGGTCACCCTCGTATCGACCCCCGGCGCGGTCACGCTGACGTGTTCGGCGGTGTCGGGGTTGCCGACCGCGATCGCCGCGCGGGTCTCGCGGCCGTCCGGGTACTCCAGCAGCATCAGGTACTTGTTCGGGTCGTAGTCCTTGTCGGCGATGCCTTCCAGCGACATCGCCCCCTTGAGCGCCCGCGCCTCGTCCAGCCGGGAATGCCGATCCGCCACCATCCGGTCGTACTCACTTCCGGTGACGATCGTATAGCGGATCCGGTCACCCTCGAGGTCCGCCGTACCCAGCGTGCCGACGATCGGGAGGTCGCCCTCCGCGGTGATCTGGGTGGGGCTGAGCCACGGCGCCTGGTTGAACAGCGTGCGGCGGGTGCCGCTGAGCGAACCGTAGAGCCAGTCTTTGAACGGATCGGCCACCGGCAGTATCGAGATCAGGCTTCGGCCGGTACCCATCAGCGCCGCAATCTGGCTGGCCACCAACTGTCGCCCGAAGCTGGGTCGGTCGAGTGAGACGACCGCCGACTGAGCCGGGGTCAGTATCTCGACATCGTTGGAGGGCGGTTCCGCTGCGACCGGTACGGCGTTGACGACGGGAGTGGCTGAAGCCTGGGGAGTCTCGGCGACAGGATCGCTCACCTCAGTGGCGGTTCTCTCCTCGGCGCCGGCCGAGCCGGACCGGTCAGCCGACCCGGTCGAGGAGTGCGCGACTTCCGGTGCAACCGTCGCGGCGGAGACGCGGGCCGCGGTGCCCGACGTGGAGCCGGTGCCCTCGGACGCCAAGGCCGGGGCTTCGTCATCGTCGAGGTCTGCGGATTGCGCTGTCTCGGTAGCGCGGTCCTGCTTGTCATCCTTGGCCGTGCCGCGAACACTGCCGACAGGACTGGGCCGGGTGGCGGCTGATTCGTCGTCGCCCACGTCGCCGGTCGAACCGGAATTATGGGACCCGGCGGTGATACCGCCGTGATTTGTCTCCCTCGTCAATAGGGGGAAGACCCTATCCCTTTGAGGCGCTCGCTCTCCGCTTTCGCGTCGAGAAGGGCCATGCGGGCGGCCTCCTTGCCGCAGAAGGCTTTTCGGGAAACTGCAACTCAGGTGACCGAGGTTCGGCGTGGCACGATCATCGTCGGCACCGGCGCATGCCGCAGGATCTTGCCCGCTGCAGAACCCAGGAACACCTGCGCAACCGGCCCGGCCGCACCCGACCCGAGCACCAGGATGTCTCCGGACCCCCACTCGACGGACTCCACCGCATCGCGCCAGGTCGTTCCGGCGCCGATCACCACGTCGGCGTCGAAGCCGGAACGGACCGTCTCCAGCTGGGCGGCGATCGCTTCCTGCGTGCTGCGGGCCCACTGCTTGACCACGAGATCCTCAGCGCCCGTTTCGATGGAGCCGCTGAACATGGTCACCGGTCGCACGGTGAAGGATGCGATCCGCAGTCGCGCGGACCAGCGCTGGGCGTGCTCCGCGCCGGCCGCGACCAATCCCACCTGGTCTGCCCGCCCTCCGTAGGCCACGGTCAGGCGCTCGATGCGGCCGGCCTGCACCGGATACCCGCGGGGCGCGATGGCGACGGGAAGGGCCGCGGTGTGGACGAGACGATCGGTGACGCTGCCCAGCGCGATCCTCCCGAGCGCGCCGGACGAGGACGAGCCAACCACCACGATGTCTGCGCCTACCTGAGCCGCGAGTTCGGTCAGGCCGACCGGCACCGACGACGCCTGATGCACGATCTGCTCCACATCCAGGTCACCGGGAAGCTGGCCCACCATGTCCTGGAGGGACTTCTTCGACTGTTCGCCGATGTGATTGAGGTACTCCACCTCGAAAATCTCCGGCTTGCGTGGCCAGGTGCTTTCGACGACGGCCGCTGCGACGATGCGTTCTCCGGTGCCGCGTGCGATCTGGGCGGCGAGATGCAACGGTGCCGGTCCGTGGCCGCCGGCACTGAACCCCGCGAGGATCGTCATCGTGGAACCTGTTTGATCGCAACGGACCTCGCGACCACATGCGTCACGGGCACCGTGAAGTGGGCGCGGGCCCGGTCCACGACATCGAAGCGCTGCCAGACCGAGAATTCCGGCGGTAGCGTCGCGATCACTATCTGGTCCGGATCGAATTGCTCGGCAGCGAGTTCCAGCGCGCGAAGTGGCCGCTCGTTGCCCAATTCGCCGTGGGCATCCAACTTCTCGTTGCGCAACGCCGTCAAGGTGGCATCCAGTCTGGCCTGTGCAGCCTCCTGCGTCGCTTCGGTGACGTCGCGGGGGCCGTGGGTGGCCGCGGCACCGGTATCGACCGGACTGGTGGGCACCACCACCATGTATTGGGCTTCCTGGTCCGCGCCGATGCGACGCAGCTCCCCGAGCAGCTCCGCGGAGTCGACCGTCTGATTGGCCAGCACCAGCACCCGGTGCGGCGAGCCGGTCGCGACCTCGGTCGGTGGCGCCGACGGACGTCGTTTCACAAACCACTTGTTCGCCACGAACAGCATGATCACGACCGCCCAGGACAGCAGGCTGAGCACCAGCTGGGAACGCAGCGCCGTATCGACGAACATCTGCACCAGAATCGCGACGATTCCCAGCGCGGTGAGCACGGAAAGCACTGGGAACAACCACATCTTGACCCGCAGCTCGGAGTCCGGGGTGCGGTAACGCAGCACGATCTGGGAGATCGTGATGAGCAGATAGACGAACAGGATGATCGCGCCGCTGGAGTTGAGCAGGAACGCGAAGATGGTGTCGGGGGAGACCGCCGCGGCGATGACGCACAGGAATCCGATGACCGAGGACGCCAGAATCGCATTGGCGGGGACACCGCGCCGGGTGACCGTGGCCAGGGCCGGTGGCGCCTCCCGGCGGGCGGCGAGGACGAACAGCATCCGGGAGGCGGTGTACAGGCCGGAGTTCAAGCAACTCAGTACGGCTGTCAGCACGACGGCGTTCATCACGTGATCGGCGTAGGGGATTCCCATCTCGGTGAACGCCGCGACGAACGGGGATGCCGCCACGTTCTCGTCGTTCCACGGCACGATGGTCACGAGCACGAACACCGCGCCCACGTAGAACACCAGGATGCGCAGGATCACCGAGTTGGCGGCTTTGGCGACCGCCCGTTCCGGATCCGAGGACTCCGCTGCCGCGATGGTCGCGATTTCGGCGCCGACCATCGAGAAGATGACGGTCACGATGCCGACGGTGATCACGCTGAAACCCAGTGGCATGAATCCGCCGTGACTGGTCAGGTTGGAGAAGTCGGCGGACTTGTCCGGCCAGATCCCGAAGATAAAGGCCAGGCCCAGCGCGATGAACGCGATGATGGCGGCCACCTTGATTCCGGCGAACCAGAACTCGAACTCACCGTAGGACGCCACCGAGAACAGGTTGGTGGCCGTCATCAGCACCATGAAGATCAACGCGGACAGCCACAGTGGGACATCCATCCAGTACTGGATGATCTTCGCGCCTGCTATCGCCTCGAAACCGACGACGATGACCCAGAAGTACCAGTACAACCAGCCGACCGAGAATCCGGCCCAGTGACCCAACGCGTTGCGCGCGTAGTCCGCGAAGGAACCGGTGGACGGATTGGCCACGGCCATCTCGGCGAGCATCCGCATCACCATGATGATCAGGACGCCGGCCATGCCGTAGGTGAGGAAGACGCCCGGGCCGGTGTCGCCGATGACGACGCCGGACCCGACGAACAATCCGGCCCCGATGACACCACCGATGGCGATCATCGTCAGTTGGCGCTGGCTGAGCGCCTTCTTCAGGGTTGGTGCCTCGTTCATGGGGAACCTCCGACGCCGTCAGGATGAAGCCAACCGGTCGTGAGTACCCAACAGTGATCCAAATCACGCACCGCGCCCAGAGCAGTGCGCGCGTCGGCGCCAACGTCGGATGATCGGTTTGTTCGGCTCAGAGAAGGCGCTGAGACACTCCTCAGCGTTCGTCACTGGCTACTGGCCTGTGGATGCGACGATGACCGGGATGGTCGAGGACACGACGGACGACGCGGCGAATGTTGCGCAGGCACGCCTGTTGCTCGCTGCGCTGTGGGAGCAGATCGAAGAGACCTCACGGAAGATCGAAGACGAGGAAAGCCGGGTTGCCCGCGGGCGCGTCGGCTCGCGCGTCCGGTCTCACCGGGTGAACACCGCGCAGTTGCGCAAGGAGCTCTATCAGTTGCACGGCATGATCGATGGGATCAACCGCAGATTCCCGCAGATCGCGACAGGCGTGTAACCATTGCCGGCGGGAGGGCTCGGCGTTCGAGGGGGATCGGTTGTGCGGACATGTCCGTTGGCTCTGGTGGTTTCGCTGGTGCTGTTGTGCACGGCAAGCTGCGCCGATGAGGACTTCACCCGGGATGTCGAAGCCCGATGGTGCGAACTGGTCGCCGACGGATGTGCCCCGCCGCCGCCCCTGCAACCGCCGGTGCTGAACCAGCCGTCCGATGCCTTCCGGCCGTCGGGGCCCGTTTACCAGATCCCGCCCGTCTACACGCCGCCCGTTATTGATGGCGTACCCGGCCCGTAATGTGCCCCCGCGGGTTCCGGCGACAGCAGCCGTCAGCGCTCGTCGAAGCGTCGGCGGCGAAGAAAAACGAACCCTACACATGCCAGCACCGACGTGACATCGACTGGCGCCAGGGTATATCCGAGATCGCGCATGATGCCCCGCTCGATTGCGCTCAGCGTCCGTGCTCCCGTTCCTGCTGGCACCTGCGGGTACATCAGTTGGCGGGGCACGCCGGTGAACCTCGCGCCATCCAGATGCGATATCGAACTGCCTTCGACCCACGGGTCTGGCGCGTACAACGGAACAAGGGTGCCGCCGTAGGCGTCGACCGCGCCAACACCGCCGAAGTACACGCCGCCGTTGGCGCCCGTCAAAGTAGCGGACAACGCCAAGTTGAACCTGGAGTCCGAACCGATCAGCCTGGTGCCGTCAGCCGTGCGCAGGAAGCTGTCGTAGATTGTCCACGTTCGCCGCGTCTCTGTCGTTGACACCTGAACGTAGGACATGAACCCGAACGAGTGCATGAACTCGTGCATCGCGACGGTGGTGAAGTCGTACTCCAGTTCGGACACGTAATCGCCGAAAGCCCACGGGAAGGCGAAGTTCCAATCGATCTCACCGTCAGCTGCTGTCCCGTTCGAGTCAATTCCGGTGAGCAGTTTGTGCTGTACCACGGTGGGAAAGAAGCCCACCCCTGCCCCGATGAGCGCGCTCTCCGCTGACGCCAGCGTGTTTGTGCTCGACGAATTCTGTCCAGTGATCTGATATGTGAGGACCACCGGATTCGTCACGATGAACTGACCGACCAGGTTGCTGGCGGCCTGCTGCAGGGCAATGCGCGCTTCCGGGGTCCAGTATTGCGACCCAGTGGTGTAGTTGAAGAGGAACGTGACCGCATTCTGATTCACCAACAGCGATGACAGCGAACTTGCACTGCGAAACGGGTCGAGCAGGTTGAAGTGGGGGCCGAGGTCGGTAGCCGATATCACAAATGCGTCGACGCCGGTGTAGCCGGTGTTGGGGGTGTATACGAACCTTCCCTCCGCGTCGATTTCCACGGTGCCCGACGCCGGACCGGAGACGATCGCATAGTGGATCGCATCACCCTCGAGATCGACAGCTTGTAGTTGGCCGACGATCGGAAGGGTCCCCTCACCGCTGACCTGAATCGGATTGACCCACGGGGCCTGATTGAACAATGCGCGGCGCGTCCCGGCGACCGACTCGTAGAGCCACAACTTGAAAGGGTCGGCTACGGGTAAAACCGAGATGAACGAGTTAGCGGTGCCGACAAGTGCAGCGATCTGTTGAGCGACCCATTGCCGCCCGTCGTTGGGGGAGTTGACGGACACCACCACTGACTGTTTCGGTGTCAAGATCTCGGTGTTGCTTGGCAGTTCCTCGACGTCACCTGCGCCGGTAACTGCGGTGGTTGCGGTCACGATCGGTGCAGTGGCTTCGAAGAGGGGTTCGGTCGCGCCGCTTGACGGCAAGGCGGCAGCCACCGCTCTCGTGGGAGACGTATCAGACTGCGTGAAACCTACTGACGACGAATCCTCTGAGTGCGAGAACGTTGGCTCAACGAAATTGGCCACTTCGGTTCGGCCGTCGGTGATCGCAGCATCCGAGGCCTCCAGGGCGGATTCGTCCCCGGCCGAGAACACAGTCGACGATTCCTTTTCTGCGTCGGCAGCAACCGAGTCTGCTTCTGCGACAACCGAGCTGAACGAATCGTTTGAGTGACGCATTGTCTTTGTAACGTCAGCGTCGTCCGACTGTTGGGCGTCCTCTGAGTCGTCAGCCTGACCCGAGGCGCGGGTCACGCTGGATGAGTCGCTGGTTGGCTTCGCATCGCTCGCGTCGGCACGGTCCGAACCGGTGGAACTGGATGGGGTGCCGTCCTCGGCGCTGGCAATGCTGATCTCCGGGCTGGCTACCGACAGTCCCCACAGCGTCGCGGTCATGCCGGCAGACGCGGCACCCGCGAGTAGCCAGCGTCGAACGGGAAGCCCGCCGTCCTGACGGCGATAGCCGCGCCTCGCCGCTACGCGCTTTGCATGCTTGGCCGCCACGATATGCCCCTGTCGTCAATTTAAGCCGACTTTAACCGCTGCTCAAGGCGGGTGCAGTGATTTGGCGCAGATCGCCACTACGGCGGTGTCGGTGCCGCGATGCCTGAAGAGGTGATGCCGCCGGGTGGGTGAGTCGGTAGGGGTCGTCCGAGAGGCATCATCCTATCGACAGGGTTCGTCGAAAAGTCTTGTCGCCGAGCAAATTCGATTCGTTACCGAACGCACAGCGGGCGCCTAACGTCGCCACAGTGACGACCCAATCGGCGGCCATAGCGTCCTGTTCGTGTGGCGGTGAAGTACCGCGCAAACGCACCGAATGAATGGAGTCGCTCATGTCGCTCGCTCGTAGGACCGCCGCCCCGATTCTGGCCGGCGGTATCGCCCTGGCCGGATTGCTCGGCGTCGGCCTCGGCACCGCCGGTGCCGATCCCGGTCGTCCGTGCGGGACGCCGAACGCTCAGGCGTGTGCCCCCGGGTCCCAGAACAACAACGGGCCCCAGAACAACAACGGGCCCCAGAACAACAACGCGCCGCAGAACAACAACTGGCAGGGCCGAAACATCGACCAGGCCCGCAACGATCACCAGCCGTTCATGCACAACGGTCAGCGGGTGGAACCGCTGCGCGCAGGCAACGGCGACGGCTGGGGCTTCTGGTTCCTCGGCCAGTGGATTCGTCTCTGACGCGGCGCGCCACGGGCCGATCGGCCGCCCGCCGAGGGATGATACGGGTGTGGTTGTTGATGCGAATGTGATCAATGTGAACTCGACGGACGATGCTCCCGACGAGCAGCCGACGCCGGCCGAGGCCACGGCTGCGCCGTCGGCTCCCGAACCGACGGCGCCGCCGCGGGCCTGGTCGAGGCCCAAGGCCCCGGTCAGTCGAGAGCAGGTCGACCACGTCGGCCGGGTCGCGGGAAAGACCGCCATGACGGCAATCACTGCCATCGCCAAGGCCGTGGCGAGTCTCGCCCGATTCGGTGCCCGGCTCGTCGGTCAGATCTGGCGCGCGCTCGCCGCGGTGCCACCCGCGCTACAGCTGTTGTCCGTGGCGGCCGTCCTTGTGCTGCTCGGCATCGTCGGGTCGATCGCCCTGTCCGGCACGCCCGCGTTGCTGTGCACCATCGTGGTGGTGCCGGTCTGCTCGGTCGCACTCGGTGCGCTGGGCCATCGCTGGTTGGGTAGGTCCGGCAGCGAGCAGACCGTGCGGACGGATGACCGTCGGCCCGAGCCGACGACCGCCGATCTGTCCCGGTCGATCGTCTACGTCGACAAGAAGTTGACGGTCGCGCTCAATTCGCTGGGCTCCGAGCGCCACCAGCAGGCGGTAATCGCGCTGTTCCAGGCCAAGACCGCCGTCGAGCTCGCGCTGGGCACCGAACAGGACGAGGCCGGCCGCGAGGATGCGCCGGTACAGGTCGACGCCTACCGCCTGCGGCCCCGTATCCAGGCCGGACCGCGATCGGCCGTATCGCCGAAATCGGATATGGCAGAGAGCAATTCCCTGGCGGCCTCGTGACCGAGCCGATGGTTACCGGCCAGGTGGCGCTGATCGAGGACGACTACACGCTCGTCATCAACCGGGGTACCGAATCGGGAGTCACACCCGGGATGATCTTCGCCGTGCACTCCGGTGCCGGTCAGGTGATCACCGACCCGGAGTCCGGCAGGGAACTGGGCAGGATCAGCCGGGAGAAACTGCGGGTGCGGGTCTTCGATGTGCAGCCGTTGTTCGCCCGAGCCCATACCTTCGTCGATACCAGTGACTTTCACGGTCTGCTGGAGCTGCCGTTCTTCGAACCCGCGCGTGAGGACGTCGTGACCATCGATGTCGGGGACAGCGTGGAGCTGATCGAGACGGCACGCGCCGAGGACCGGGCGACCGGCTAGACCCATCAGGCGTTGTGCCGCAGCGGATACCCCCCGGCGCCGAGACGCTGCACGACGAGCCGGGTCAGGGCGTAGTGCGTGATACCCGCGACGATGAAGGCGGGTATCGACGCGGTGGTGTACCGGAAGAGTGCACTGGGTTCGTAGGTAACCGGATTCAGCAGAAGCGAATACGTGACCGCACCCGCGGCGACCGCCGCGAAGGCCGCGTAGTTGACGCCCTTCCAGTAGCCGTAGGCCGACTGGTCGGCGGGCAGGAACAGGTCGCGCACGCTGAGTTGGCGGCGACGCAGGATGAAGTAGTCGACGATCTGCACCGCGCACAGCGGGGCCAGCACGATCGCACCCCAGGACAGGAAACGGCCGTAGTTGTCGTAGACCGCGGCGGGGAAGAACACCAGGATGGCGGCGGGCCCGAGAATGGCGGCGATCAGCCATGGCCAGGCCGCGGCGCGGAACAGCCGCCCGCCGCCACCCTTGAGCGCCACCATCGATGCGTAGCCCTGGGACAGGATCGCGGTGATGTTCGCAAAGCACACGATGACCAGTGCGACCATCCCGATGATGACGCCCGCCAGTGGAATGAACCACTGAGTGGGCTCCTCGATCTGCAGGGACAGCGCGGCGATCGAGCCGACGACCGCGGCCACCACCGAGGCCCCGAAGACACCAACCCAATTGGGCCAGAACGCCGCTCGCGAGGTCCGGGTCAGACGGGCGAGATTGCCCAGGTTGGGCCACCACGCGAATCCACCCGCGATGCTGAGTTCGACGGCCAGAACGAAGCTCAGATGGTTGTCCTCGCTGACGCCGCCGAGCGGGGCCAGCGCCATGAGTTCGGACCAGGTGTTGTCGGTGAAGACGATGATGATGATGCCGATCAGAACAGCCATCAGCATGGGTGCCAATATGCGGCAGACGGTTTCGACCGAGACGGGTCCGCGGACCAGGATGAGTGCGGACACCGCGATGGCGACCAGTGCCAGCAGGCTGGCTGCCGCACCGGTCTGGGACAGCTCGATGCCGAAAAGCTGGTTGACGACGATCACGATGCCGTGGCCGAACATGATGGCCAGTACCGCCGACCATGCCGCCGCGAGCACGGTGGAGACGGCGACCATGACCACCCGCGCGCCGATCTCACCGAACGTGCTCCGCAGCCCGACGAACTGCTCGATGCCGTATTTCACCGATGGCATGCACGGCGCCAGCGCGACGGCCAGCACACTGAGGCCGTAGCCGATCACGATGGTGGCGATGGCCTGTGCCAGGCCGACGTAATACGCGACCGCGGCCCCCTGCAGGAATGCCCAGGTGGCGATCGCCAGGCCTACATTCACCGAGGAGTGTTGCCAGAAGCCCCAGATGCGTTCCCGGGGGAGCAGTGGCAGGTCGGTGAGCGTCGGGTCGGGGCTGTCGGTGGTGCTGCTGGCCGGCAGCCCCCGGCGGGTTGTCTCGGTCATCAGTAGGCCCACCACATCAGGGCCGCGATGGCCACGGCCAGGATGATCACGGCCACCACAAAATCGCGCAGCGGCAGGTCGGGGACAGTTGTCGACTGTTCGTCGCTGGTTTCGATCAGGGTCAGCCGCTCCTGGAGCTGCTGATCCATTGGGGAGTTGTGCACTGCGACTCAATTCTGATTGGCGGGCCAGTTTAGAAAGAGTGTGTGGCGGCGGCCACAACTTGTCAACTGGCGGGCAGGCGTCACAAAAATACTTGACTGGCGAGCCAGTTATTATTTAAGCTGGCCGCCATGACCCTGAGTGATCCCCTCCAGCCGACCGTGGGACCGCTGCCGGCATCCGCGGCCGTGATCGTCGTCGGGGCGGGCTACGCCGGCCTGTCCGCCGCCCTCGATCTGCATGACGCCGGAGTCGATGTCCTGGTGCTGGAAGGTTCCGACCGCGTCGGCGGCCGGACGCTCTCCGAGCACCTCGACGACGGCACGGGATTGATCATCGATCACGGCGGGCAGTGGGTGGGACCGACGCAGACCCGCTTCCTGGCGGCCGCAGAACGCTTCGACTGCAGGACGTTTCCCACCTACAACACCGGTAGTCACCTGGAACTGTGGACCGACGGCGTCTGCCGTCCCTTCCGCGATGCCGGACCCGTCGACGCCCCCGGGGTGGCCGAGTACGTCGCGGCGACCGAGACGATCGACGCCCTGGCGGCCACCATCGACCTACAGAATCCGACTGCGACACCGAACATCTCGGAATGGGACAGCCAGACCGTGCAGTCCTACCTGGATCACGCGGTGCCCGACGCCGATGCCCGCACCCGGTTGGCGCTGGCCGTGCAGGGGGTGTGGACTGTCGAACCGCGCGATATCTCGCTGTTCCATTTCCTCTTCTACATCGCCTCCGCGGGTGGCTTCGACCAACTGATGGAGACCGAGGGCTGCGCCCAGGAGCGCCGCTTCTCCGCGGGCGCACAGTCGGTGGCCCTGGCCATGGCCGAGCATCTGGCCGACGTCGTGCACCTCAACGCGCCGGTCCGGCACATCCACACTCTCGATGACTCCTGCGTGCTCGTCGACACCGCGCGCGGTCAGGTCCGCGGCCGGCGCGTCGTGGTGGCCGCTTCACCCGGTGCCGCCGTGCGGATCTCGTTCACACCGCCACTGCCGCAGGCCCGCAACCGGTGGATGGAACGCAACCCGATGGGCGATGTCGCCAAGATCCACACCGTCTACGACACCCCGTTCTGGCGCGAGGCCGGTCACTCCGGCGAGGCCACCGTGTACGGCAACCATTCGGTGGGCGTGGTATTCGACAACTCGCCCGAGGACGGGAAGATCGGGGTGCTGGTGTCCTTCGTCTATGCCGACCGCCAGCACCGGTGGTCGCGGCTGTCGCCGTCCGACCGTCGGGCCGATGTGCTCGCCACCCTGAGCGTCCTGTTCGGTGCGGCGGCGGCCACGCCGTCGCGGTACACCGAGAAGATCTGGCCGCAGGATGCGTGGGCGCACGGCGGCTACGCCGCCAACCCCGCACCGGGCTTATGGTCGGAGTACGGTGAGACGGGTTGGCGCACCGCCTGCGGGCCGATCCACTGGGCCGGCACCGAGACATCGCCGGTATGGAACGGCTACATCGACGGGGCCATCGCCTCGGGGCAGCGCGCCGCCGCGGAAATCACCGCCGAGCTCACGTCATGATCGCCGCACCCACCACGGATCTGCGAGTGTTCAGCGATCCGTCATCGGTCGCCGTCGTCGGCGCCTCCGAGGACAACGCCAAATGGGGCTACTGGCTGGCCTCCGGCGCGCTGGCCGGCGCGCATCGCCGGTCGGTGCACCTCGTCAACGGCCGGGCCACGACGGTACTCGGCCAGTCCTGTGCGACAACGATTTCCGAGCTCCCCGAAGCACCCGAACTGGTGGCGCTGTGCGTACCGGCAGCCCATGTGGACGGTGTGGTCGACGCCGCACTGGCGCGCGGTACCCGCGGCTTCCTCGGCATCACCTCCGGGGTGGCCGATGACGCCGCGCTCGCCGCCCGGATCACCGCCGCGGGTGCGCGGCTGATCGGCACCAACAGCCTGGGCATCTACGACGCCCCCAACGAGCTACGGCTGATGTGGGGCGTTCCCACACCGGGGCCGATGGCGATCGTCTCCCAGAGCGGACAGCTCGGCTCGGAACTGATCGCGATCGGTCGCCGGCACGGACTCGGCGTCTCCCGCTTCATCTCCATCGGCAACCAATCCGATGTCACCGCAACCGAAGTGCTCGCCGACCTGGCGGGCCACGATGACACCCGGGTCATCGCGCTCTACCTGGAGAGCTTCACCGACGGCGAGGCATTGTTCGACGCGCTGGCGATGCTGCGCGCCGCCGGCAAGCCCACCGTGTTGCTCACCGTCGGTGCCAGCAATGCCAGCTCGCGGTTGGCCCGCACCCACACCGGATCGCTGACCTCGCCGCTGGATGTCGTCGACGCGGCCTGCCGCGCCGCCGGTGTGGTGCGCGTCGCCACCCCCGCCGAACTCATCGATGTCGCACAAGGATTCCTGGCCGTGCCGACGGTGCGGGGCCGGCGGGTCGCCATTGTCGGCGACAGCGGCGGTCAGAGCGGTATCGCCGCCGACGTCGCGGCCGCTGCCGGACTCGTCGTGCCGCAGTTCGACGATCATCTCGCGGCGGAGCTCGGTGCCCGACTTCCGGCCGGAGCGGCCTGCACCAACCCCGTCGACCTCGCCGGAGCCGGCGAACAGGACCTCGGCAACTACGCCGATATCGTCGAACGGGTCAGCACCGCAGGCGATGTGGACGCGGTGCTGCTGACCGGATACTTCGGGTGCTACGGCCAGGACGTACCGGACCTGACCGCCGCCGAGGTGGCGGTCGCCCGGCGGATCGCCGCGACCGCCCACGCCATCGGGATCCCGGTACTCGTGCACACCATGGCACCGAATTCCGCTGCCGCCCAGACCCTGTGGGATCACGGCGTGCCGACCTACGGCCGGATCGAGGCCGCCACCCGGGTGCTGGCCGCGCTCGCCGATGCCACACCGACCCCGAAGGCTCCGGCACCGGAACGCATCCTGGGCCTGCCGGACACCGAGACCGGATACTGGTCGGCGCGGGCCCTGCTGGCCCGGGCCGGCGTGGCATTCCCGCGCGGTGCAGTGGTGCGCAACAGTGTCGACCTGGACGCCGCCGCCGATGACCTCGAGGCGCCGTTGGTGCTGAAAGCCGCTTGGCTGGAACACAAGAGCGGGGTCGGCGGCGTCCGGATCAACCTGCACGCGCGATCCGACCTGCACGCCACCTTCGACGATATGGCGGCCCGACTCGGTGCGGGGGAGTACGTCCTGGAGGAACAGGACCGGCGACCCGATATCGTCGAGGTGCTGATCGCCGCGCGCCGCGACCCGCACCTGGGCCCGGTGGTCGTGGTCGGCGCCGGTGGCACCGAAACCGAGGTGCTCCGCGATATCAGGATGGAATGCGCACCCGTCACGGCGCACACCGCGACGGCGATGCTGGAGGGCCTGCGGATGGCCCCGCTGCTGCACGGTTGGCGGGGACGGGCGCCGGTCGACATCGCGGCCCTGGCCGACGCGGTGGTGGTGGTCTCGCGGCTCATCGCGGCTCGCCCGGATATCGCCGAGATCGAACTCAACCCGTTGCGCGCCAACGCCTCCGGCGCGATCGCCGTCGACGCCCTCGTGATAACCCATTGCAGCGCAAATGATTCGGAAGGCATTCAACGATGACAGCACTGGCCACTCTGGACCTCTCCGCCGATTTCGCCGGCCGGGTCGCCCTGGTCACCGGCGGCGGATCCGGTATCGGCCGGGCGATCGCGCAGCGGTGGGCCCGCGCCGGCGGTACCGTCGCCGTCCTCGGCAGGCGTAAAGAGGCACTCGACGAGACGGTGGAACTGATCACCGCCGCCGGCGGCCGCGCCGAGGCGCTGCCCTGCGATGTCCGCGACCACGGCGCCGTCGCGGCCGCCGTCGACGCGCTGGTCGCCACCCACGGCCGGCTCGACGCCCTGGTCAACAATGCCGCAGGCAATTTCGTCGTGCCGTCCGAAGACCTGTCCCCGGGCGGCTGGAAAGCCGTCACCGACATCGTGCTCAACGGCACCTACTACTGCACGCACGCCGCGGCGCGGCACATGCTCGCCCAAGGCCGCGGGACGGTCCTCAACATCATCGCCAGTTACGCCTGGCACGGACATCCCGGCACCGTGCACAGCGCCGCAGCCAAAGGCGGGGTCGTCGCGATGACCCGCACCCTGGCCGTCGAATGGGGTGCGCGCGGGGTGCGGGTGAACTGCCTGGCCCCCGGACCCACCGAGACCGCGGGCGCGGGCGCCGCACTGTGGGGGACCGAACAGGCCCGCCGGGACGTGCTGGCGACTGTGCCGGCCAACCGGTTCGCCGAACCCGCCGAGATCGCCGAATCGGCGGCCTTCCTGCTCAGTGACCGGGCCGGCTACATCACCGGCGAGGTCCTGGTCGCCGACGGCGGCCAATGGCTCGGCAAATCCATCTACACCGACAATTCCTGAGGAGACACCCATGGTCGCCGTGACCACCAACATTCCCGCCTGGCCGCTCACCGACGAGCAACGCCAGATCGTCGAACTGTGCCGCGATTTCGCCGCCAGGGAGATCCGTCCCCGCGGTCGCGAGGTCGACGAGGCCGACATCGTCACCCCGGTGGACATCTTCGCCAAGGCCGCCGCGGTCGGCATCACCGACTTCATGATCCCCGAGGAGTACGGCGGCGGTGGCTTCACCGACGTCTTCACCCAGTGCCTGGTCCAGGAGGAGCTGTGCTTCGGTGATCCCGGCATCGGGAACCTGGTGTGTTCCAACGGGTTCTTCTCCGACCCGATCATGGTGCTGGGCACCGAGGAGCAGAAGAAGCGCTGGCTGACCCCGCTGACCGGACCGCAAGCGGTGATGACCTCGCTGGCCACCACCGAGCCCGAATCCGGTTCCGACGCCGCATCGATCGCCACCACCGCCGTGCGCGTCGAGGGCGGTTACCGACTCAAGGGTCAGAAGGCGTGGATCTCCAATGCCGGTGCCGCCGAGCAGTACGTGATCTTCGCCAAGACCGATCCCACCCAGCGTTCGGCGGGTATCACCGCATTCCTGGTCGGCAAGGACGCCGAAGGCCTCACCTTCGGCGAGCCGATGAAGAAGATGGGTCAGCGCGCGATCGTGTGCCGCGAGATCTTCCTCGACGACGTGTTCGTGCCCACCGACGACCGGCTCGGTGAGGAAGGCCAGGGTTTCTACGGTCTGATGGGGACCTTCGACATCTCCCGGGTGGTGCTCGGCGCCGCCGCGGTGGGGGCGGCACGCGCAGCCTACGAATACGCGCTGGAGTATGCGAAGACCCGAAAGCAGTTCGGGGTGCCGATCATCGAGCACCAGGCGGTGGCATTCCGGTTGGCGGACATGGCCACCCGCATCGAGGCGGCGCGGCTGCTGACCCTGCACGCGGCGCGCATCATCGACAGCGGCGCACCGGCACGGGGTATCGCCGCGATGGCCAAATTGACCGCGTCGGAGACCGCGATGTTCGTCACCCACGCCGCGGTGCAGACCCTCGGCGGCTGGGGATACTCGCGGGAGTACCCGGTCGAGCAGTGGATGCGCGATGTCAAGCTGGAGGAGATCGAGGAGGGTACCTCCGACATCATGCGGCTGGTGATCTCCCGCAATCTGGACTGACCGCAGCGCATTGACCGGACGGCCAGTTATCCGACTTGTACGATCGAAATGACTGCACAGATCTGCTGACCGGAGGACCGATGCCGCGCCCCAGTGTGGAAGCCGAGCGCCGGCCGCAGATCCTGGCTGCCGCGTGCGCGGTGATCGCCTCGGTGGGCATACCGGCGCTACGGCTCTCCGACGTCGCCAAGGAAGCCGGCGTGAGCTCGGGAACCGTGCACTACTACTTCGAGACCAAGCGGGAAGTCATCGCCGCCGCGTTCGAATTCAACCTGGCCGACTCGCTGGCCCGGCGCCAGGAACTGCTGACGTCGGGCAAGGACAGCCTGGCGATCCTGCACGATCTCGTGGAGTCCTATCTGCCCAACGACGAGCTGTCCGTCCGCGCCTGGAAGGTGTGGCTGGCACTGTGGGCTGAAGGCAGCCGGGACGCGGTGCTGCAGGAGATCAACGATCGTCTGTACGGCCAATGGCGCGATGTCGTCGCCGCAGTGATCCGGACGGCGCAGAATGAAGGCCTGGCCCGCCCGGGTGACTCGGCGGTGCAGGCGAACATGCTGATCGGAATGCTCGACGGGCTGGCTGTTCAGGTGGTGCTGGGTTCGCCGAGCATGTCCCTGGAACTCATGCGGCAGACGTGCCATGACTTCATCGGCGCAGTGATTGCCGGTCCATAGCTCACTTGAAACATGCTGTCAGTGAACAACATCGAGGAAGGGCGACAAATGAGTCTGTACCAAGTGGTGGATCCGGCGACCGGCGAGGTGGTGCGCGAGTACCCGACCGCGACCGATGCGCAGGTCGAGGAGGCGCTGACCGCCGCGAACCGGGCGTTCGGCCAGTGGTCGAAGACCACGACGGTGGCACAGCGCGCCGACCTCATCCGCAAGGTCGCCGCACTGCACGTCGAGCGCAAGGATGAACTGGCCAAGATCATCCAGCGCGAGATGGGGAAACCCTTCGACCAGTCGGTCGGCGAGGTCGAGTTCAGCGCGGCGATCTATGAGTTCTACGCGGACAACGCCGAGAAGTTCCTCGCCGACGAACACATCGACCTTCTCGAGGGCGAGGGCAGCGCGGAGATCCGGCGCAGCGGTGTCGGAGTGCTGCTCGGGATCATGCCGTGGAACTACCCGTACTACCAGGTGGCGCGGTTTGCCGGGCCGAACCTGGTGCTGGGCAACACGATTGTGCTCAAGCACGCACCCCAGTGCCCCGAATCGGCAGCGGCACTGCAGCAGATCTTCCTCGACGCGGGCTACCCCGAGGGCGCCTACGTCAACGTGTATGCCACCAACGAGCAGATCGCCGACGCCATCGCCGACCCGCGCGTGCAGGGGGTGTCGCTGACCGGTTCCGAGCGGGCGGGCGCCGCCGTCGCCGAGATCGCCGGACGCAACCTCAAGAAGGTCGTGCTCGAACTCGGTGGTTCGGATCCGTTCATCCTGCTGTCCTCCGATGACCTGGACGCCACCGTCGAGGCCGCGGTGGACGGCCGTTTCGAGAACACCGGGCAGGCCTGCAATGCGGCCAAGCGAATCATCGTCGTGGCCGACCTCTACGACGAGTTCCTCGACAAGTTCACCGCCAAGGTGCTCGCCAAGGCCGACGGCCTGGCGCCGCTGTCCTCGCTGGCCGCGGCCGAGCGGCTCGGTGAGCAGGTGGACCGGGCCGTGGGCGACGGGGCATCACTGGTGACGGCCGGCGAGCGTCGCGGAGCCTTCTTCCCGCCGGCGGTGCTGACCAATGTGTCACCGGCATCGCCGTCCTACAAGGAAGAGCTCTTCGGCCCGGTGGCGACCGTCTTCAAGGTGGCCGACGAGGATGCGGCCGTCGAGCTGGCCAATGACACCCCGTTCGGGCTCGGCTCCTACATCTTCACCACCGACTCGGACCAGGCGAACCGGGTGGCCGACAAGATCGACGCCGGCATGGTGTTCGTCAACGCCGTCGGAGCCGAGGGTGCCGAACTCCCCTTCGGTGGGGTGAAGCGGTCCGGTTTCGGCCGCGAACTCGGGCGCTTCGGCATCGACGAGTTCGTCAACAAGAAGCTCGTCCGGGTGGTCAGCTAGTCATGACGTGAGTGGTGGTCGTCGACGGTCTGTAACGATCGGCCGTCGACACCACACTCCCTCTGCGTAACCGATAGTCGGAACGCAGAAGGAGTCGACATGACCATCACGCAAGACCCCCGATTCATCCGGGCTGAATCCGCCCTCGCCCGTATCGGCGGCAACGCCGCGCGGTATGGCCTCGTCATCGTGATCGGATGGATCGGTGCGCTGAAGTTCACCTCCTACGAGGCGTACGGCATCGAACCGCTGGTCGCCAACTCGCCCCTGATGAGCTGGGTCTACGACATCTTCTCGGTGACCACGTTCTCCACGCTGCTGGGCGTACTGGAACTGGCGACGGCGGCGTTGCTGGCGGTCAAGCCGTGGATGCCGAGAATCTCGGCTGCAGGCAGCGTGGTGGCCGTCGGACTGTTCGCGGCCACCCTCAGTTTCCTCGTCACCACCCCGGGTGTCGGCGAGGCCTCGGCGGGCGGATTTCCGGTGCTGTCCTCGACGGGCCAATTTCTGATCAAAGATGTTGCTCTGATCGGTATCTCGCTGTGGACGCTGGCCGATGCACTGGCCGCGGCGCGCAGGCAATCCGCTCCCACTGCCCAACCCTGAGTCATACGATGGCGCCACGGCCCCAGCCGCTGTCGGATTGAGCACCACCTGAAGGAGTCCGCATGAGCGAGGCGGAATCGATGAATTGCAAAGAACTGGTGGAATTGGTGACCGCCTACCTTGAGGGGGGGCTTGACCTGGACAGCCGGGCCCGCTTCGACACCCACCTGTCCGAATGCGATGGCTGCGACAACTACCTGCAGCAGCTGCGGACGACGGTGGAGACACTGGGCAAAGTGGGCGGCGACGAACTCGACCCGGCATTCAGGGACCGGCTGCTGACGGCATTTCGTGACTGGCGGTGACGTTGTGAGCGCTGCGTTGCGGGTGGTCGTCATCGGAGGTGGCCCGGCGGGTGTGTCGGCTGCCCTGCACGCCGCCGGGCTGGGCGCCGAGGTGACGCTGCTGGAGCGGGATCGGGTCGGCGGCACCGCTTTCAACAGCGGTCCGGCCCCGGTGCGCACGCTGGCCCGGGCCGCGCGCCTAGTGCGGGACTGGAACTCGTGGGAGGCGTTCGGCTTACGTGGGCCGCGGCCACAGGTTGACGTGGAGGCCACGCTGGCCAATGCCGAGCGCGTCGCCGATTACGCGTACGAACGAAAGCGGGTCGCCGACCATATCCGCTCGGCCGGTGTCGATCTCGTCGAAGAGACGGGCGACGCCCGTTTCCTCGACGCGCACACGATTGCGGCGGCCGATGGCCGGACCTGGTCTGCGGACCGGGTGATCATCGCGGTCGGAGGTCGTGCCGGGCGACTGCCTATCCCGGGCGCCGAGTTCGGCCGCACCTACACGGACATCCGAAACCTGACCGCTCTGCCGGCAACGGTGTGCGTGATCGGAGCGGCGGACACGGGTTGCCAGCTGACCTCGATCCTGGCGGATTTCGGTTGTGAGGTAACCCTTGTCGAGTACGGGGATCGGATCGTCGCGCGGGCCGATGCCGACGTCTCGGCCGCGCTCGAACGCGCCTTCCGGCGGCGCGGGATAGAGGTCATCACCGGAGCGGCGGTCCACGAACTCCAGGAGCTCGCCGACGGCGTGCGGGTGCTGTACCGCGCCGATGACGAACCCCGGGCCGTCGACGTCGACGCGGTGTTCTTCGCCGTCGGCTGGCCCGGTAATGCCGACCTCGTCGATGTCGCCGCGGCCGGCGTGAATACCGAACGGGGCTATGTGGTGGTCGATGCCTCCACAGCGACCAACGTCGCGCACATCTTCGCCGCCGGCGATGTCGACGGGAACAGCATGCTGGTCAGCAGCGCGACGCTGGAAGGCCGGGTCGCCGCGGAGAACGCGGTGCTCGGCAGGCGCCGAGAGGTGGCCCACGAGATCGTGCCCGCCGGCAGTTTCACCGACCCTGAGTACGGCAGCGTCGGCCTCACCGAGGAGCACGCCCGGGCCCGGCACGACTGCGTGGTCGCGGTGGCCCGCTACGAGGACATGCTGCGCCCGGTCGCGGACGGCCATCCGGATGGGTTCTGCAAATTGATCGTCGAGACCACCGATCGCCAGATCGTCGGCGCCCATGT
>JBPPMV010000128.1:0-23278 GCA_051306235.1 Mycobacterium sp. | reverse complement strand
GCGTCTTCGAGTGCTTCCCAACTCACCTCGAGCGCGAGCCGCTGCTGCGGGTCCATCAGTTCGGCCTCGCGCGGTGAGACGCCGAAGAACTCGGCGTCGAAGCCGGGCAGGTCGGACAGGAAGCTGCCCTTTCGCGTGGTGGCCTTGAGGATGGCGGCGTTGCGGGGATCCCTGCGCAGGTAGGGCTCCCACCGTTCGGCGGGGACGTCGCCGACAGCGCTGCCGCCGTCGAGCAGGAACTGCCAGAAGTCGGCGGGGGTGTTGACCTCACCGGCCAACCGGCAGCCGATGCCGACGATGGCGATCGGTTCCAGGGTGGGTTCCCGGTCAGGCGTCACGGCTGCGGATCCTCTTCACGTCGTGTGCGTTTCCAGAGATCGTGGCACGTGACGGTCGTCGACGGAGGGCTACGTAGTGTGCCACTGGGCACACCGGTAGCTGAGAACTCAAGGGGATGAACGGATTACCGGTCACGTGGCACTCAATAACGCGATGATCTGTTTCTTGTCGACCTTGCCGACCGCCGTCTTGGGCAGCGACGGCAGCGCGGCGAGCATGTCGGGTTTGGTGTGCGAGGACACACCACGGCTGTCGAGGAATCCGTTGAGCTCGGCGAGCGTCAGTGGTTTGCCCGAGAAAACGACTGCGGCACAGATCTTCTCGCCCAGATACTCATCGGGCATGGCAACCGCCGCGGCGGCGTAGATGTCCGGGTGGGCGAACAGGTGTTCCTCCAGATCGGAGGCCGACACGGTTTCGCCACCGCGATGGATGACGTCCTTGATGCGGCCGGTTACCTCGACATAGCCGGCCCGCGGGCCCTCGGTGAAGATCCGCACCCGGTCCCCGGAGCGGTAGTAGCCCTCCGGGCTGAACGAGCGCGCGTTGGCCTCCTCGGCGCGGTAGTACCCGTTGATGGTGTTGGGTCCCCGCACCAACAGTTCGCCCTCCGCGCCGGGGGCCACGGGCTTGCCGCGCTCATCGACGACCAGCATCTCGTCGAGCGGGGACATCGGACGCCCCTGGGTGTGCAACAACACATCGACCGGGTCACCGGGGCGGGTGAAGTTGAGCATGCCCTCGGCCATCCCGAAGATCTGGGACAGCCCACGGGTGAGGTTGGCGAGGATGAATTCGGCCTCTTCGGCGGTCATCCGCGATCCGCCGACCTGCACGACGCGCAGCGATGTGGGCAGCACCGGTTCCCAGTCGCAGGCCTGGCTCCAGACCTTGGCCAGCGCATTGACCAGCCCGGTGATGGTGACCTGGTGGCGGTCGATCAGCGCGAACGCATTCTCCGGGCTGGGATCGGTGGTGAAGACGGTGGGGGCACCGACGGTCATCGCACCGAGCAGGCCCGGGCACGCCAGCGGGAAGTTGTGCCCCGCGGGCAGGGCGACGAGGTAGGTGTCCGCGCTGGTCATCAGGTATTCCTGGGCGGACGCGACGGCGGTGTAGAGGTAATCGTCGTGGGTGCGCGCGATCAGCTTCGGCAGGCCGGTGGTGCCGCCGGAGACCAACAGCACCGCCGGTGCGGCCGGGTCGAAACCCTCGCGGGCCGGTGCCGCCGCGGCGGGTCCGCCGTCCGGATCGGTCAGGGTGGACCACGGGATGTACCGGCCCGGATCGCCGTCGACGATCACATGTCGCAGCGCGGGGTGCTCCCGCTGGAGCTGGGCGGCCATCTCCCGGAAATCGAAACCGGCTGCCTTGTCGGTGATTACGAGACCGACCGCGCCGCTGATGGCGGCGAAATGGCTGAGCTCGGCCGAGCGGTGTCCGGACAGGCACATCACCGGCACCACTCCCGCGCGCAGCAGCCCGAAGAATGCGACCGCGAACGCAGTGGTGTTGGGTAACTGGAGCAGTACCCGGTCGCCGGCCCGCAACCCGATGGCGGTGAGCCTGGCGGCCACCAGATCGGCGACGGTGTCCAGTTCGGCGAAGGTGTAGCGGCGTTCGGAGTCGATGACAGCAGGGACGTCGGGCCATTGTGCTGCACCGTTGCTGAGGATGGAATCCAGCGGTTCTCCGGTCCAATAGCCCGCCTGCCGGTATGTCTCGGCTCGATCGGCCGGGAACGTGACGAAACCGTCGGTCAGATCGCCGTGTTCCTGCGCAAAACCGGTGCTCATGCTGGAAAAACCGTCTCTCCGGGTAGGTGCGTTGCCGATACGAATATAGGGTAGCCTCGCCGAGTTAGGGCAGCCTGTACTAAATTTTCGGAGGAATCAGAGTGGGCGTCGCTGCGTCGACATCAGACACCGTTCGCGCGGAGGTGGCCGAACTACTCGGAATCACGCCGGAGGCGCTGGACCCGACAGCTGATCTCATCGCCTCCGGCCTCGACTCGATTCGGATGATGTCGCTGTCCGGTCGCTGGCGTAAGCAGGGCATCGAGGTCGGTTTCGCCGCTCTGGCCGCGCACCCGACCGTCGCCGCATGGCAGGAACTGGTGGCCGAGCACGCCCCCGCCGCCGTGGCGGTTGTCGCCGATGAGACCCCCGGCGATGCCGACGCGCCGTTCTCGCTGGCCCCCATCGCGCACGCGATGTGGGTGGGGCGGCACGGCGAGCAGGAACTCGGCGGCGTCGCCGCCCACCTGTACGTCGAGTTCGACGGCGTCGGTGTGGACCCGGTCCGACTGCAGGATGCTGCCACGAAACTTGCTGTGCGCCATCCGATGTTGCGTCAGGAGATCCTCCCGGACGGCACCCAGCGGATCAGTGATCGCGGGTTGCCGGTCACCGTCCACGATCTCCGGGATCTCGATGCGGACGCCGCCGACGAACGGCTGGAACGCATCCGCGATGACAAATCGCATCAGTTACTCGACAACGAAGTGCTGCAGATTTCGTTGTCCCAGTTGCCGAATGGGCGAACACGCCTGCATGTCGATATGGACATGCAGGCCGCCGATGCGGTCAGCTACCGCAACTTCATGGCAGACCTGGCCGCGTTCTACCGGGGCGCCGACCTTCCCGAACTCGGCTACACCTACCGCGAATACCGCGCCCGTTTGACCGCGTCGACACCGCCGCCGTCGGAGGCCGACCGGCAATGGTGGGCCGAACGCATCCCCGATCTTCCGGAACCGCCTGCGCTACCGCTGGTTCCGCGCGATGAGCAACAGAACCCGTTGCGTAGCGTCCGGTTGTGGCACATCTTCGATGTTCCCACCCGCGACGCGCTGTTCGCCGCAGCGCACCGCCGCGGTCTGACCCCGGCGATGGCCGTGGCCGCCGCGTACTCGAATGCGTTGGCGCGCTGGTCGACCAGTTCCCGCTTCCTGCTCAACCTGCCGATGTTCGGCCGCGAGCCCTACCACCCCGATGTCGACGCACTGGTGGGTTGCTTCACCTCCTCGCTGATGCTCGATATCGATCTGAGCGGTGCCGACTCGGCGGCGGCGCGGGCGAAGGCGGTGCAGGAGACCCTGCACGCCACCGCCCGGCATTCCACGGTGTCCGGGCTGAACGTGCTGCGCGATATGAGCAGGCATCGGGGCACCCAGACGCTGGCGACCATCGTCTACACCAGCGCGCTCGGACTGGGCGACCTGTTCGCCGGTGACGTCACCGACCAGTTCGGTGAGCCGGTGTGGACCATCTCCCAAGGCCCGCAGGTGCTCATCGACGCCCAGGCGACCCCGCTGGCCAACGGTTTGATGATCAACTGGGATGTCCGGGTCGAGGCGTTCCCGCCCGGCGTCCCCGAGGCGATGTTCGCCTACGAGGTGGCCGAACTGGCCCGGCTGGCCGCCGACGACGCGGCCTGGGACGAGCCGGACCCGCCTGCGCTGAGCGAGTCCTCGCGCGCCGTCCGCGATGCCGTCAATGCGTCGACCGCGCCGCCCAGCGGTGACAGCCTCGTCGACGGGTTCTTCCGCAATGCCGCCGCCACGCCCGCGGCGACTGCCCTGATCGCCGGTGCCGGCACCCTCAGCTACGGCGAGCTCAAGGAGCGGGTGCTGGCGGTCGCCGGTGCGCTGCAGGCCGCCGGGGTGGGCTCCGGCGATATCGTCGCCGTCCTCGGACCAAAGGGCGCCGAGCAGGTGCCCGCACTGCTGGGCATCCTCACCGCCGGTGCGGCCTATCTGCCGGTCGGTGTCGACCAGCCCGTCGACCGCGCCGGCCGCATACTGGCGACCGCGGGCGTGAAGGTCGCCCTGATCTGCGGGCATGACACCCCGCAGGTACTCAGCGGCGTCGGCATCCCGTCGCTGCGGGTCAGCGATATCGGTTCTTCGGCAACGGATTTCGCTGCCGTCGCGGTGCAGCCGGGCGATCTGGCCTATGTGCTGTTCACCTCGGGTTCCACCGGTGAGCCCAAGGGCGTCGAACTCACCCACGATGCCGTGCTGAACACCCTGGAATTCCTGTACCGGCATTTCGAGATCGGTCCCGAGGACCGGGCGCTGGCACTGTCGCACCTGGAATCGGACATGTCGGTGCCCGATGTGTTCGGCACCCTGCGTGCCGGTGGCGCCATCGTGATGGTCGACGAGGAGCAGCGCCGTGATCCCGATTCCTGGGCGCGGCTGATCGAAGAGCACCGGGTGTCGGTGGTCAACTTCCTGCCCGGTTGGCTGCAGATGCTCACCGAGGTCCCCGGTTCGCTGAGCTCGCTGCGGGTGGTGCTCACCGGCGGTGACTGGGTGCGACCGGAACTGGCCCGCGCGTTGCGCGCCCGCGCACCGCAGATGCGGTTCGCCGGATTGGGTGGGGCGACCGAGACCGCCGTGCACGGCACCATCTTCGAGATCGGGCCCGCCTCCGGTCCAGATCTGGGGATTCCCACGAACCTCCCATCGGTGCCCTACGGCGTGCCGTTCCCGAACAACGCCTGCCGGGTGGTCAGCCCGTCCGGCGAGGACTGCCCGGACTGGGTGCCCGGCGAGCTGTGGTTCACCGGTCGCGGGATCGCCCGCGGCTACCGCGGCCGCCCGGACCTCACCGCGGAGAAGTTCGTCGAGTACGAGGGCCGCACCTGGTACCGCACCGGGGACCTGGCCCGCTACTGGCCGGACGGCACCCTGGAATTCATCGGCCGCACCGATCACCGCGTGAAGCTCAGCGGCTACCGCATCGAACTCGGCGAGGTCGAGGCCGCGCTGGGCCGGGTGCCCGGGGTGGGTGCGGCTGTGGCCTCGGTGGTCGCCGTGGACGGCGGCCGTGATGTGCTGGGTGCGCTGGTCCGGATCGACGGGGACGGTGTCGACACCGATATCGTCGCCGCCGCGATGGCCGATCTGGTGCCCGCGCACATGATCCCGCAGGTCCTCGTCGCCACCGACCGTATCCCGTTCACCATCGGCGGCAAGATCGACCGCAAGGCCGTGGCGCTGCGCCTCGCGGAGGCCGAGTTGCCCGCCGAACGCGGGTACCGGCCGCCGTCGACCTCGCTGGAGACCGCGGTCGCGCGCATCATGTCCGACCTGCTGGGCCGTGACTCCATCGGTGTCGACGATGACTTCTTCGGTCTCGGTGGCGATTCGGTGATGGCGACCCAGGTGGTGGCGCACGTGCGCGACTGGCTGGACACGCCGACCATCATGGTGCCCGACGTGTTCGCCACCCGCACGGTCGCCGCGCTGGCCCAGCGGCTCCTGGAGCGGGAATCCGACGGGCAGCGACTGGAACTGGTGGCCGAGCTGTACCTGGAGGTCGCGGCCATGGATGACGCCGACGTGGTGTCCGAACTCGATACCGCGGGCCGATCATGAGCACCTTCAAACCGTGGATCAAGCAGTACCCGGGATCCGGCGCACATGGTCCGGGCGCGGCCCTGGTGTTCCCGCACGCCGGGGGAGCGGCGTTGGCCTACCGGTCCCTGGGTACCGCGCTGGCCGCGGCGGGCGCCGACACCTACGTCATGCAGTACCCGCAGCGCGGGGACCGGCTGACCCACCCGGCCCCGGACACGGTCGCAGAACTCGCCGCCGATCTGTTCGACGGCGGTGACTGGGCGGCGCTGGGGCCGTTGCGGCTGTTCGGGCACTGCATGGGCGCGGTGGTGGCCTTCGAGTTCGCCCGCGTCGCCGAGAGCAAGGGCATCGAGGTCGGTTCGCTGTGGGTATCGGCCAGTGAGGCGCCGGCGACCGTCGCCGCGGCGCCCTCGTTACCGATGGCCGAGAGCGAGATCATCGCCGAGATGGTGGATCTGGGCGGCACCGACCCGCAGCTGCTGGCCGATGACGATTTCGTGGAACTGCTGCTGATGGCCGTGCGCGCGGATTACGCCGCCTTCAACCGGTACGCGTGTGACGAGAATGTCCGCATCGCCGCCGACATCCACACCCTCGGCGGCGACGCCGATCACCGTATCAACGAGAACATGTTGCGGCGCTGGGAGATTCACACCAGCGGAGCCTTCACGGTATCCATGTTCGACGGCGGGCACTTCTACATCAACGACCACACCGCGGATGTGGCGGAGCTGGTCAATGCGCTCTGAGGCAATGCGCTCTGACGGTGGCGAACTCGACCCGGTGGTCATCGTCGGCATGGCGGTGGAGACGCCAGGTGGCGTCGACTCCGCCGATTCGTTCTGGGATCTGCTGTCCGGGAGCCGCGAGGCACTCGGACAGTTCCCGACCGATCGCGGTTGGTCGGTCACCGAACTACTGGAGGGCTCCCGCCGCGACGGTTTCAAACAGATCCACGATCTGGGTGGGTTCCTCTCCGATGCAGCGGTTTTCGACCCGGCGTTCTTCGGTATCTCGCCGCGGGAGGCCGTCGCCATGGACCCGCAGCAGCGGGTGGCGCTGCGGCTGGCCTGGCGCACCCTGGAGAACAGTGGGATCAACCCCGATGATGTCGCCGGGCACGATATCGGCTGCTATATCGGCGCATCGGCACTGGAATACGGGCCGCAGCTGTCCGAATACTCCAACCACAGCGGACATCTCATCACCGGCACCTCACTGGGCGTGATCTCCGGGCGCATCGCCTACACGCTGGACCTCGCCGGACCGGCACTGACCGTGGACACCTCCTGCTCCTCGGCGCTGGCCGCCCTGCACACCGCGGCCGGAGCGGTCCGCAACGGCGACTGCGATATGGCACTCACCGGTGGGGTCTGCGTGATGGGCACCCCCGGATACTTCGTCGAATTCTCCAAGCAGCACGCGCTGTCCGATGACGGCCACTGCCGCCCCTACAGCGCTGCCGCCAGCGGCACCGTCTGGGCCGAGGGCGCCGGGATGTTCCTGCTGCAGCGGCGATCCGCGGCGATCCGCGACGGCAGACAGGTACTGGCCGAGCTCCGTGCCACCGGTGTCAACTCCGACGGCCGCACCATCGGACTGACCGCGCCCAGTGGTACCGCCCAGCAGCGGCTGTTCGCCCGTGCGATCGCCCGCGCCGGTGTCCGGCCCGAGGATGTCGGCATGATCGAAGGGCACGGCACCGCCACCCGGCTCGGTGACCGCACCGAGCTGCGGGCGTTGGCCCAGACCTACGGCGCCACCGAACCCGGCGCCGGCGCTCTGCTCGGATCGGTGAAATCCAATGTGGGGCATGCCCAGGCCGCCGCGGGCGCGCTGGGCTTGGCCAAGGTGATCATCGCCGCCCAGCACGGCGCCGTGCCCGCCAGCCTGCACATCGATGCGGCCAGCCGCGAGATCGACTGGGAGGCGCAGGGCCTGCGGCTTGCCACCGAACTGACCGAGTGGCCCGCCGTCGACGGAAAGCGCATCGCCGCGGTATCGGCTTTCGGGATGAGCGGCACCAACACCCACGCCGTCATCGCGATCCCGGACCACACCGGAGCGGCCGCCTGATGATCTTCAACCCGTTTCCCGACGGTCGTATCCGGGTCCTGCTCAGCGCGCACGCCGAGGACCTGATCGCTCAGGACGCCGGCGCGATCCTCGACTACCTGCGGCGTCGGCCGGCACTTCGGACCGCCGCCGATGTGGCCCGGGTGGCGGCGACGCTCACCCGCACCCGGCGGCTGCGCAAGCACCGGGCACTGGTCCGGGCCGCCGATATCGCCGAATTGACCGAGGCCCTGCACGCATTGCAGGCGGGCGAGGAACACCCGCTGGTCGCCCGGTCGGCGCAGCCGGGCACCCCCCGCGTCGCGTTCGTCTTCCCCGGGCAGGGCAGCCAGTGGCCGTCCATGGGTGCCGAGGCCTACGACCGGCTGGCGGTGTACCGCGACGAGGTCGACCGGTGTGCGGCGGCGTTCGTGGAGGCCGGATTCGCGTCTCCGCTGGCGTACCTGCTGG
The DNA here is from genome assembly GCA_051306235.1 of Mycobacterium sp. Taxonomy (GTDB): domain Bacteria; phylum Actinomycetota; class Actinomycetes; order Mycobacteriales; family Mycobacteriaceae; genus Mycobacterium. The sequence continues at coordinate 15,045 of JBPPMV010000128.1, read as the reverse complement.
CAGACCCCGGTGCGCACACCAACGATTTCTCCCAGGTGCAGATTCAGGGTGCGCAGTTCGTGCACGGTATCGCCCTGGCCCGGGTCTGGCAGTCCTGCGGTGTCACCCCCGATATCACGGTGGGGCACAGCCTCGGTGAGATCGGCGCCGCCCATGTCGCCGGGACCATCAGCCTCAACGAGGCCGTCGGCGTGGTCTTTGCACGGGCCACCCTGCTGGATGGGCTGACCGGGCCGTACCGGGTGGCGGTGCTCGGCGTCGATCCGGAGCGGGCACAGGCCGCGATCGGCGAAACGCCGGGCTGGCTGGAACTGTCGGTGGTGAACTCCGAATCGTCGGTGGCGGTCTCCGGTGACACCGATGCCATCGCCGCGGTGGTGCGCCGCATCAGTGACGGTGGCGGGTTCGCCAAAGAGATCGAGATGTGGTTCCCCGCGCACACCACCAAACTGGACAGCAAACGCGCCGAGCTCGAATCCTTGCTCCCCGGCGGGACATTCGCCGCCGCCTCGGTCGCGTTCATCGGCTCGGCGACCGCGCAGGTCGTTGCGCCCGGTACCGATTTCGCCGACTACTGGTACACCAACCTGCGCAGCACCGTCCGCTTCGATGAGGCCGTCCGCGCCGCCGTCGCATCCGGCGCCCAGATCTTCGTGGAGCTGTCGGCGCATCCGGCGCTGATCTACGCCATGGCCGATGTGCTCGACGGGATGTCCGGGGACGTCGCCGAACCGCCGCTCATCGTCGGGTCGGGACGCCGCGACGAAATGCTCGTCGACCGGTTGTCGGCCAACCTGACCGCAGTGGCGCTCGCCGATCCCGGTTTCGACTGGGGCGCCAAGTCCGCGGAGTTGTTGCGCGACTTCCCCTTCGCCCCGATGCGCGCCCAGCACCACTGGGCGGCATCCGAACCGCTGCCACCGGTGCCCGGACTGACGGTCCTGACCGAGCGCTGGGAACCGCGGGCAACCACCTCGCCGGCGGGACCGCGACGCGCCGCGGTGATCGACCTCGGCGATGATGGCCGGCTCGCCACCACGTTGCGGACCCGTTTCGAGACAACCGACCCCTCCGATGCGGATCTGCTGGTGGTGGTGGCGCCGGTACTCGATCATCTCGACGCGGTGGCCGCCGGGCAGGATCTGGCCGCGCGTATCGACACCGGTCTGCTGCGCTACCCCGATGCCATCGGGCTGCTGTGCCGCGATGCCTGGCTCGTCACCGTCGGCGGTGAACAGGTGCGCTCCGGCGAACCGGTGCCGCTGCCTGCCCAGGCCGCCCTGGCGGCGATGCACCGCAGCATCGGACTGGAACACCCCGACCAGAACTTCGGCCATCTGGACCTGCCGGCCTGGGAGCTCGACGACCCGTCAGCAGCGCTGGCCGTCGACGCCCTGACCGGCAGCTGCACCGAACTGGCTGTGCGGCAATCTGATTCCGGACCGGCGCTGTTCGGCCGGGGCGCCTCCGAGGAGAGGTTGCCCCAGCCCGGATGGGGGACACCCGGTGTGCTCGACGAGGTGGTCATCACCGGTGGTACCGGGGCGGTCGGCACCCATTTCGTGCGGTACCTCGCCGCGCACGGGGCGCGCCGCATCGTGCTGCTCGGGCGCACCGGTGCCGAACCGCAGCGCCTGGCGGATGTCGAGATAGTGGCGCCGCCCTGCGATATCACCGACCCCGCCGCGCTGGCGGCCACCGCCGCGGAGTTCGGTGGTAATGGTGCATCGCTGGTCATCCACGCCGCGGGGGCGGCGACGATCGTCGGGCACCGTGATCTGACCGGTGCCGCGTTCACCGCCACGCTCGCGGCGAAGGTCGGCGGGCTGTCGGCGTTCACCGCGGCCTGGCCGTTGCGCGCCGATGCCCGAATCGTGCTGTGCTCCTCGGTATCCGGCGTGTGGGGCGGGCGCGGTCACGCCGCGTACGCGGCGGCCAATCGGTTACTGGACGTGATGGCCGGTCAGCTGCGGGCCGACGGCAGGCACTGCACCTCGGTGCGCTGGGGGCTGTGGCCGGGCTTCCACGATCAGGCCGGCATCATCGACGCGGACGAGGTTGCCCGCGTCGAACGGTCCGGATTGCAGGCGATGACGCCGGAGCGCGCCGTCGAAACCTGTCTGCGGGATTTCGCCGGGGACCCGCTGGTGTACACCGCGGACGCAGCACGACTGCAGGTGTTCCTGGGAGAAGCCCGAACCGAACCGGAAGGCTTGGCAGAGCAGGAACCATCGTGTGAGGGATTGGATGCGGCCGGCGTCCTGCGGGTGGCGCTCGGGTCGGTGCTCAACCTGTCGGCGGATACGCCCCTGGAACCGTCTGCCTCACTGCTCGATATGGGTGTCGACTCCCTTTTGGCGCTCGACTTACGTAAGAAGCTCAAGAAGGCGGCCGGGGTGAACGTGCCGCTGGCGACCATTCTCGGCGGTGCGACCGTCTCCGAGGTCCTTGAGCACCTGGAACGACCCGAGAAGAAGGCACGCCTGAAGTGACTGACACCAGAACCACACCGTCGCTGCGCTCGCCCCAGTCGGACGCGCGCCTGGAATTGATGCGCCGCAAGCTCGCCGAACGCGGGCTGGCGGCCACCCTCGCCGAACCGGCCGCCGAGACGGGTCTCTCCGACGGACAGCGCCGGATGTGGTTCGTGCAGGCCTTCGACCCGACCGGCGTGCTGCTGAACATCAGCCTGTCCTACCGGTTGACCGGAGCGCTGGATGCCGATCGTCTGCACACCGCGCTCAACGCCGTCGGACGGCGCCACCCGCTGTTGCGCACCACCTACACCGCCGACGAGAACGGCGAGCCCGAAGCCGTCCTGCACGACAATCTGAAGCCGGCCTGGGCATTCCACGATCTGTCGGAGATGTCCGAGCGGGCCCGCGGACTGCGCCTGGAGGTGCTGGCCCAGCGTGAGTTCGGCCGGAGCTTCGACCTGACGACCGATTCGCCGCTGCGGATCACCCTGGTACGTCTGGCCGCCGATGAGCACATGATGCTGTTGGTCGCCCACCACATCGCATGGGACGACGGCAGCTGGCGGGTGTTCTTCGGTGATCTCACCACGGCCTACGGCGGTGCCGATCTCGGGCCGACCCCGCGGCCGCCGGCGCCGGCCGCCGACACAGGAGACGAAGATCTGGCGCACTGGCGTTCGGTGATGACCGATCCGCCAGAGCCACTCGAACTTCCGGGGCCCACCGGCTCGGCGGTGCCGACCGGATTCCGGTCCCAGCGGACCTCGCTGACGCTGTCGCCGGAGACCGTCACCAAGGTGTCCGCACTGGCCCGCGAGACCGGCGCAACGCCCTACATGGTGTTGCTCGCCGCGTTCGGCGTACTGATCAACCGCTACACCCACACCGATGACTTTTTGGTCGCCAGCCCGGTTCTCAACCGCGGCACCGACGATTCCATCGGGTACTTCGGCAACACCGTGGCCATGCGGCTGCGCCCGCAGCCCACCGCCGGATTCCGTGACCTGGTGCTCGCCACCCGGGACACTGCTCTGGGTGCCTTCGCCCATCAGCGCATCAACCTCGACCGGGTCGTGCGCGAGCTGAACCCGGACCGGCGCCACGGCGCCGAGCGGATGACCCGGGTGAGCTTCGGTTTCCGCGAACCCGACGGCGGCGGCTTCCGCCCCGAGGGTGTGCACTGCGTCCGCGGCGAGCTGCGCGGGCACGTCACCCAACTGCCGCTGGGCTTCATGGTCGAGTTCGACGCCACCGGGGCCGGCACCGCCGTTGTCGAGGCCGAGCACCTCACCGAGATCATCGACGCCGATCTGGCCGCCCGCATGCTGACATCGTTTGCGGTGCTGTTGGACAACGCGCTGGCCGATCTGGATCGGCCGCTGGCGCGACTGGACATCTTCTCGGCCGAGGAGGCCGAGTGGATGCGGGCGGTGTCACACGGTGAGCGGTTCGACACCCCGGCCACCACGCTGACCGCGCTGGTCGAGACGAAGGCCGCCGAGACACCCGATGCCACCGCGGTGGTCTACGAGGGCCGCCACTACAGCTACCGCGAGATCAATGAGACGGCGAACCGGTTGGCGCACTCGCTGATCGCCCAGGGCATCGGCACCGAGGATCGCGTCGCGGTGCTCATGGAGAAGTCGCCGGAACTGGTCATCACCGCCCTCGGCATCGTCAAGGCCGGTGCGGTGTACCTGCCGGTCGACCCGACCTACCCCGAGGACCGGCTGACCTACATCCTGTCCGACTCGGACCCGAAAGTCGTTCTCCGCGAACTGGCCACCGACCTGGACGGCTACCCGTCGGCGGATCCGACCGACGCGGAACGGGTGCGTCCACTGTTGCCGGAGAACACCGCGTACCTGATCTACACCTCGGGTTCCACCGGTCTGCCCAAGGGTGTGCCGGTGCCGCACCGGCCCATCGCCGAGTACTTCGCCTGGTTCGGTCCGGAATACCAGGTCTCCGATCAGGACCGCCTGCTGCAGGTGGCCTCCCAGGGCTTCGATGTGTCGATCGGCGAGATCTTCGGAATGCTCGCTGCCGGAGCACGTCTGGTGATACCGAAACCCGATGGTCTGACCGATATCGGCTACCTGACCGACCTGCTGCGCAACGAGGGCGTGACCTCGATGCACTTCGTCCCCTCACTGCTCGGGTTGTTCCTGTCGCTGCCCGGGGTCAACGAATGGCGCACCCTGCAGCGCGTCCCGATCGGTGGCGAGGCACTACCCGGCGAGGTCGCCGACAAGTTCCACGGCATGTTCGACTCGCTGCTGCACAACTTCTACGGCCCCACCGAGACCGTGCTCAACTGCAGCCGCTACAAGGTCGAGGGCAAACAGGGTTCGCGCATCGTCCCGATCGGTACCCCGAAGATCAACACCACCATCCACCTGCTCGACGATTACCTACAGCCGGTGCCGGTCGGTGTCATCGGTGAGATCTACATCGGCGGAACACATGTCGCGCATGGATACCATCACCGGCCGGGTCTGACCGCCGAACGATTCGTGGCCGACCCGTTCAACCCCGGGCATCGTATGTACCGATCCGGTGACCTGGCCCGCCGAAATGCCGACGGAGACATCGAGTTCGTCGGGCGTGCCGATGAGCAGGTCAAGATCCGTGGGTTCCGGATCGAGCTCGGCGAAGTTGCGGCCGCCATCTCGGTGGACCCGTCGGTCGGGCAGGCCGTCGTGGTGGCCAGTGATGTCCCGGGCCTGGGCAAGAGTCTGGTCGCCTATGTCACCCCGGCCGGCGAAGCCGGGATCGTCGAGATCGACCGGATCCGGGCGCGGGTCGCCGCCGCCCTGCCGGAGTACATGATCCCGGCGGCGTACGTGGCCGTCGACGAGATCCCGATCACCGCGCACGGCAAGATCGACCGGAAAGCGCTGCCGGAGCCCGAGATCGTGGTCGCCACCACGTACCGCGAACCCGGCACCGGCACCGAGCGGGAGATCGCCGGCCTGTTCGGCGAACTGCTCAGCCGGGACCGGGTGGGTGCCGACGACTCGTTCTTCGAACTCGGCGGTCATTCGCTGCTGGCGACCAAGCTGGTGGCCGCGGTGCGCTCGCGCTGCCGCGTCGACATCGGTGTGCAGGAGATCTTCGAGCTGGGCACCGTGAGCGGTATCGCCGCCCACATCGACGCCATTGCCGCCGCCGGTGGTCGCTCCGACCGACCCACCATGGCGGCCGTACCGCATGACGGCCCGCTGCAGATGTCCGCTGCGCAGCTGCGGCAGTGGTTCCAGTTCCGCATCGACGGCCCGAACCCCGTCAACAACATCCCGTTCGCGGCGCGCCTGAGCGGCCCGAACAACCCGGAGGCGTTCGTCGCCGCCATCACCGACGTGGTCAATAGGCACGAGATCCTGCGCACCACCTACCGGGAGATCGACGGGTCCCCGTTCCAGATCATCAACGACGGCGCCGCGGTGCCGGTACGCCGGGCCCGGGGTGAGGGCGAGCAGTGGCTGCAGGCCGAACTGACCGCGGAGCGCCGTTACTGCTTCGACCTGGAGAACGAGTGGCCGATCCGGGCAGCCGTGCTGAGCACGAAATCGGATGACGGGCTGTCCGGCGCGGACCACCATGTGCTGTCGCTGGTGGTCCATCACATCGCCGCCGACCACTGGTCGGCCGGGGTGTTGTTCACCGATGTGCTGACCGCCTACCGGGCCCGGTGTGCCGGGCAGGCTCCGGAATTCGAGCCGCTACCGGTGCAGTACGCCGATTACGCGGCCTGGCAGGCCGAACTGCTGGGTGGCGAGACCGAGAGCATCACCGCCCAGCGTGACTACTGGGTGGAGCAGCTGTCGGGTCTGCCCGAGGAGAACGGGCTGCGCCCGGACTTCGCGCGCCCGCCGGTTCCCGACGGCGAGGGTGACGCGCTGGCCTTCACCATCGACACCGAGACCCGAGCCAAACTGTCCGAGCTGACCCGTCAACTCGGCATCACCGAGTTCATGTTGCTGCAGGCCGCCGTCGCGGTGGCCCTGCATAAGGCAGGCGAGGGCACCGATATCCCGCTGGGCACCCCGGTGGCCGGTCGCACCGAACCCGAACTCGACGGTCTGATCGGGTTCTTCATCAATATCGTGGTGCTGCGCAACAAGCTCGACGGCAACCCGACCGTGCGTGAGGTGCTGCGCCGCGCCCGCGAGATGGCGCTGGGCGCCTACGCACATCAGGACCTGCCCTTCGACCGGGTGGTCGAGGCGGTCAGCCCGGTGCGGTCGCTGTCGCGCAACCCGTTGTTCGGTGTCGTCGTGCATGTCCGCGAGGAACTGCCATCGGACCGCATCATCGCCACCGGACCCGACGGTGACACCCGATTCACCGCGCTGCAGCCGACATTCGATGTGGCACATGCCGACCTGTCGCTGAACTTCTTCGCCGAGACCGCGGCCGACGGATCGCCGGCGGGCTACCAGGGCACGGTCATCTACCGCACCGAGCTCTACCGGCAGGAGACTGCCCGCCGGCTGATCGACTGGCTGCAGCAGGTCGTGCAGGCGTTCGCCGACGACCCCGACGGCACGCTGCGCGATATCACCATCGCCGACGGTGCCGAGGGTGACCGGATCGTCGCGCAATGGAGCGCGTCGGCCACACCGGCTGCCGGTCTGCCGCAGACCGCGGGCGCCGATCGCGTCTATCTGCTCGACGAATGGCTGGTGCCGGTGGCGGTCGGTGTCTCCGGCGATGTGTACTACGCCGGTGGGGCGATCGACGCGGCATACGGCGATGCCCACCCCGCCAACGCGTTCCGCTATCCGGAAAGTCCCTTCGAGGGCGGTGCACGGCTGTACCGCACCGGTGACCGGGCCCGGTGGAATCAGGACGGCACGCTGGACTATCTGGAGCACGGTGAGCACCGGGGGCAGGCCGCGCTGGAGGCGGCGGCCGGTGTCGCCGCGGCGACGACCCGGGACTGGGAGACCCGCAGCGGGCCGGTGCTGGGTGGTTACGTGGTGGCCGCCGAGCCGGTCGCCGATCTCGAGGCGTTCATCGAGACGGTGCGCTCGGCGTTGCCCGAAGAGCATGCGGCACTGCCCATCACGGTGCTGGACTCGCTGGAGGGTGTGGTGCTGCCGCGGCCGGTGGTGGTCTCGACCGCCCCGAGCGAGCCGGCCCGCACCGATACCGAGCGCACGCTGGCGGCCATGCTGATCGATCTGCTGGCAGTCGAGGAATTCGGGCGGCACGACGACTTCTTCACCCTCGGCGGCGACAGCATCCTGGCTGTGCAGTTGGCCGCTCGCGCACGTGACGCCGGTGTTCCGTTGACCGCGCGGATGGTGTTCGAGCATCCCGAGCTCGCCGAGCTGTCGGCGGCGCTCGATGCCAAGGCGGGGCAGGTGCAAACGGCCGACACCCGGCACGAGCCGATGGCGGCGTCCGGTCTGTCGGCCGACGAGCTCGCGGCCCTGACCGCGGGATGGGGCAGCGACAACCAATGAGCGCGCCCAATCCCCGGGTCGCTCCGCTCCAGCCCGCCGGATCTCCGGCCATCACCGATGTGATGGCACTCAGCCCGCTGCAGCAGGGGCTGTACTCGTTGGCCGGTCTGACCGACAGCGAGGCCGGAGCCGACCCGTATTTCATCGCGATGGCCGCCGATATGGAGGGCGATCTCGATGTGGCGCTGCTGAAGTCGTGCGCCGAGGCGATGCTGGTGCGCCATCCGAACGTGCGGGTGAGCTTCTTCCAAGGCAACTTGAGCCGTCCGGTCGCGGTGGTTCCGTCGACCTTCGACCTACCGTGGCAGCACATCGTCGCCACCCCGTCGGAGGCCGTCGCACTGGAGGCCGAGGCCCGCAGCCGGCCGTTCGATCTGGGCAAGGGGCCGGTGATCCGATTCTTGCTCGTGGAACTTCCGGACCGGAACTGGCGACTGGTGGTGATCGCCCATCACATCGTGATCGACGGCTGGTCACTGCCGGTGTTCGTCAGCGAGCTCATCGGCCTGTACCGGGCGGGCGGTGATATCGCCGCGCTGCCACCGGCCCCGCGGCCCTACCGGGACTACATCGGCTGGCTGGCAGGCCGCGACCCGGAACTCAGCAGGCAACGCTGGCGCACCCACCTGGCCGGCCTGGACGGGCCGACGCTGCTGTCACCCGCACTCGGTGGGGAGGCGGTGGCCGGTCTGCCCCGGCGCACCGAGATCGAGCTCGACGAACACGCCACCGCCGAGTTACAGGAGGCGGCCAGGAGCCGGGGCGTCACCATCAGCACGTTGTTCCAGATGGCCTGGGCAACAATACTGTCCGCGTTCACCGACCGTTCCGATGTGGTGTTCGGGGTGACCGTCTCCGGCCGGCCTGATGACCTGTCCGGGGTGGAAGCCATGGTCGGGTTGTTCATCAACACCGTGCCGCTGCGGATCCGGCTGGACCCGACCGGACGTGTCGGTTCACAGTGTCTTGCGCTGCAGCGCGAAGCGGCCGAGCTGCGCGACCACGGCTACCTCAGCCATACCGAGTTGCGCGCGGCCGGTGGTGTCGGCGAGCTGTACGACACGCTGTTGGTGTACGAGAACTTCCCGCCCGGCGGACTCGTCGGCAGCGGCGAGTTCGACCTGGGTTCGGCGGTGATCCGTCCGGCTGCACTGGAGAGCCTGTCGCATTTCCCGGTCACCATCGCCGCGCATCCCACCCACGGACGGCTGACCGTGCTCGTCGAAACCCTGGACGGCGCATTGGGTCTACTGGATCCGCAGACGCTGGGTCAGCGCGTTCTGGCCGTCGTGCAGCGCCTGCTGGAACGCTGGGGTCAGCCGATGCGCGAGGTGGCGGTCACCCTCGATGGTGAGATCGACACGTCGGCCGCGTTCGAGCCGGTCACCGCCGAGGGCGGATTCCACACCGCCGTCGCCGCCGTCGCCGCCGAACGTCCCGACGATATCGCCGTGAGTTGGGCCGACGGTGAAATCAGTTACCGTGCATTCGACGCCGCGGCCGATCGGCTGGCCGCCGACCTGCAGCGCAGGGGAGTCCGCGCCGAGACCCCGGTGCCGATCCTGTTGCGCCGCGGGCCCGATTATGTGGTGGCGATGCTCGCCGTGCTCAAGGCCGGCGGCCTGATCGTGCCGCTGGATCCGGGGATGCCCGCGGACCGCATCCGCGAGATCATCGGCCAGACCGGCGCCGAGCTGATCGTCGACGAGAACCTGCTCGCCGGCGTCACCGCCGAACCCGGTCCGGACTACCGGCCGGCGCAGGTGCGCCCGGGACAGGGCGCCTATATCGTCTTCACCTCCGGTACCACCGGAAAGCCCAAGGGCGTCATCGGCACTCACAGCGCGTTGCTCGCCTACGGCGAGGACCATGTGCGCAATGTGCTCGGTCCCGCGCAGACCCGGCTTGACCGCACGCTGAGCATCGCACATGCGTGGTCGTTCACCTTCGACGCCGCCTGGCAGCCACTGGTCGCGCTGCTCGGTGGACACCGCGTGCACATCATCGGTGACGATGTGCAACGCGATGCCGAGGCGCTGGTGGCGACCATCGGTCGCTTCGGTCTGGACATGATCGACACCACCCCATCGATGTTCACCCAACTGCGCGCCGCGGGTCTGCTGTCCACGGTGCCGCTTGCCGTGCTGGCGCTCGGTGGCGAGAATATCGACACCGCCGCCTGGCAGGGTATCCGTGCCGAATGTGAGCGCACCGGTATGCGCGCCCACAACTGTTACGGGCCAACCGAAACCACCGTCGAGGCCGTTGTCGCGGCGATCGCCGAGAACGAGCAGCCCTGTATCGGGCAGCCGACGGACCCGATGACCGCGCATGTGCTGGACAGCTGGCTGCGGCCGGTACCGGCCGGGGTGGCCGGGGAGTTGTACCTCAGCGGGGGGCAGTTGGCCCGCGGCTACCTGGGCCGCGCCGGCGAGACATCGGGCCGGTTCGTCGCCGACCCGTCCCGGCCGGGCTCCCGGATGTACCGGACCGGCGATGTCGTGCGCCGACTGGGGACCTCGGCCCTGCAGTTCCTGGGACGCAGTGACGACCAGGTCAAGATCCGCGGTTTCCGGGTGGAACCGGCAGAGGTGGCCGCCGCGCTGCACCGCCACCCCGATGTCCGCCAAGCGCACGTCGCGGTGCGCCGGCATCGCAGCGGGCCGCGGCTGACCGCATATGTGGTGAGCAGCGTTCCAGTCGCGGAGTTGCGGCGCATGCTCACCACGATTCTGCCGAGATACCTGGTGCCACACCACATCATCGATGTCGACGCGATCCCGCTGACCTCACACGGCAAGGTCGACGATGCCGCGCTGGCCGTGCTGGACGTGGATCGGGTGGGTGGTGCCGACGAGCTCGCCGCACCCACCACCGATACCGAGATCGTGCTCGCCGAGGTGCTCGGCGAACTGTTGGACATCAAGGTCGTGGACGTCAACGCCGATTTCCTCGACCTCGGTCTGGACAGCATCGTCGCCCTGTCCGTCGTGCAGGCGGTGCGGCGCCGCGGCGTGGCGCTGCGGGCTCGGCTCATGCTGGAATGCACCACCATCCGCGAGTTGGCCGCCGCGATCGACGGCGATGTGCAGGCCGAACAATACGACACCGAGGACACCGGCCCGATCCCGCTGCTGCCGGCCGGGCATTGGCTGCTGGCCCACGGGAACGCGCGCCGGCTGGCCCAGACCGAGGCGATACGGCTCCCGGCTGATGTCACCCGAGAACGCCTGGAAACGGTGTTGCGCACTGTGATCGACGGTCACGAGGCGCTGCGCAGCCGACTGGATCGCACCGCGATGACATTGGTGGAACATCCCGGCTCGGGCATCTCCGATGACATTCTCACCGAGGCCGATGTGACGGGGGAGTTGGCGGCCGCGGTCGCCGCGCACACCGACGCCGCGGTGCAGCGGCTGGACCCGGACCAGGGTGCGATGTTCAACGCGGTGTGGCTGCATCACGACGGCGGCGCCGAGGTGCTGCTGATCACCGCGCATGTGCTGGCGATGGATCCGGCGTCCTGGCAGATCGTGCTCGGTGAGCTTGAAACCGGTTGGCACGCAGTGTCAGCCGGTCGTACGCCGGCCGTGTTGCGTGAGCACACATCGCTGCGTCGATGGTCACGACTACTGGCCGAGCGCGCACTCAAACTCGACACCTGCGAGTTCTGGGAGGCGCAGCTCACAGGGGCCGACCCCGACGTCGGCGCCCGCCGGGTGCAGCTCGGTACCGACCGCGCCGCCGATGTGGTGGTGTCGATGTCCTTCGTCGGCCGGGCCGTCACCGCGCAGGTGCTGGCGGCGCCGGTCCCGGTGCCCGACGTACTGGCGGCGGCCACCGCGCACGCCCTGACGGCCTGGCGTCGGCTGCGCGGGCAGGACACCCCCGCAGCCCTGCTGGCGATGGAGACCTACGGGCGCGCCGACGGTGTGGTGTCGGCCGGACTGGCTGACGATTCCCGCCAGATCGACACCGGCGATACGGTCGGGCTGCTCAGCGCGATCTACCCGGTGCGGTTGCGCTCCCGCGACGCCCGCGGGGTCGCCGCCGAGCTGGGCGCGATACCCGGCGACGGTATCGACTACGCACTGCTGCGCCACCTGCGTACCGATACCGCCGAACGCCTTGGCGCGCATCGGGATCCGCAGATCCTGCTGAACTACCTCGGTCGGCTGCACCAGGCACCGGGAAGCTCGGCGCTGGTCCTGGACCGGGATCTGCTGACCGAGGTGTCGCGGATACCGGAACCCGACCTGGCGGTACGCCACGAGATCACGCTGAATGTGGCGATGGTCGACAAGGACGGTTCCCCGGTCCTCGGGACGCAGTGGCGCACCCTGCCCGACATTCTCTCTGCCGATGACGTCGCGACCCTTCAGGCGCTGTGGCAGGACGCTCTACGAGAGGTTATCCAGTGACAACCAACACGACGACATCCACCCCGACCCTGGCCGTCATCGGCGCCGGCGTGAAGGCGATCGCGGTCGCCGCCAAGGCCGCCGAACTGCGCGCCATGGGGGTTCCCGCTCCCGACGTCATCGCCGTCGAACGCACCGACGTGGCCGCCAACTGGCAGCCCGCCGGCGGCTGGACCGACGGTCAGCACCGACTGGGGACCGGCCCCGAGAAGGACATCGGGTTCCCGTACCAGTCGGCGCTGGTATCGCGGCGCAATGCCGAACTCGACCAGCGGATGATGAAGCACAGCTGGCAGTCCTACCTGATCTCCACCGGACAGTTCGCCGAGTGGATCGACCGCGGCCGGCCGGCGCCGACCCACAAACGCTGGAGCCAGTACCTCAAGTGGGTGGCCGACAACACCGGGATGACGGTCCGCCACGGCGATGTCTCCGAGATCGGGCTGCAGTACGGCGACGACGGGGTGCGCTGGGAGCTGGGTACCCGGGAGGGCGCCGTGCACGCCGACGCGTTGATGGTCACCGGGCCCGGTCAGGCCGAACGGTCGCTGCTGCCGGGCAATCCGCGGGTGCTGTCCATCGCGCAGTTCTGGCATCGGGCGGCCCAGCATGAGCTGATCGCCGCCGACCGGGTGGCGGTCATCGGAGGCGGCGAGACCGCGGGCACCATGCTCGATGAGCTTTTCCGGCACCGGGTTTCGACCATCAGCGTGATCTCCCCGCAGGTCACCCTGTTCACCCGCGGCGAAGGATTCTTCGAGAACGCGCTGTACTCGGATCCCATTCACTGGGCGGGGCTGACGCTCGCCGAGAAGCGCGATGCGATGAACCGCACCGACCGCGGGGTGTTCTCGGTGCGCGTCCAGGAGGGCCTGCTCGCCGATGACCGCATCCGTCATCTGCGCGGCCGGGTGGCGCATGCGGTGGCTCGCGACGAACGCATCCGGCTGACCCTGCAGACCGAGCGCGGCGGGGAACGGCTGGAGACGGTGCACGGTTTCGACCTGGTGATCGACGGATCGGGCGCCAACGCAATGTGGTTCGTGCCGCTGTTGCGTCAGGATGCGCTCGACGTGCTGGAGTTGGGCATGGGCAAAGCCCTGACCGCCGACAGCATCCAGGAGTCGATCGGGTACGACCTGGCCGTCAACGATGTCGAACCCAAGCTGTTCCTGCCGGGACTGGCCGGGCTGACCCAGGGGCCCGGATTCCCCAACCTCAGCTGCCTGGGCCGGTTGTCCGACCGGGTGCTGGGTTCCGAAATTTTCAACACAACGGCGGCCGTCACCAAATCCGTTACCAGCGCGAGGAGAGCCGATGAGCAACAATCCGTTCGATGACGAGGACGGGGTGTTCTTCGTGTTGGTGAACGATGAGGAACAGCACAGCCTGTGGCCGAAGTTCGCCGAGGTGCCCGCCGGCTGGCGGGTGGTGTTCGGTGAGAGCACCCGGGCAGACTGCCTGGCCTACGTGGAGGAGAACTGGGGCGACCTGCGGCCCAAGAGCCTGCGCGACGCCATGTCCTAACCCGCTTCTCGCCGAAACTGTATTCCGGACGGCGTGTACTCGAACTTTCGCTGCCTGATTACAGTTTGGGCGATGCTGGTGTGCGTTTGGCCGTCCCAGCCGCCAGCGCGTAGGGCACGGTAGGCGCGGCCGACGATATCGGCGCCACGGTCTTCCCTGATGACTTGGATGACGTTCCACCCCAGCTCCCTCAGCTTCGGCAACACCCAGTGGTCCTTGACGTACTGGGGACGACTGGTCTGATGTTGGTCACCGTCGTATTCGAGCGCCACTTTGAACTCTTCCCAACCCATGTCGAGTGTCCGTAGGTGTCGTCCCCACTGGTCGACCACCGCGATCTGCGTCGTCGGCCAGGGCAGGCCGGCGTCGATGCACATCAGCCGTAGCCGTGTCTCCTGGGGTGAAGCCGCTCCGCCGTCGACGAGCGGAAGAATCGCCTTGAGCCGCGCAACCCCGCGGGCCCCGCGATAGCGTTCCGCCAGCGCCACCACTTCGGCGGGATCGAACGCGACCGCCCGCATCAGCGCGTCGAGCCGCGCCAGCGCCGATCCGCGCGCAAGAAACCGCCCGAGATCCATGGCGGTACGCGCCGCAGAAGTGGCGGGAATGCCCGACAGGTATGTCATCTCGTCCGCGGCGAGTCGTTCATTGCGGACGACCAGACCGCGCGGCGGCCTGGTGCAATTCCAGATCAGCTCGATCGGAATGCTGGTGTCCACCCACTCGGCACCGTGCAACGCCGATGCTGCGACACCCGTCACCACGCCATTTCGACGTGTCCACAGCCATGCTGCGTTGGTGCGATCCTGCAGAGTGAGGATCTGGTTCTTCGGCGCATGGACGTTCGGCAAGATGGGTCGATGGTGATGCTGCAGCTCGTGGCGGGTGAGGATGCCGTCATTCAGCGCTTCACTGCCGATGATGATGTGCCCCATGGCGTGATCTTGGTTGTCGGCACCGACAAGTCCACCGAGGCTGTACTGATGATGGGAAAGCTCGAGTGAGGACCGTCCGGAATACAGTTTCGGCGAAAACGGGACTGGCGGCACTGCTGTGGATCCTCGGCGCGGCCGGGTATTTCGCGGCCGAGGCTTTCGCCGCGACGGCACTGCCCGGATACGGCTACGGCGCCGACTACATCAGCAC
>JBPPMV010000127.1:0-6384 GCA_051306235.1 Mycobacterium sp. | reverse complement strand
GCCCGGCGCCGGTGGTCTGCTGGTGCGCTCGCTGGTGGAGGAGTTCATCCGCCGCGGCCGCGCACAGATGGATCTGTCTGTGCTGCACGACAATACGGCCGCGATCGCGCTGTACGAGCGGATGGGATTCGTTCGCGTCCCCGAACTCGGCGTCAAGCGCAAGAACGCGATCAACGAGCGGCTGTTCACCCCGGTGCAGGCCGAAGAGGAACTGGCGCAACTGAATCCGTACGCACGCATCATTGCCGACGAGGCGGTGCTGCGCGGTATCGCCGTACAGGTGCTCGACGCCCAGGCCGGCTATTTGCAACTGACCCACGGCGGCACCAGCGTCACCACCCGGGAATCACTCTCGGAGCTCACCAACGCGGTGGCCATGAGCCGCTGCGATGACAAGCGCATCGCCCGCAAGGTGGTCGCCGATGCCGGCGTCGCGGTACCCGAGGGCGTGACGGCGACATTCGGCGACGAGGACCACCGCTTCCTGGCCAAGGTGGGATCGGTGGTCGTCAAACCGGCCCGCGGCGAGCAGGGCGCCGGTATCACCGTCGGCGTCACCCGCCATGACGAACTGGACCGCGCGCTGGAACTCGCCAGCCGGCACTCGCCGGTCGTGCTGATCGAGGAACTGTGTCCGGGCGAGGATCTGCGGATCGTCGTCATCAACGGCAAGGTCATCGCGGCGGCGCTACGTCGGCCCGCCGAGATCATCGGCAGCGGTAAGCACACCGTGCGCGATCTCATCGAGGCGCAGAGTCGGCGCCGTTCCGTCGCCACCGGAGGCGAATCGACGATCCCGCTCGATTCGGTCACCGAGGACACCGTCCGCGACGCCGGATGGGCGATGGACGATGTGCTGCCCGCCAACGAGCATCTCGTGGTGCGGCGTACCGCCAATCTGCACACGGGTGGCACCATCGTCGACGTGACCGACGATCTGCACCCCACCCTGGCCAAGGTCGCGGTGGACGCGGCGGACGCGATCGGTATCCCGGTCACCGGGATCGATCTGATGGTGCCCTCGGTGCGGGAGGACGCCTACGTGTTCATCGAGGCCAACGAGCGGCCGGGCCTGGCCAACCACGAGCCACGGCCCACCGCACAGGCTTTCGTAGACTTTCTGTTTCCCCGAACCGCTGCCACGCCGTGGGCGTGGCACCCCGACCCAGTGGAGCCGCCTCAGTGACATCCGAGCTGACACCCCAACCGACTCTCGCGCCACGGATGCCCGACGCAGACCGGGACTGGATGGTCGACACGCTGTTGTCGCTGCTGCAGACACCGAGTCCGTCCGGGCGCACCGACGCGGTGATGCACCTGATCGGCGAGATCCTGACCGATCTCGGTGTGCCGTTCATGTTGACCCGGCGCGGCGCGCTGACCGCCGAGTTGCCCGGCCAGTCGGCCACCACCGATCGCGCGATCGTGGTGCACGCCGACACGATCGGCTGCATGGTGCGCGAACTCAAGGACAACGGCCGGCTGCTGCTGGTGCCGGTGGGTACGTTCTCGGCGCGGTTCGCGACCGGGGCCCGGGTGCGGATCCTGCCCGACGACACCGATGTGTCCTACACGGGAACGGTGATGCCGCTCAAGGCGAGTGGGCACGCCTTCGGCGATGAGATCGACACCCAGCCGACCGACTGGGATCACGTCGAGGTGCGCGTCGATCAGCGGGTGTCCTCCCGCGCGGACCTGGAGGCCCTCGGCATCCAGGTGGGCGATTTCGTCGCGCTGATCGCCAGTCCCGAACTCACCTCCGACGGTTTCGTGGTGTCGCGGCACCTCGACGGCAAGGCCGGGGTGGCGATCGCGCTGGCACTGGCTCGCGATGTGATGGCACAGCGGATCGTGTTGCCGCACACCACCACCATCATGGTGACCATCACCGAGGAGGTTGGCCACGGCGCCAGCCACGGATTGCCGCCTGATGTCGCCGAGTTGGTCTCGGTGGACAACGCGGTGTGCGCACCGGGGCAGCAGTCCATCGAGGACGGTGTGACCATTCCGATGGCCGATCTACACGGCCCGTTCGACTATCACCTCACCCGCAAGCTGTGTGGGCTGGCCGCCGAACACGGTATCCGGCACGTCCGGGACATCTTCCGGTTCTACCGCTCCGATGCCGCCGCCGCGATCGAGGCGGGGGCGAACACCCGGGCCGCGCTGGTGGCCTTCGGTCTGGATGGCAGCCACGGCTGGGAGCGCACCCATCTGGATTCGCTGGAGGCGATCTATCTGATGCTGCACCGCTGGCTGCAGACGCCGCTGACGTTCGAGGCCTGGGATTCCCGGCCCACCGGTCTGCTGGAGGATTTCCCGTCCGAACAGCCGGCGCTGCCCGAGCAGTGGGTCCCGCTGACCCGCGGAGATTTCACCGAGCCCGGAGATGCGTCGCCGGGGGAGCAGTGGCCGCCCAGCGAGGGTCCGCAAGCCTGACACCGGCGGACGCCCGGTGGTGTTGAATCGAGTGATGCTCAGCCTGCAGGAGATATCGGACCGCCTGGAGATCCAGCAGCTGCTGGTCGACTACTCCACCGCCATCGACGCCCGCCGCTTCGATGATCTGGACCGGGTGTTCACCGCGGATGCCTATATCGACTACCGCGCCATGGGCGGGGTGGATGGGCATTACCCGGAGGTGAAGGCCTGGCTGGCCCAGGTGTTGCCGAACTTCCCCGCCTACGCGCACCTGCTCGGTAACTTCGACGTGAAGGTCACCGGCGACGCCGCGACCGCCCGCACGCTGTGCTTCAACCCGATGGTGCTGCCCAGCAGCGATGAGCAGGCCCAGGTGCTGTTCTGCGGGCTCTGGTACGACGACGAGTTCGTCCGCACCGACGACGGCTGGCGGATGACCCGGCGCGTCGAGGAGAAGTGCTTCGACCGAGTGGTCTGACCGGGATTTGGGGCGATAACCCCTGCTCTGGCACAATGGGCGGCTGTCCGCACGCGACACGTTAGATGAGCCGCGCGCAGGTCACACACGTAAGGCAAAACCGGACCGGGCAATCCGCCCGCGTCGCTGAATTGCAAGCGTGGCAATCACAGGAGAACGCTTTACATGGCTGTCAAGATCAAGCTCGCCCGTTTCGGCAAGATCCGCAACCCCCAGTACCGCATCTCGGTCGCCGACGCCCGTAACCGTCGCGACGGACGCGCCATCGAGGTCATCGGCAAGTACCAGCCCAAGGAAGAGCCGAGCCTCATCGAGATCGACTCCGAGCGCGCGCAGTACTGGCTGAGCGTCGGCGCACAGCCCACCGAGCCGGTGCTGGCACTGCTGAAGATCACCGGTGACTGGCAGAAGTTCAAGGGCCTGCCGGGCGCCGAGGGCACGCTGCGGGTCAAGGAGCCCAAGGCCTCCAAGCTGGACCTGTTCAACGCCGCTCTGGCCGCCGCCGACAACGCACCGACCGGTGAGGCGACCCAGCTCAAGAAGAAGAAGGCCCCGGCCAAGAAGGCCGACGAGGCTGCCGAGGCCGAGGCCCCCGCAGCGGCTGAGGCCACCGAAGCCGCCGCCGAAGCTCCCGCCGCAGAATGAGCACCGTCGTCGTCGACGCCGTCGACCACCTGGTTCGCGGGATCGTCGACAACCCCGACGATGTCCGGGTCGACCTGGTGACCAACCGGCGCGGCCGCACCGTCGAGGTGCACGTGCATCCCGATGACCTGGGCAAGGTCATCGGTCGCGGCGGCCGCACTGCCACCGCGCTGCGCACACTGGTCGCCGGTATCGGTGGCCGTGGAATTCGCGTCGACGTGGTGGACACCGACCAGTAGTGGAGCTCGTCATCGGGCGGATCGCCAAGGCACACGGTGTCACCGGCGAGGTCGTCATCGACGTCCGTACCGATGATCCGGCGGACCGGTTCGCTCCGGGTGCCGTGCTGCGTGGGCGCAAGCCCCGCGGCGGCCCGGAGCGCAACTTCACCATCGAGACGGTCCGTGAGCACGGTGGCCGGCTGCTGGTCCGGTTGACCGGCGTCGACGACCGCAATACCGCCGACGAGTTGCGCGGCACGCTGTTCCTGGTCGAGTCCGGTGATCTCCCACCGATCGAGGACCCCGACGAGTTCTACGACCATCAACTCGAAGGCCTCGCCGTGCGCATCCCCGACGGCACCGCCATCGGCACGGTGACCGAGGTGTTGCACACCGCGGCCGGCGAGCTCCTCTCGGTCAAACGGGCGGAGGGCACCGAGCTTCTGGTGCCGTTCGTCAGCGCCATCGTCACCGGGGTGTCGCTGGCCGATGGCACCGTCGATATCGATCCGCCCGACGGTCTGCTGAACATCGAAGACCTGTAGGGGCGCTCGTGCGCATCGACGTCATCACCATCTTCCCGGCCTATCTCGACGCGCTGCAACAAGCGTTGCCGGGCAAGGCGATCCAGACCGGCATCGTCGAACTCGGCGTGCACGATCTGCGCGGGTGGACCCATGATGTGCACCGGTCGGTGGATGATTCGCCCTACGGGGGCGGCCCCGGAATGGTCATGAAGGCCCCGGTGTGGGGTGCGGCGCTCGACGAGATCTGTTCGGCGGAAACGCTTCTGGTGGTGCCGACACCCGCGGGGATCCCGTTCACCCAGGCCACCGCGCAGCGCTGGCGCGATGAGACCCACCTGGTGTTCGCCTGCGGCCGCTACGAGGGCATCGACCAGCGCGTCGCCGATGACGCCGCGCGGCGGATGCGGGTCGAAGAGGTCTCCATCGGGGACTACGTGCTGGCCGGCGGCGAGTCGGCGGTGCTGGTGATGGTCGAGGCCGTCGTGCGGCTACTGCCCGAGGTGCTCGGCAATCCCGCGTCCCACCAGGATGATTCACACTCTGACGGGCTGCTCGAAGAGCCCAGCTACACCCGGCCACCGGTCTGGCGCGATCTGGAGGTTCCGCCGGTGCTGCTGTCCGGTGACCACGCGAAGATCGAGGCGTGGCGCCGCGAACAGTCACTGCAGCGGACCCGTGAGCGCAGACCCGATCTGCTGGGGGCGAGCGACAGCAACGGGGAGTGATGACGCCTAGATGCTCCCGCCGGGGAAGATCGTCTTCACCGCGTCGGTGATGGTCTGACGGGCCGTGTCCGCACCGGTCGGCTGCATCGAACTGATGGCCATCACGTAGCGCCGGTCCGGGCCGACCACGCCGGTCGACAGATGCATCCAGTCCGAGCCGATGCAACACATCCAACCCTGTTTGACCGCAACGGGTTCCTCGTAGAGACCTTCGGGGATGCCGAACCGTTGCGGGTAGACACCGCCGGGCACCATACCGTCGGGTGCAGTCGGTGTGGACTGCGCCAAGTTGGACAGGATGATGCTGGCGCGCTCGGACGGCAGCCCGCCGGTACCGGCCAGCAGCATGTCGTAGTAGCGCACCAGGTCGGTCACCGTGCTGATGGTGTTGAACCAGCGACCGTTGCTCGGGGCGCGCGTCGAGCCCAGCCCGTAGCGCTCGACGACCCGGTTGATGATCGCGCTGCCGCCGCTGCGGTTCCAGAACACCTCGGCGGCACTGTCATCGGAGGACCGCAGCATCACGTCGAACATGGCGCGATCCTTGGGGCTCAGCGTGGTCTCCCCGTTGGCCTCCTGCAGCAGCAGGTCGTCGGCGATGAAGAGTTTCACCACCGAGGCGATCGCGATGGTGTTGTTCTGGCCGTTGGTGACGAGCTCACCGGTCTGGCGGTCCAGGACCGCCACCGTGATATCGGCGCCCGCATCGGCGGCGTCGGAGGTTGCCTGGATCTCCCGGCTCTTCAACCCGTCGAACGCCCCGGCCGGCTTGTCCGGCGGTGCTTCGGGCAGGGGTGCGGAGGTGCCCAGCGGCGCGACGACGGTGAGCTGGGGCCCGGCCGGCGGCGGGCCGCCGTAGACCTTCGCCTCACACCCGGAGATCGTGGCAGCCGTACACACAGCTGCCACGGCCACCGTCAGAAACTTCGACGGCCGCGGCATGGAGTCCTCCAAGGGATCAATGAGGGCGGGGGGTCCCGGCCACGATGTCGGAACGTCTACCCCGGATATCGCTAGCGTAACCATGTCGAACGGTGTGCGCGTGCCCGAGACCGCGCGGCGTTTCGCTACGGTGGTGGTCCGCGCGAGCGTGGCCGTCACGGTGCTCGACGCGGCGATTTCGCCTGATGCGTCCCGTCTGGCACAATTGCGTAGTTGTCTGCGCAGGTTCATTCCTGCTGCCGGACGAACACAGTCAGATCCGCCCGAATACGTCGGCTCGGCTGCGCGAACACTGCGCCGCCCACGAAGAGCCGCCAACAGCAAGGAAGAGTCACCGATGAACACGCTTGACTTCGTCGACAAGCCGTCGCTGCGCGACGACATCCCGGCATTCGGCCCCGGCGACACCGTCAACGTGCACGTCA
>JBPPMV010000126.1:0-4996 GCA_051306235.1 Mycobacterium sp. | reverse complement strand
CCGCTACCTGACCGCTCGGACTCGCGGCCTCTACTCCGTATCGCCCATCAGCGCCGCCACATGATTGTCGACATAGGTCGACAGCTCCCGCGGCGGCCGCTGGTAGCTCTCGCTGAGCACCGCGCGCTTGGGCAGGGTGACCTTGGGCTTCTCGACGTCGTGGTAGTCGATGGTCGAGAGCAGATGGCTCATCATGTTCAGTCGCGCGTGCTTCTTGATATCGGACTCCACCACGTACCACGGGCTCAGCGGGGTGTCGGTGTGCACCATCATCTGATCCTTGGCGCGTGAGTAGTCCTCCCACCGGTACACCGACTCCATATCCATCGGGGACAACTTCCATTGCCGCACAGGGTCGTTCATCCGTGACCTGAACCGGCGCAGCTGCTCGTCATCGGACACCGAGAACCAATACTTGCGCAGCAGGATCCCGTCTTCGATCAGCATTTGCTCGAAAATCGGGGTCTGACGCAGAAACAGCTCATGCTCGGCCGGGGTACAGAAACCCATCACCTTCTCCACGCCGGCGCGGTTGTACCAAGACCGGTCGAACAGCACGATCTCGCCTTTGGCGGGCAGCTGCGAGATGTAGCGCTGGTAGTACCACTGGCCGCGCTCACGATCATTGGGCGCCGGCAGTGCCTCGATTCTGGCGATGCGCGGGCTGAGGTACTCGGTGATCCGCTTGATCGTGCCGCCCTTGCCCGCCGCATCGCGTCCTTCGAAGATCACGACGACACGCGCGCCGGTGTGCTTGACCCACTCCTGGAGTTTCACGAATTCGGTTTGGAGGCGGAACAACTCGGCCTCATAGACGTCGTTGGAGATCTTGGGCCCGCGGTGCTTCTTCTTGGTCACTTACCAATCGTAGTGCGGTCAGACGGTCCTGACCTGTTGAGACGCTGCCTCAAGATTGCGCGGGTGATGGCAGGCCGCCGCGTGCGCATACTCCCGTTCGATCATGTCCGGCTCCTCGGCCGTGCAGACCTCGGTGGCCCAGCGGCACCGGGTATGGAAACGACATCCCGACGGCGGGTCGATCGGACTGGGCACGTCACCTTCGAGGATCAGCCGCTCGCGGGCGGCGTTACGCCGCGGATCGGGAATCGGGACCGCCGACAGCAGCGCATTCGAGTACGGGTGAAACGGCTTGCCGTACAGCTCGGTCGCCGAGGCGGTCTCGACGATCTTGCCCAGGTACATCACCGCCACCCGGTCCGAGACATGCCGCACCACCCCGAGATCGTGCGCGACGAACAGATAGGACAGCCCGAACTCCTGCTGCAGATCTTCGAAGAGGTTGATGATCTGCGCCTGGACCGAGACATCCAGGGCCGATACCGGCTCATCGGCGATGATCAGCTTGGGCCGCAACGCTAGCGCCCGGGCGATGCCGATCCGTTGCCGCTGACCGCCGGAGAACTCGTGGGGGAAGCGGTTGTAGTGTTCGGCCTGCAGGCCCACCCGGTCCAGCAGGTCCTGCACCTGACGTTTCACCTCACCGCCGCGGGCCAGCCCGTGCAACTCGATGGGGTCACCGATGATCTGGCCGATCCGTTTGCGCGGGTTGAGCGACGCGTACGGATCCTGGAACACCATCTGGATGTTCCGGCGGATCGGCCGCAGGTCCCGACGCGACCGTCCCACCAGCTCCTGGCCCTCGAACCGTACCGATCCCGATGTCGGCGCCATCAGCTGCAGGATCAGCCGGCACAACGTCGACTTCCCGCAACCGGATTCACCGACCAGCCCGAGTGTCTCCCCTTCGTGCAGGGTCAGGCTCACACCGTCCACGGCGCGCACCCGCGCCACCTCACGCTCGATGATCGCACCGGCTTTGATGGGGAAATGCTTGACCAGGTCGGTGACCTCGAGCAACGGCTCACCGGTGCTCATAAGCTCACCGGCTTGCGCAGACCGATCCGGCCGTCGACCTCCCGCAGCGTCGCCTTCTGCACGGGATCGAGCCAGCACCGGTCCTGGTGACCGACCGCGGCCCTGGTCTCCAAAGGAGGCAGCTGCGTGCAGTTCTCGAACGCATGCGGGCAGCGTGGCGCGAACCGGCACCCCGGCGGCAGCGCCAGCAGGGACGGCGGCGCTCCCCCGATCTGCGGCAACCGCGAATGCTGCGGGGCGTCCAGCGGCGTCAGCGACCCGAAAAGCCCCCAGGTGTAGGGATGTTGGGGGTCGTAGAAGATGTCGTCGACACTGGCGTCCTCGACCACCTGCCCGGCGTACATGACCAGCACCCGGTCGGCCACCTCGGCGACCACGCCGAGATCATGGGTGATCAGCACCACCGCGAGGTCTCGCTCAGCATTGAGATCCGCCAGCAGCCGCAGAATCTGCGCCTGGATCGTCACGTCCAGCGCCGTGGTGGGTTCGTCCGCGATCAGAACTTCGGGCTCCAGGGACAGCGCCATCGCGATCATCACCCGCTGCCGCATCCCGCCGGAGAACTCGTGCGGGTAATCGCGCACCCGGCGTTCGGGATTGGGAATGCCCACGGTGCGCAACAGTTCGATGGCACGGTCGCGCGCCTCGGCCCGGGAGACGTCCCGGTGGGCGCGGATCATCTCGGTGATCTGGTCGCCGACCCGGTACACCGGATTCAGTGAGGTCATCGGATCCTGGAACACCATGGCGATGTGTTCGCCTCGCACGCTCTGCAATTCGCGATCGCTGAGTTCGGTCAGATCTCGGCCGCCGAACCGCACCGCACCGCCGATGGTGGCGTTCGGGGCGCGGGTCAGGCCGATAACGGTCTGCGCCGTCACGCTCTTGCCGGACCCCGATTCGCCGACGATGGCCAGCACCTCACCGGCGGCCAGGTCGAACGACACACCGTCGACGGCGCCGACCACCCCGTCCTGGGTGGTGAAACTGACCCGTAGGTTGTCGACTTCGAGCAGAGGACTCATCCCGGTGCCGCCTCTCCGAGCCGGATCCGTGGATCCAGGAATGCGTACGCCACGTCCACAAGCGTGTTGAACAACACGATGAAGAACGCGCCGAACATCGTCACCCCGATCAGGGGCGGCAGATCCAGTGACCCGATCGCCTGTCCCGCATACAGTCCGACCCCGTTGAGGTTGAACACCGTCTCAGTGAGGATCGCGCCGCCACCGACGACGGCACCGAAGTCCAGTCCGAACAGGGTGACGATCGGGATCATCGAGTTGCGCAGAACGTGCTTCATGCGCACCTGGCGTTCGCTGATGCCCTTGGCCCGTGCGGTCCGCACATGGTCGTCGTTCATCACGTCGAGCATGTTGGACCGCAGCACCCGACTGTAGAAGCCGACGTAGAGCACTGCCAGGGTGAGCCACGGCAGGATCAGGTGATACGCCCAGTCCAACGGGTCTTTGGTGAGCGGCACGTAACTACTGGTGGGGAACAGCTCGGCTTTGAAGCTCAAGTAGTACAACAGAATTGCTGCCAACCAGAACACCGGCATCGAGATTCCCACCAACGACAGGATGGTCAGGGCCCGGTCGGTGAACTTGCCGGCGTGCACGGCGCTGAGATACCCGAACCAGATCGCCAGTGCCATCCACAGCACCGCGGCCCCGATGCAGAGCGACAGCGTGGCCGGCAGGCCCTTCCAGATTTGTTCGACGACGTTCTGCGAGCTGGCATAGGACGTCAACTGTCCGGTGAAGATCTGCTTCATCATCGTCAGGTACTGCACGTACAGCGGCTGGTCCAGCCCCAGATCGGCGCTGACCCTGGCGATCAGCTCCGGGTCGGCGTTCTTACCGGCAATGCGCGCCGCCGGGTCGGAGTTGGGGATCACGTTGAAGATCAGGAACACCAATACAGAGATCGCGAACAGCACACCGACCATCCCGGCCAGCCGTCGCACCACGAAACGCAACATGTCAGTGCTCCAGTCGGATCTTGGCGCGCGGATCCAGGGCATCTCGCAGGCCGTCACCGAACACGTTGAGCGACAAAACCGTCAGCACGATCATCAATCCGGGGACGATCGTCAGGTGCGGGGCGGTGTAGATGGTCTGGTAGCCGTCGGCGATCATGGTGCCCCACGAGGCGTTCGGTGCCCGCACGCCCGCACCCAGGAACGACAGGGCCGATTCCAGCAGCATGTTGTTGGCGATGTTCAGGGTGAAGAACACGATGATGGTCGACACCACATTGGGCAACAGTTCACTGACCATGATCCGTACCGGGCCCTTGCCCTGCGCCACCGCCGCCTCCACGAACTCCTTCTCCCGCAGCGCCAGAATCTCGCCGCGAATCGGACGGGCCATATAGGGCACGTATACCAGTCCGATGATCAATATCGGGATCCACAGCGAGTCACCGGCCACCTGCAGCGCACCGATCTTCAACCCGCCCAGGGCGAGTGCGGTACCCAGCGCGATGCCCAGCAACAGCACCGGGAACGCCCACACCACATCCATCACCCGCGACAGCGTGGCGTCGATCCAGCCGCGGTAGAAGCCGCACAGCAGTCCGACCAGCACGGCGAGCACCGTGGTGATGGCCGCCGCCGCTACACCGATGTAGATGGACGTCCGGCCGCCGTACATGAGGCGCACCATCACATCTCGACCGTTCTGATCGGCGCCCAGCAGATACCGGCCGTGCAGGCCCGGCCCGATCGGCGTGCCGTCGGGTGAGACGACGTCGGTCTCCTGCCCGTCGATCAGCACCACGTCGGTGATGTGGTTCTCGTTGGGCCCGGTGTGCGCCACATGGTCGGCCCATAGGGGCGCCGCCAGGCAGAACAGCACGATCAGGATGAACAACACTCCGAAGGCCAGCGAGACCTTGTTGCGCCGCAGTCGAAGCCACGCCAGATACCACGGGCTTCGGCCCCGGATCCGCGCCGCAGGAACCCCTACAGGCAGGACGGGGTCCCCGGGCGCTTCGACGGCGTCGGTTGGGGTGGCCATCCCTACTTCAGCGCCAGCGCCGACCAGTCCTGGTTGAACAGGAGGTGGTGGTAGGCGTTGTCGAAGTCGATCCGGTC
>JBPPMV010000125.1:0-3493 GCA_051306235.1 Mycobacterium sp. | reverse complement strand
AACACCGTCGACTACCACCTGCGAAAGGTGTTCGGAAAGCTCGGCATCTCATCGCGCCGCCAACTCAGCGAGCACCTCGGCACGTCCTGACTACGCGCCGCGCGTGGTCCGTGACCCACGCGCGGTCGGCACAGTGACCCCATGCCGTTCGTGACGACCGAAGACGGCGCTCAGATCTTCTATCGGGACTGGGGCGTCGAGGGCAGCCCGGTGCTGCTCAGCCACGGGTGGCCGAGCAACGCCGACGCGTGGGAGGCAGCAGCACTGTTCCTGGCCCGCAACGGACATCGTGCCATCACCCATGACCGACGCGGGCACGGCCGCTCATCGCAGACCTGGCACGGCAATGAGATGGACACCTACGCCGATGATCTGGCCACCCTCATCGATGCGCTCGATCTGCAGGACCTGACGCTGGTCGGACATTCGACCGGGGGCGGCGAGATCGTCCGGTACATCGGCAGGCACGGCACGCACCGGGTGGCCAAGCTCGTGTTGGTCGCCGCGGGTCCGCTCATGGAGCCAGATGCGCTTCGTGACGGCGAGACCAGTGACCGGGCGCAGCTCTACCGCGATCTCGCCGACGGCCCCTTCTTCGGACACAACCGGGATCATGCGGTGTCCCAAGGTGTTCGGGATGCCTTCTGGGCACAGAGTATGGCGTGCGGACACCGCGGCGCCTATGAGTGCATCACCGCCCTGTCGGCTGATGACTTCCGCGCCGACCTGTCCAAGGTGAACGTTCCCACCCTGATCATCCACGGCAGTGCTGATCAGGTCGTGCCGCCGCCGGTCGGCGGGCAACGCTCGGCCGAGCTCATCGACGGCGCCGTGCTCAAGGTGTATGACGGCCGTCCACACGGGCTGCCCGATACCGACCGCGGCCGCCTGCATGGCGATCTCCTCGAATTCATCGACAGCTGAACCCTCGAAAGGAAACTGATCATGACCGAAGCCAAGACCCCCTGCGACACCATCGTGCTGGTGCACGGACTGTGGATGACACCGCGCAGCTGGGAAGGATGGAAGGCGCACTACGAGGCGAAGGGCTACCGCGTGCTGACACCGGCCTATCCCGGGTTCGAAATCGAGGTCGAGGAGCTGCGGGCCAATCCCGAGGTGATCGCCAAGCTGACGGTGCCCGAGACCGTCGACCATCTGGCGTCCGTCATCGAATCCGTTGAGGTGCAACCGATCATCATGGGGCACTCCTTCGGTGGCACGCTCACCCAGCTGCTGCTGGCGCGCGGGCTCGGGGCCGCCGCGGTCGTCGTCGACTCTGCGCCCACCGAGGGCGTGCGGGTCAATCCACTCTCCCAGGTCAAATCGTTGTTCCCGGCGCTGAAGAACCCGGCGAACATCCACAAGGCCGTCGGGTTCACCCAGGAGGAGTTCCACTATGCCTTCACCAACACGCTGTCCCGGGAGGATTCTGATGCCGCCTGGGAGCGTTATGCCATTGCCGCACCGGGCAGTTGGGTCTGGCACTACGGGCTGATCGCGAACTTCCAGCCCGGGCACCAGGAGACCTGGGTGGACTACAAGGCCGATCGGGCACCGCTGTTGTTCATCGGCGGCGAGAAGGACCACATCATGCCGCCGTCGGTGAACAAGTCCAATGCCAAGCACTACGCGAAGTCACCCGCAGTCACCGAGTACTACGAATTCGAGGGCCGCGATCACTGGACCTGCGCAGCGCCCGGTTGGGAAGCGGTCGCCGACCATGCCCTGGACTGGGCACTGGCCTACGCCGACACCCTCCCGCGCGGCCGGCACACGGTGTGACCATGCAGCACCTGACCCTCGGACGCAACAACGGCTTGCGGGTCTCCGAGATCGCCCTGGGCACCGGCAATTTCGGGACAGGCTGGGGGCACGGTGCGGACGCCGACACCGCGCGGCAGATGTTCGACACGTTTGCGGCCGCGGGGGGCACGTTCATCGATACCGCGGCGGTGTATCAGAACGGGCAGGCCGAGGAGTTCCTCGGCACCCTGCTCGCCGGGCGGCGCAGCGAGTTCACCGTCGCCACGAAGTTCGCTCTCGGCAGCCAGGAGGGCACCGGGATCCTGCACACCGGCAACAGTCGCCGGACGATGGTGCGGGCCGTCGAGAGCAGCCTGCGCCGCCTCGATACCGACCATCTCGACCTGCTGTGGGTGCACTTCCCCGATCTGGTAACCCCCATCGACGAGGTGGTGCGGGCCCTCGACGACCTGGCCCGGTCCGGCAAGATCCTGTACGGCGGTCTTTCGAACTTCCCGGCGTGGCTGGCGAGCAGAGCTGTCACGCTGGCCGAGGTGCGGGCGACCATACCGGTCGCGGCAATTCAGTTCGAGTACAGCCTCATCGAACGCAGCGCCGACCGCGAGGCGTGGCCAATGGCCGAGTCGCTGGGTACCGGCGCAGCATTGTGGGGTCCACTCGCCGGCGGCCTGCTGACCGGGAAGTACCGCAGCCCGGCAACGGCCGGCAGGCTCACCGCTCTCAAGACACTCGTGCACACCGAGAGCGACACACGGAAGGCACGCATCGTGGACGGTGTCCTGGCCGCAGCGGAGGCGACCGGCGCATCGCCGTCGGAAGTCGCAGTGGCGTGGGCACTGACCCGCGCCCGGCGTTCATCGACCGGTGTGGTGCCCATCATCGGGCCGCGCACCCCCGAGCAGCTGGCCTCCTATCTGCGAGCTGTCACGCTCGAGTTGCCCTCCGAGGTATACGCGCGGCTGGACGAGATCAGTGCCATCGGTCAGGGCCAGCCCTATGAACAGATCTCCGAGCAGCTTCCGGCGGTTCTCGGTGGGGACGCGAATGCCTTCCGGCGTCACCCGGTGGTCACCTGAATGCCACCGGAGAGTCGGATGCGGCGCGTTCAATGGCGTTTCATGACCGACACCGTCACCCCTGAGAACACCGCGAACATCACCACACCCGCACCGGACAGCTTCATCGACGCCGAGATCGTCCCGGTGGTCGACCAAGCCGCCGAGGTCGAGTCCGATATCCGCCGGCGCGCCGTCGCCCTTCGTGCAGCGCTGGAACGGCAGCTCGACGCCGGGCAAGGTCTGAGCGAGGAGCTGCTCGGCGCCACCACCGACGCCGGCGTCGCCATCGTGGAGTCCCCGGCCAAGGTGATCGCCGCGGTCCGCAGTGGCGCCACCCTGCCCGCCGCGCTGGGTGAGACCGGCGACGCCGTCCAGGATTGCGTCGCCGCGGCGGGAAGCCGGATCCGCACGGCCGTCGGCGATTACGTCGGCCGGCAGGCGGTGCTGCCCAATGCGGTGATCGTCGGGGCCGCCGAGGTGACCGGTGCGCTGGTGCGCGCCCAGGGCGAGCTGGCCTCCACCGCCGTGGACGGGGCGTTCGCGGTGGCCACCACCGCCACCCGCCGCGGCGATGTCCGGGACGCAATCGACCGCGAGTGGAGCGAGTTCAACGCCACCGCGGTGGAACTGCGCGACGCCGTCGAAGCCCGCGCCTCGGTGGCCCGGCA
>JBPPMV010000124.1:0-2853 GCA_051306235.1 Mycobacterium sp. | reverse complement strand
TGCCGCACGCGGCGACACCGAATATTGCGACAGCGGAGGTACAGGACAGGACAGTTGCCTTGCGCAGGGCGTTGCGCAGCTTGCTCATCTGGCTCCCTAGTTTCGCGGCTCGGGCGAGTCCCGTCCACGTTTACGCTTTTTAAGCGATCCGGGTAGCCATCTTGGACGCATATCTGTGAGAAAGCATCTCGAACGGCGTAAATTTTCTGGTCTCACAGACTATTGACAGGAAACATTCCTGAAACTTGCGTCCCCGTCAGCGGCTACCGCCTCAGGGCGTGATCAGAATTCCGTCATCGGAGGCGGCCCTGAGTAGCTGTTGGATGGTCAACTCGCCGTAGCCGGTATGGACGGTCCCGCGTCGCGTCCCCAGCCACGGCACCACGCCCGGGTCGGGATCGACGTCGAGGTGATACGCCTGCACCCCCATCAGGTGGTACTGGAAGAAGTTGCCAAGGAAATCCACGGCGAAAACCAGGCTGCCGATCAGGCTCTTACCCCACATCGCGGCCGCGTTGCGCATCGGATACATGGCCTCGGCATCGCCGATCAGCACGACCGGGCCGTAATGCGGCTTGCTGCCACCGCCGGGCACATAGGGCGGGAAGAACGGTTGCAGCGCAGGAAGATCGGTGGCCATGAATGCCGCCGGGCTGCCGTACTGGGCGATGTTGACGAAGTTCGAGTCGGCACCGTTGCCCGGTACCTTCGTGTTGAGGCCGGGCGACTCGAAGCCGATCCCGGCCAGACCGGTCCGCTGCGCAACGAACTGCGCCTCCCAACCACCCAGGGAGTGGCCGGTGACGAAGACGTCGTCGGCCGCGTATCCCTGCCGGGCCGCCTCGTCCTGGACGCGGCGCGCGAAGCGTAGCGCGTCATAGAACGCCAACGGTGTTGTGCCGGTGAGAATCACCTGCATATCGGCGGCGATCTGGGCCAACGTGATGAGTGGGTTGATCAACAGGTTCGTGCCGCCGGTGGTGCCCTGATAGGCAATGACGACCTGCCCCTCCGGAGTCACCCACGCCCGGCCGGACATACCGGAGAAGATATTGGTCGACTGCAGCTGAAATCCGTCGACGGTGAACGGCACCATCCCGCCGGGCGTTGTGCCCCAGCCGTACGCGGCCGTTGACGCATTGAGGAACTGCGCCACCGTCGGCGTCGGCCTGTCGGTCGGACCGGTGTAGGTCATGGACGACAGCACCGGCTGCACCGCCGGGGTCCGGTGCAGCCCGACCAGCTTCTCCAGCTCACGAAATGCGCCGAACAGCAGATCATTGATCGGCGCGATGTTGAACGGGCTGCGCGGGCCGCTCGCCGCTGCGGTGAAATCGAGGAACTGCAAGACGGCGTTGATGAGGCGGCCCGGTAACTCCAGCACCCGCGCGATCGGTGACAGCGGTTTCGGCGGAGTGGGTGTCGTCACCTCGACCGCAGTCGAGGTGAGAGCCGTCGCGACCGTGGGTGCCACCAGCTGGGTGACCACCGCAGGTTCAGCGCGCTTCGGGGCGGCAACCGGCCGCGGTGCCGGAGCCTCGACGGTCAGGACACCAGTGGACGCAGCGCTGCTGCCCGCAGTACGTGACGTGTGGATCGACCGTTCGACCCGCCGGGTGACCCGCAGCTCGTCGCGGTCCGGCTTGGCCTCACGGCCACCGAGCGCCTCATCGGTGCCCTCGGAGTCGGTGTCGGGTTTCTCGGTGTCGGGCTTCTCGGTGTCGGGCTTCCCGGTACTCGGCCGCTCCGGCTTGGGCCGATCCTTGGGCCCCTCGGACGGACTCGGTTTGCCGGCCGACGGCGAATCACTCGACGTCGATGATGGCGCGCCGGTGTCATCGGCCCACGCCACCCCGTGCACGGGTGCGATGACCAGGCCCGCACTGATCAGCACCGTCGCCACGCCAAGCCGCAACGATCCGGCCTTCACCCGCTCCGCAGCCTTCATCGCCGACCCCCTACGCCCCGACAACATGCGTTGTCATGTGGAGGCTAGGCGACCGTGCGCCTTGCCAAGGCCGTTTTCTGCAAGCCCGGCTAGAGCATCCGGTCGAGAAGCGTGCGCGCAACAGCGGTGACCAAGGATCGGTTGTAGGTGACGATGAACTCGAAGCGCCGGTCTTTGTCGGTTCCACCCTGGACCTGAGGGTCCCCGCACTCACGTGCGATGAGGGCGACGGCCATCTGGGCTCCCAGCGCCACGACGGTCCATTCGCTGCACAGCGGATCTGTCTTCCTGAGGGCGACGCCACGGATTCCGAACCCCAGATCAGCAGGGAGTTCTTGACCGAAAACGGCGACCAATGGGCAGGATTGCGCGAGATGGAGGTAGCGACGCCTGGTCGCAGGGGTGAAGTTCCGGGCCTGTTGCAGGGTGCTCAATATCATCGGGGGGTCCGCTGTGTGGATAGCTTGATCCTCGATGTGCCGAGAAAGTGCCGTCAGGATCTCCTTGCGCGCAGTTCGCGGTGTCGCATCACCGCGAAACAGGTCGCATGGCGAATCCAGGACAGGCGAGGACGGCAGATTCTTTGCAGGCAGCGTCCACGGCTGTATCTCTTCGTCGGCGCCCGGATACCAGTACTTGAATCCCTGACCCAGGGTTGCACCGAGCGCGAGCGCCTGTTCAAGGTGAACATCATTCTCGATGCCCTCGGCGAGAATCGTTGCACCCGTGCGTTCCCGATGTGCCAGGACAGCGGCGATCGTCCGTGTTTGGCCCCGCCGGGGTTGGGACTGCACTAGACGGAGGTCCAGCTTTATCACGTCGGGCATCAGAACATCGAGCAGACTCAACGAATCGGGGTGTGCACCCACGTCATCGAGCGCAATGGTGAAGCCGTCCCTGCGCAG
>JBPPMV010000123.1:0-2001 GCA_051306235.1 Mycobacterium sp. | reverse complement strand
CAGCCCGGCAACGGGTTTGGTGCTGGGGGTCACGTCGGCTGCCGGACCCGAGGATATGGAGCGAGCGATCGCCGCCGCGCGCCGCGCCTTCGACGATTCCGATTGGTCGACCAACCGCGCCCTGCGACAGCGGGCGCTGCTGCAGTTGCAGGACGCGATCGAGGCCGAAAAGGAAGACCTGCGCGAGGAACTGATCGCCGAGGTCGGTTGCCCGGCGATGACGACCCAGAACGCCCAACTCGACTGGCCGCTCGCCGATGCTTTGCGTTACCCGGTCAGGCTGATCGAGGAGTTCGAATGGGAACGCCGACTCGACGGCGGCGGCCTGTTCGGGGAGCACAATGCCCGCACCGTGGTCAAGGAGGCTGTCGGCGTCGTCGCTGCCATCACCCCGTCCAACTTTCCGATCGAGGTCATCCTCAACAAGCTCGGACCGGCGCTGGCGGCCGGTAACACGGTGGTGCTCAAACCGGATCCGAACACACCGTGGAACGCCACCCGGCTCGGCCGCCTGATCGCCGAGCACACCGATATCCCGGCCGGGGTCGTCAACGTGGTGCCCACACCGTCGAATGAGGTGGCGGGTCTGCTCGGCACCGATCCGCGGGTGGACATGGTGTCTTTCACCGGGTCGACCGCGGTCGGCAGGCACCTGATGCGCGTCGGTGCGGACACCATGAAGCGCACCTTTCTCGAACTCGGCGGTAAGTCGGCGATGATCGTGCTGGAGGACGCCAACCCCGCGCACATCATCCCCAGCGCCATCGGCGCCTGTGTGCACGCCGGTCAGGCCTGCGCCGCCAACACTCGGATGCTGGTGCACCGCAGTCTGTTCGACGAGGCTGTCGCCAATGTGACGATGGCCTTCGGCGGGGTGCCGGTCGGTGATCCGGCATTACCGACCACCCTGGTCGGGCCACTGATCAGCGCCGCGCAGAAACAGCGGGTGCTCGACGCCATCGAGGGTGCGCGCCGTGACGGTGCGGAGATCGTCGTCGGCGGAGGTGTGCCCGAAGGCCTGCCCGACCACCTGCGTGACGGGCACTACGTGGCCCCCACCGTGATTCTCGGCGCAGACCCGTCCTCGTCGATCGCGCAGGACGAGGTGTTCGGGCCGGTGCTGGTGCTCATCCCGTTCGATGATGACGACGAGGCGGTGCGCATCGCCAACGACAGTGCCTTCGGTCTGGCCGGGGCGGTGCTGTCGAAGTCACCGGACCGCGCGATGGGTATCGCGAGGCGGATTCGTACCGGTGCGGTCGGCGTCAACGGCGGTATGTACTACGGCGCCGACGCGCCGTTCGGCGGCTACAAGAACAGCGGTGTCGGCAGGCAGTGCGGCATCGAAGGATTCACCCAGTACACCGAGGCCAAGACCATCGGCTGGCGGCTGCCCCGTCAGGTCTGACGGGCGAGCATCTCCGCATGGTCGAGGATGCATTCCAGCACGTACTCGAAGTTGATGTCATCGGCGACACCCATCCGGTGACCTCGGCCGGTCGCCTCGGCGATGAAGGGTGTGACGCCGGCGTCGATGAGGCTGCGGTCACCGTCCTGGCGCGGTGCGATACCGGGCATCTTGTCCTGCAGGCGCTCCATGATCACGGTGCTGCGCACATGCGTCGCGATCGCCGAGTAGGTGTCGAAGGCGTCCTCGGCGGTCAGTCCGGCGCGGACCAGGGCGGCGACGGGAGGTTCCAGCTTCTTGATGGCGCCCTGGACAGCTGCCCGGCCGTACGAACCGCGGATCAGGATCAGATCGCACAGAATCGGATTGCTGCGGAACGTCTTTCGCATGATGCGCGCGTGGTGGGCCAGCGACTCCCGCCAATTGCCTGCATCGATGCTTGGAGCGGTGAAGTCGTACTCGTCGAGTGCCCGGTTGGTCATCGCGTCGAGCAGATCGTCCTTTCGCCGGAAGTACCAGTAGATGCTGGTGACGCCGACATCGAGATGTTTGGCCAGTTGCGGCATGCTGAGGTTGTCGATGGACACCTCGGC
>JBPPMV010000122.1:0-2138 GCA_051306235.1 Mycobacterium sp. | reverse complement strand
GGAACCGGGTGCCGTCGAGATCGCCGCCGTTGGCGATCGCGCCGTACATCCGGGCCAGCGACCGTGCCGTCGCAACGCCGTTGGCCGATGCCATCTCGCTGTCCAGCAGCGGCGTGTCGCCCTGCACCATGGATTT
The DNA here is from genome assembly GCA_051306235.1 of Mycobacterium sp. GTDB lineage: Bacteria > Actinomycetota > Actinomycetes > Mycobacteriales > Mycobacteriaceae > Mycobacterium. The sequence goes on along the minus strand of JBPPMV010000122.1, from coordinate 2,002 downwards.
CATTCCGGGGAAGTACAACGCCCCGAGACCACCGGACAGCGGCAGCGCGGCCAGATGCGGTGCCACCGCGTTGAAGAGCGGATTCTGCAGATGCCGCTGCGGGCCGATGATCTGCGCGGGCTGCGTCGGGGCGGCGGCCGGCGGACGGCCGAGGTGTACACCGTCCACGTTGAGCGGTGCGGCCAACTCACGACGGAACAGTTCGCGCATACCGAGGCCGGTGACCGATCGGGCCAGGCCCGCGATCAGCCAGCCGTAGGTCACGGCGTGATAGGCGGGGCGCCCGCGCAGCAGCCCGGCGGGGGCAGCGGCGATGCGCTCTTCCATCTTCAGATGGTCGAGCATCTCGGCCCGGCTCGCCCCGTTGAGTTGGGACAGCCCGGCCCGGTGCCGCAGCACGTCCCGGACGGTGATCGACGCTTTGCCGTTGGCCCCGAACTCCGGCCAGTACTCGGCGACCGGTGCGTCGTAATCGATCAGTCCCCGGTCGACCAGGCGGTGGATGACCGTGGAGGCCATCCCTTTGGTCGCGGAGAACACCATCGCACCGGTGTCGGCCGTCCAGTGCTTGCGCCCGGCCCGATCGGACCAGCCGGTCCACACGTCGACGACCGGAACGCCGTCCAGGTACACCGATAGGGCGCCACCACCGAACCGGTGGTGGCCGAACAGCCGGGCGAACGCCGAGACCGCACAGGCGAAGTTGGGATCTGCCGCGCCCTGCACTCCGTGGGGCAGCGCTGCGCTATCAGTCATCTCGGGGAGCGCCGCGCTGCGCTCACCATCTATCGCGTAGGTCACAGTCATACTAATTTACCTCCCGCGCTGGCTAACTAGCGAGGGGCGTTACCTATCCGTGAGGACGTCGTGGTTCGCGGAACGGTAACCGCGTTCAGCACCTCAGTCCGCGGCGTCGAGAATCTGCTGGGCCGCGAGCGCCGGGGTCAGTTTGCCGTCGCGCACCTGTCGTTCCACCCCGGCGCGGATCCGTTTGACCTCGGGATTGCCGATCACCCGATCGAGCACCGTGTCGCGGACCATCGCCCACGTCCAGTTCACCTGTTGTGCGCGCCGGCGGGCGTCGAACTCCCCCGCGTCGGTCAGCACCTTGCGATGTTTCTCGACGGTCTGCCACAGCTCGACCAGGCCGGCGCCAGTCAGCGCACTGAGAGTCAGAACCGGTGGCCGCCAAAGTGTTTCGCGCGGGTAGATGAGACGGAGCGCGCCGGTGAGCTCACGGGCAGCGGCCGTGGCCTCCAATGCGTGCTCACCATCGGCCTTGTTGACGACCACCACATCGGCCAGTTCCAGGACACCCTTCTTGATGCCCTGCAACTGGTCACCGGTGCGGGCCAGGGTGAGGAACACGAAGGTGTCCACCATGTCCGACACCGTCACCTCGGACTGCCCGACACCGACCGTCTCGACGAGGATGATGTCGAATCCGGCCGCCTCCAGCAGCACGATCGTCTCTCGGGTTGCGCGAGCGACACCGCCGAGGGTGCCCGAGGTCGGTGACGGACGGATATAAGCGTCCGGGTGCACGGCAAGCTTCGCCATCCGGGTCTTGTCCCCGAGGATCGACCCTCCGGTGCGCGTCGACGACGGATCGACGGCCAGCACGGCCACCCGGTGCCCGGCCTCGATGAGGTGCATGCCCAGCGCCTCGATGGTGGTGGACTTGCCGACACCGGGTCCACCGGTGATGCCGATGTGGAGCGCGCTGCCCGCCTCCGGCATGAGCTCGAGCAGCAGCTCCTGGGCCTTCTGCCGGTGGTCGGTACGCGTCGACTCGACGAGCGTTATCGCCCGCGCCAGCGCCGATCGGTCGCCGCCGCGCAGGGCCGCGGCGAGTTCACTGACGGTCTGGGTCATCTAGTGCAGGGTGTAGCCGAGTCGTTCGGCGAGCTTCTGCAGCAGGCCGATGGCGGCATCGGCGATCACGGTGCCCGGCGGGAAGATCGCCGTCGCACCGGCCTCGTAGAGCTCATCGAAGTCACCG
>JBPPMV010000121.1:0-11632 GCA_051306235.1 Mycobacterium sp. | reverse complement strand
TACTTGTACCGGTACACGATGCGGCCCCGGGACAGGTCGTAGGGCGAAAGCTCCACCACTACGCGGTCCTCGGGCAGGATGCGGATGTAGTGCTGCCGCATCTTGCCGCTGATGTGGGCCAGAACCTTGTGACCGTTCTCCAGCTCAATGCGGAACATTGCATTGGGCAGGGGTTCGACTACGCGGCCCTCGACCTCGATGGCACCGTCTTTCTTGGCCATACTGTTTTAGCGATCCTTGCCTTCGTTTTCGTATCTTCTGCGCCCTCGGCTTGGCGCAGCCGCAACACCGACCAGAGACGTGAGCCGGATCACCGAAATCGTTGAGGTTCCAAGACAGGCACGCAAAGAGTCGGCGCGGAAGCCGCACCGTTGGTCCACGATACCCGCTCCGGGGCGTGCACCAAAATCGCGTCGGAGCGGGCCGGATGAGGCTCGCCGAACGTTCGTCAGCCGCCCTGTTCCGCGGTGGCCTTGATGGCGGCCAGCGTGACCGGGATACCGGTCACCGCAGCATCGCTGCGCGCCGCGATCTGAGCGTCGGCGTCGTCAGTGAACCTCTCGTGGAATCCGGCGACACCAGCGGGCAGGAAGGCCCAGGACTCGGTCAACCGGGTGCCCGGCCGCGGTCCGTCAACCGGCTCGAGCGTGAAGCCCCAACGCACCCAGCCGTTGTTGACCTCCCAGGCGAACTCTCGTCCCGGATCGGCCGCCACCACCTGGCTGCGGGTCTCCCAGGTGCGCTCGGGGAGCTCGTTGCGCCCGGTGAACCAGGCTCCGACCGCCGGGCCCGCTGCCGGATCGTCCCACCAGCACGCCTTACAGATCGGGCTCCAGTCGCCCATCCTGGTGATGTCCGAAACCAGCGCGTACAGCGTGTCGGGGTCGAGTGCCACGGTCACGGAATCGGAGAATTCGAGGGCGGTCATGCTGCCGAGTCTAGGAACCGTTCGTCAAAGCCCGGGTGGCCACCGATCGGCCTCGATACCTGACCTCGATATCCGCTCGACGTCAGGCGCATAATTGGAGGCGATATGACTGGACCCGCTTCCCAGCCCCGCAAACCCGTGATCCTCACCGTCGATGACGACCCGTCCGTGTCCCGTGCGGTAGCCCGCGATCTTCGTCGTCACTACGGCGAGCGGTATCGGATCCTGCGCGCCGAATCCGGCCCGGACGCGCTCGAGACACTGCATGAACTGAAGCTGCGCGGTGACACCGTGGCCGTGTTCGTCGCCGACTATCGGATGCCGCAGATGAGCGGTATCGAGTTCCTCGAATCCGCGATGGACCTCTACCCGATGGCCCGACGCGTGCTGCTGACCGCCTACGCCGACACCACTGCCGCGATCGATGCCATCAACGTCGTCGACCTGGACCACTACCTGCTCAAGCCGTGGGACCCGCCGGAAGAGAAGCTCTATCCGGTGATCGACGGCCTGCTGGAGGCCTGGCACGCCGTCGGCGACCGGGCGATCCCCTATACGAAGGTCATCGGCCACCAGTGGAATCCGCGGTCCTGGGAGGTCCGCCAATTCCTGGCCCGCAACGCGTACCCGTTCAAGTCCTTCACCGCCGAGGAGCCCAAGGGCAAGCAGCTGCTCGAAGCCGCCGGACTCGACGGCCGACAGCTTCCGGTGGTCATCACCGAGGAGGGCACGCCGCTGGTCGAACCGACCGACGCACAGCTCGCCGAGCTGCTGGGGCTGTCCACGAACCCGTCACTGGAGATGTACGACCTCGCAGTCATCGGCGGCGGCCCTGCCGGGCTGGCCGCGGCGGTGTACGGCGCCTCCGAGGGACTCAACACCGTGCTGATCGAGCGGGCCACCACCGGTGGGCAGGCGGGCCGCAGTTCGCGGATCGAGAACTACCTGGGATTCGAGAACGGGGTCTCCGGGATCGACCTGACCACCACGGCGCGACGTCAGGCCGAGCGGTTCGGTGCCGAGGTGATCACGACCCGCAAGGCGGTCAAGTTGCAGGCCGGCGAGGTCGGCACCGCCCGCACGATCTCCTTCGAGGACGACAGCATGGTCGCCGACCGGACGATCGGCGCCCGGGCTGTCATCCTGGCCACCGGCGTGGACTACCGGGAACTCACCATCACCGGCTGCTCGGCGGCCGACGAGTCCAACCTCATCGGCAAGGGGGTGTACTACGGCGCCTCGGTGTCGGATGCAGCCGAATGTGCCGGTGAGGACGTCTACATCGTCGGCGGCGCCAACTCGGCGGGCCAGGCGGCGATGTTCATGGCCAAACAGGCCAAAGCCGTCACTCTGGTGGTGCGTGGCCCGTCGCTGGAGTCCTCGATGTCCTACTACCTGATCCAGCAGATCGAGCAGACCCCCAATATCCGCGTGCGGACCTGTACCGAGGTGGTCGACACCCTCGGCGAGGACGACCACCTGGTGGGCCTGACCCTGCAGGACCGCAACACCGGCGAACGCGAGGACGTCCCCTCGACGCGGTTGTGCTGCTTCATCGGGGCGACCCCGCGCACCGACTGGCTCGACGGTGTGGTGGCCCGCGATGACCACGGTTTCATCCTCGCCGGCCCGGACCTGCGCGATGTCGTCGGTTGGACGTTGGATCGTCCGCCGCACCATTTGGAAACAAGTGTGCCCGGTGTGTTTGTTGCAGGAGATGTGCGCGCCGATTCCGCCAAGCGGGTGGCGGCCGCAGTCGGTGAAGGTTCCATGGCGGTGATGCTGGTCCACCGCTACCTGGCCGAAGCGTGATGACCGGCGAAGATTGAGGAGATCTGGACGATGGGCGAAACGTGTGTGCGCGACGAACTGCGGACGCTGTTCCTGTTCGAGCACCTCTCCGATGACCAGCTCGACACCCTGTGCGAAGCGGGAACCATCGAGATGTTCCCGGCGGGTCCGATCGTCGTCGAGGGTGAGCCCGCGACCTGCTTCTACGTGCTGATCGACGGTGAGCTGATCATGTCGAAGCGCTCCGGCGGCGTCGACATCCAGACAAACCGCACGTCACAGCGCGGCGTGTACTTCGGTGCGTGGTCGGCATACATCCCCGGTGAGGAACAGCTCTACCAGGCCTCGGTGCAGCTGGCGGCGCCGATATCGCGGGTGTTCGTGCTGCAGGCCAAAGCGTTCGCCGAGTTCATGCGGGCACAGTTCCCGATGGCGGTGCATCTGCTGGAGGGCCACCTGGTCGGCGGGCGCAGGCAGAGCCAGATCATCGGTCAACGGGAGAAGCTGCTGGCGTTGGGCACCATCACCGCCGGGCTCACCCATCAGCTCAACAACCCGGCTGCCGCCACCGCACGCGCCGTCGCCGACCTGCGCGAGGGCGTCGGGCATATGCGGCACAAGCTCGCGATGGTGGCCGAGGCGAAGTTCACCCCGGAGGCACTGCGGGTGCTGGTGAACATGCAGGACCAGGTCGCCGAGCAGGTCGCCAAGAACAAGGGTGTCGAACTGTCGGCGATGGAGGCCTCCGACCGCGAGGACGAGCTGGGCGACTGGCTCGAAGACCACGGCATCGTCGGCGCCTGGGACTACGCACCCACCTTCGTCGAGGCCGGGTTGGACACCGACTGGCTGGAGCGCGTGGCGTCGGTGATCGAGGACTCCGATTCGACCGCCTCGCTGCAGGGCGCGATCGGCTGGCTCAAATACACCATCGACAACGAGCTGCGGATGAACGAGATCGGCGAGGCCAGCAAGCGGATCTCCGCTCTGCTCGCCGGCGCCAAGCAGTACTCGCAGATGGACCGCGGGAGTTACGGCAGCGCCGATGTGCATGAGCTGTTGCGCAGCACCATCATGATGTTCGGCGACAAGATCGGCGGGCCAGGTAAGGGCAAGCCGGTGTCCATCGTCAAGGAACTCGACAAGAGCCTGCCCGAATTGCAGTGCTACCCAGGCGATCTCAACCAGGTGTGGACCAACATCATCGACAATGCCATCCAGGCGATGAACGGGCACGGGACGCTGACCATCCGCACCTCGCGGGAGAACGAACAGATGGTGCGCGTCGAGATCTGCGATGACGGCCCGGGCATTCCCGAGGACGTCATCGATCGCATCTTCACCCCGTTCTTCACCACCAAACCGTTCGGCGAGGGCACCGGGCTGGGCCTGGATCTGGCCTGGCGCATCGTGGTGGAAAAGCATGGCGGCAACATCTCGGTACAGTCCGCCCCCGGTGACACCCGGTTCGCGGTCTGTTTGCCGCTGGTGGCACCGGCACCCATGACACCGACCCCGGGTGAACTCTCGGCCGCAGGCACCGAGTAGTTCTTGCGCGGATCGGAATGCGCACCCCGGTGCGCCGGGTTGACCTGACTATGACGAAACCTCAGCTGGGCAGATTCGGCGTCTTCGGTCACTACTCGCAATGGAAGCAACTATCGCGCGAACAACTCCGCGAGATCGAGGCCCTCGGCTACGGCGCCATCTGGGCCGGTGGTTCACCGCCGGCCGAGCTCGAATGGATCGACCCGATCCTCGGGGCCACGGACTCGATCCAACTCGCCACCGGCATCGTCAACATCTGGACCGCCGAGGCCGGGCCGGTGGCCGAATCGTTCCACCGAATCGACAAGGAGTACCCGGGCCGGTTCCTGCTCGGGATCGGTGTCGGGCACCCCGAAGCGCATACCGAGTACAAGAAGCCCTACGACGCGCTCACCGACTATCTCGATGAGCTGGACCGCCACGATGTCCCCAAGGACCGACGCGTCGTGGCCGCCCTGGGCCCGCAGGTGCTGAAGTTGTCGGCGCGGCGCAGTGCGGGTGCCCACCCGTACCTCACGACTCCCGAGCACACCCGCCAGGCCCGTGAGCTCATCGGCCCCGATGCCTTCATCGCCCCGGAACACAAGGTGGTGCTGACGACTGATGCAGTGAAGGCCCGCGACGTCGGGCGTCAGGCTCTGGAGATCTATCTGAATCTCGCGAATTACCTCAACAACTGGAAGCGGTTGGGTTTCAGCGAGGCGGACGTGGCCAAACCCGGCAGCGATGCGCTGGTCGATGCCCTCGTCGCGTACGGCAGCCCCGAGGCCATCGCGGCGCGGTTGACCGAACACCTGACCGCCGGGGCGGACCATGTTCCCGTTCAGGTGTTGACGGGTACTGACAAGCTGGTGCCTGCGCTGGCTGCACTGGCTGGGCCGCTCGGGCTGCAGTGACCGAACTCGGACTTAAGGACACACATGACTGACGCCGTATCCCTCAAACCCGACCTCGGCCGCTACGGCGTATGGACGTTCGGCGTGCCCAAGGTCGAGCAGGTCGCCGAGATCGAGAAGCTCGGCTACGGCGCGTTATGGATCGGCGGGTCTCCGAAGGGCGATCTCAACTACGTCGAACCGCTCCTGGAAGCCACCGAGAACCTGCAGGTGGCCACCGGCATCATCAATGTGTGGACCGCCGACGCCGAGGAGGTCGCCGAGGCCTACCACCGGGTGGAGAAGGCCTACCCCGGCCGGTTCCTGCTCGGGATCGGCATCGGCCACCCCGAGCACACCGAGGAGTACCGCAAGCCCTATGACGTGCTCGTCGAATACCTCGATTCGCTCGACGCGCAGAAGGTGCCGACGAGTCGGCGGGTGATCGCCGCCCTCGGGCCCAAGGTGCTCAAGCTCGCCGCAGCGCGCAGTGCGGGCGCGCACCCGTACCTGACCACACCCCAGCACACCGGCCAGGCGCACAACCTGATCGGCAACACCGTGTATCTGGCACCCGAGCACAAGGTGGTGCTCAGCACCGATGTGGACGAGGCCCGCGAGGTCGGTCGCGGTGCGGTCGACTTCTACCTGAACCTGAGCAACTACCTGAACAACTGGCGTCGGCTCGGATTCACCGAGGACGATATGGCCAAGCCGGGCAGCGATCGGTTGATCGATGCGGTCGTGGCGCACGGTGATGCGAATACCGTTGCGGCGCGGCTGCACCAGCATCTGGAAGCGGGCGCCGATCACGTGGCGATCCAGGTGCTGGGCGGCTGGGACAAGCTCATCCCGACGCTGACCGAGCTGGCGGGCCCGCTGGGCCTCAAGGGGTAGCCCGATAGGCCCCCACCCTTTTCCGCGAGCGTGCGTGTCTGAGCCCGACATGCCGTCCCAAATCCCGACGGCACGCACGCTCGCACGTTTGTCCAGCAGTTACGCGCTCGCCCCTGACCGGCAGCGGCCCGCTCAGGGCTCGATCGTGGTTTCGGCGTCGATCACCGACATCGCCTCGGACAGCGCAGGTTCCTGTTCGGGTGTGCCCTGGGCATCGAGGGCCAGCAGGTACACCGCGTCCGCACCCGGGATCACCACCGTCTTGCGCGCGACGAACATCGCGGTGCCGTCCGTCTGCACGGTGCCGGCGATCTGCGCCGCGTCGAACCCGGCGAGCTGGGACGGAGTCCCCGCGGACCCCTGGAATCCGGGCTGCTTGCGCACCGCGTTGGGAGCCAGTTCGAGGATCTTCGCGGCATCGACGTTGCCGGTCAGCTTGGCGACCCGCGCGATGATCGCCGGTGGGTCGACGACGGCCGGATCATCCAGAACGATCGCACCCCAGGCATCCTCGGGAGTGTCCGCGCCGACATCGCGCCAACCCGCCGGCATCGGCAGGTTGATATCGGGTGCGCCGGCATCGCCACGAACGACCGGCGTCTGGGTGATGCCGTTGTCACGCAGGTAGTCGGCGACTGTGTAGTCCACGCTCGACGCCGGCGCCGCGGCGCTGGTCGCGGTGTCCGGCGCCGCAGACGATTCCGCCTGTGAAGTCTGTGCCGCTCCCGATGACGACGGTGTCGCCGGAGCCGTCTCGCCGGAACCGCATCCGGTCAGCACCGCACCCGTCACCGCCGCGGCGGCCACCAGAAATCGCCCGTTGTTCGGCTTTGCCATATCGTCTCCCGTCGTCGTCGGATCGCGGGCGCGACGGTAACCGGGAGCCATTGGAAATCGATTGGACGCGCGGTCACCCGATGTCTGAGATGATCGGCGAGATTTGGTCGAGGGGGGACGGATTGCTCGAGTACCGCCTGCTCGGTCCCGTTGCCGCACTTCGGCAGGGCGAACCACTTGCTCTCGGAGGGCTGCGCCAGCGGGCGGTGCTGACGGGATTGCTCGTCGACGCCGATCGCGTCGTCGAGGTGGACACCATCGTTTACCGGGTCTGGGACGATGATCCCCCGCCCAAGCCCCTCTCATCCCTGCGGTCCTACGTCGCTAACCTGCGCCGTGTCCTCGCCGTCGACGACAACCCGCGGCTGATCACGGCGGGCCGCGGGTACCGCCTGGTGCTGGGTGAGGACCGGTTGGACAGTGCCGAGTTCGAGCAGTTGGTGGAGGCGGGTCGCCGCCTGGCGAAGGACGGACGGCCCGATGCCGCCGAGGCCACGATGGCTCAGGCGGTCACGCTGTGGCGTGGACAACCGCTGGCCGATGTCGCCGGCTTCTCCTACGCCGGGGTCGAGGTTCACCGACTCCAGGGGGTGCGTGCCGACGCCGATGACATCCGCTACGCATCCGCGTTGTTACGCGGCGGCGCAGCAGAATTGGTGGATGGGCTGACCGCAGCTGTGGCGTCGAACCCGCTGCGCGAATCGCTGTGGGGCCACCTCATGGTGGCTTTGCACCGCTGCGGGCGACGGGCCGAGGCATTGCGCCACTACGACCGGATGTGCGCATTGCTTCAGCTCGAACTGGGCGTGGCACCCAGCGCTGCGTTACGCCGGATCGCTCAGCAGATTCGGGACGAGGCGCCCGGCGAACGGACCCCAGTACCGGTACCCGACAACCCGGCGACCCCTATCCAGGCGCCGGTGGGCCGCCGGCGCGAACTGGACCGCCTGCGACGGGCCATGGTGGACGTCGCGGGCCGCGGCCGCGGCGGCATGACCGTGCTGACCGGCGAGAGTGGCGTCGGCAAGACCACGCTGGCCTCGGCCGCAGTGGATCTGGCCGCCGAGCTGGGCATGACGACGGCGTGGGCGGGGCATCCCACCGGGATCGCCGCACCGGCGTTGTGGACCTGGACCCGGGTGCTGCGCTCCCTCGATGCCCTCACCGCGGACACCCCGACCCTCGGTGATGATCGGGCCGTGATCGACACGGCCGAAGCGGTGTTGGCCGCCGTGACCACGCCGACCGTCATCGTGCTCGACGATCTGCACCGTGCCGATGCCATGACGCTCGCCGTCCTGGATGTCATCGCCACCGCCCTGCCTCGGCATCCCCTGCACTTGGTCATCACCTGGCAACACGCCCGTCAGGACGGACCAGAGGAGACCGACGAGTTCCAGCGGATCTTCGCGCGCACCGATGTGTCCACGTTTCTCATTCGCGGCCTCGACGCCGATGCGGCGCGCGACCTGGTGCACCGGATCACGGGCACGGTGGTGACAGTTCGGTTCATCTCCGCGTTGCTGGAGCGCACCGGCGGAAACCCGTTCTACATCCATGAACTGGTCCGATTCCTGCACGATGGTGACGCGTTGGACGCAACCACCACCGACATTCCGCCCGACCGCGTCCCCGCGGCCGTCGTGGGATTGGTCCGCCGGCGAACAGCCGCGCTGCCGGAGGACACCCGATCCGCACTGGCCTCGGCCGCGATGATTGGAATCGCTTTCAGCACAGAACGACTGAGCGCGGCCAGCGGCATCAAGGATGTGGCGGTGGCCCTGGAATCCGCAGTCGGCGCGGGGATGCTGGTCGCACAGGACGACCGACCGGGCTGGTACCGATTCGCGCACGGCATCGTGCGCGACGCCATGTCGGCTCAGACCGCCGGCACCGATAAGGCGCGCCGCCACGCAGCCATCGCGTTGTCCTACGCCGCTAGCGCGCAGACACCAGATGAGTTGACCGACGCGGCCGATCACGCCTGGCGGGCTGGTCACCAGCTAGATGCGATCGTCGCGCTCGACGTCATCGAGGCCGCCATCCTCGCAACGCCGGGCCCGGAGCCTACCGGGACAGTCTGCTGCTGGCCGAACGCGGCCTGGACGTCTGTACCCGATTACCTGTCGGCGCCGACCGCGCGGCGCGGGAGTCCACGCTGTGGTTGCACCGCGCCACAGCGCACGCCGTAATCGACGGTCAGACGTCGGACGCAGTCAACGACGCGCTGCGTCGGGCATTCGACATCGGTTATCGCACAGGAGACTTCACTGCAAGTGTGGCGTTGCAGGCTCTGGCCCGGGCCGGCGCAGGACGCTACCGCGAGTCCGCGGCACTCGCTGACGGGCTTGTCGCTTCGCACCGCGTCACCGGCGATGCCGTCGCCGGGTCTGCAGGGCACTACCTACGTGCACTGGCCGCTTTCATGGCCGGTGACCTCGACGCCTGCCTGACCGAGACCTCGATACTGTGCGAGAAGCTCCCGCCGCCGGATTGGCGCCGGGTCGGCGCACTGCTCGCGTTCGATGTCCGAGGTCACGCTCTCGCCGCGTGGGCCCATGGTTTGGCTGGTGACGAGAGTGCCGCAATGGCGTCGATCGCCGAGGGACTGGCGCTCGGACGCGAGCGCAATGACACCTTCGGCACAGCGATCGTGGCGACCAGTGAGATCCAATTGGCTCCGATGACCGGGGTCGTCGACGACGTCGGTGCACGGGCCGCCGTGCTGGCCGCCGAACTCGACGCCACAGGACTGCAGCAACTCGGCGCGTCCGCGCACATCATCGGGCGGTGGGCACGCGCACTCGACGGCGACGAAGCGGACACCGTGGCTGATATGCGAGCGGCGCTGGACAACCACTGTCAGGACGGCACCCGGATCTTCCGCCCGTTGTACCTTGCCTTGATCTCCGACGCCGAACTCCTGCACCAAGATCCCCCGACGGCGCACAGAACGCTGCAGGCCGCGCGGGTCGCGGCGAACGCAACGGGCGAGCACGTCTGGACACCATTGTTGGACCAGCGAGCGGCGAGTCACGCCTGCCGCTGAGACAGTCCTTGCCAAACCTCCGGCCCAATTACTAGGATATGCAAGTATCTCGGCCCTGCACCGAGCTCCTGAACTCTGCACACCCCTTGGGACGGACGTCATGACCACACAGATTCCGCACTTCATCAACGGCGAGCGCAGCACCCTCGCATCCACCCGCACCGCCGATGTGCTCAACCCGAGCACCGGCCAGGTCCAGGCCCAGGTGCTGCTGGCCTCGGTCGCCGATGTCGAGACCGCCGTCGCCAACGCGGTCGAGGCCCAGAAGGTATGGGCCGGGTTCAACCCGCAGCGACGCGCCCGCGTCTTCATGAAGTTCGTCGACCTGGTCAACCAGAACGCCAACGAGCTCGCCGAACTGCTGTCCATCGAACACGGCAAGACCGTGCCCGACTCCCTGGGCGACATCCAGCGCGGTATCGAGGTCATCGAGTTCGCGATCGGTATCCCGCACCTGCTCAAGGGTGAGTACACCGAGGGTGCTGGCACCGGTATCGACGTGTACTCGCTGCGCCAGCCGCTCGGCGTCGTCGCCGGCATCACCCCGTTCAACTTCCCGGCCATGATCCCGCTATGGAAGGCCGGGCCCGCCCTGGCGTGCGGAAACGCCTTCATCCTCAAACCCTCCGAGCGCGATCCCTCGGTCCCGTTGCGGCTGGCTGAGCTGTTCATCGAGGCCGGGCTGCCCCCGGGCGTGTTCCAGGTCGTGCAGGGCGATAAGGAGGCCGTCGACGCCATCCTCACCCACCCCGACATCCAGGCCGTCGGATTCGTCGGCAGCTCCGATATCGCGCAGTACATCTACTCCACCGCCGCTGCGCACGGGAAGCGTTCGCAGTGCTTCGGTGGCGCCAAGAACCACATGATCGTGCTGCCCGACGCCGACCTAGATCAGGCCGTCGACGCCCTGATCGGCGCCGGCTACGGCAGCGCCGGTGAGCGCTGCATGGCCATCAGTGTCGCGGTACCCGTCGGTGAGGAAACCGCAAACCGCTTGCGCGCCAAGCTCGTCGAGCGCGTCAACCAACTACGCGTCGGGCACAGCCTGGACCCCAAGGCCGATTACGGACCACTGGTCACCGGCGCGGCCCTGGAACGGGTCCGCGATTACATCGGCCAGGGCGTGGAGGCCGGCGCCGAAATCGTGGTCGACGGCCGCGAACGCACCACCGACGAACTGACCTTCGATGACCAGAGCCTCGAAGGCGGCTACTTCATCGGGCCCACCTTGTTCGATCACGTCACCACCGACATGTCCATCTATACCGACGAGATCTTCGGCCCCGTCCTGTGCATCGTGCGCGCCGAGGATTACGAGGCAGCCCTGGAGTTGCCCACCAAGCACGAGTACGGCAACGGTGTGGCCATCTTCACCCGCGACGGCGATGCCGCCCGCGACTTCGTGTCCCGGGTCCAGGTCGGCATGGTCGGCGTGAACGTGCCGATCCCGGTCCCGGTCGCCTACCACACCTTCGGCGGCTGGAAACGGTCCGGCTTCGGCGACCTCAACCAGCACGGACCCGCCTCGATCCAGTTCTACACCAAGACCAAGACCGTCACGCAGCGCTGGCCGTCGGGCATCAAAGATGGAGCCGAGTTCTCCATCCCCACCATGAAGTAGACGCCGATGTTCGATTTGGATGACGACGAGCGCGTCATCACCGAGACGGCTGCTGCCTTCGCCGACAAACGCATCGCACCCTTCGC
>JBPPMV010000120.1:0-4773 GCA_051306235.1 Mycobacterium sp. | reverse complement strand
CCCAACGCCACCGCCAAAGCACCGACCCGACCGACAGCTCCCCCGTTGCCCATGGGTTAGCTGTACCACAGCGCGGCGGCGACCGAGGCCGTTAAGCAAGGCGCTTGGCAGATTCTGCCACTTTCGTGGCTGTCGGTCCGACCGGGCACGATGGGGCCATGGCAACACGGGCTGACGCGCAAGCAATCCTGGAGCAGCTCGCCGGACCTCAGGCGGTGTTGCGCGATGACCAGTGGATCGCGATCGAGGCGCTGGTGGTGCAGCGCAAGCGGGCCCTGGTGGTACAGCGCACCGGCTGGGGGAAGTCTGCGGTGTACTTCATCGCCGCCAAGCTGTTGCGCGCCGAGGGCCGCGGCCCGACCGTGATCGTGTCCCCGCTGCTCGCGCTGATGCGCAACCAGGTGGCGGCAGCCGAGCGGGCGGGTGTGAAGGCCGCAACGATCAACTCCAGCAATGTCACCGAGTGGGACACGGTGCACCAGCGGGTCAACGACGGGGAACTCGACGTCCTGCTCGTCAGTCCGGAACGCTTGAACAATCCGGACTTTCGGGATGCCGTGCTCCCCGCGTTAGCCGCCGATGCGGGTCTGGTGGTGGTCGACGAGGCGCACTGCGTCTCCGACTGGGGCCACGACTTCCGCCCCGATTACCGGCGCATCCGCACCCTGATCGCCGAACTCGGCACCGATGTCCCGGTGCTGGCCACCACGGCGACCGCCAATGACCGGGTGGTGGCCGATGTCGCCTCGCAGTTGGGGGTCGGTGGTCAGGACACCCTGGTGCTGCGCGGCGGGCTGGACCGGGAGTCGCTGCGATTGTCGGTGGTTCAGGCCGGCGGACCCGCACAGCGGGCGGCATGGCTTGCCGCGCATATCGATTCGCTGCCCGGCTCGGGCATTGTCTACACGCTGACGGTCGCCCAAGCGAACGATATCGCGACCCTGCTGCGCGACCAGGGGCATACCGTCGCGGCCTACACCGGGTCCACCGAGACTGCCGAACGCGAGCAGCTCGAGAACGACCTGATCGAGAACCGGGTCAAGGCGCTGATCGCCACCTCGGCGCTGGGCATGGGTTTCGACAAACCGGACCTCGGTTTCGTTGTGCATCTGGGCGCCCCGTCGTCACCGATCGCGTACTACCAGCAGGTCGGGCGCGCCGGCCGCTCGACCGACAGCGCGGAGGTGATCTTGCTGCCCGGCCGCGAGGACGCCGATGTGTGGCGCTACTTCGCGTCGGTGGCCTTCCCGTCGGAATCCATGGTGCGCCATGTGATCGACGCACTGGAGCCGGACCGGGCGCTGTCCACCGCGGCATTGGAACCACTGGTGGACCTGAACCGGTCGCGGCTCGAAATGGTGCTCAAGGTGCTCGATGTCGACGGGGCGGTGCGCCGGGTGAAGGGCGGCTGGATCGGAACCGGTCAGCAGTGGGAGTACGACGAACCGCGGTACCGGCATCTCGATGAGGCGCGCAAACGCGAGCAGCAGGCCATGCTCGATTACCAGAGCACGTCCGATTGCCGGATGTCGTTCCTGCGCAAGCAACTCGACGATCCCGAATTGGGTCCGCAACCGTGTGGGCGGTGCGACAATTGCGCAGGCTCGCGGTACCGCGCCGAGGTGGATGCCGGCGCGGCCGAGGCGACGCGTGAACAACTGATGCGCCCCGGTGTCGAGCTCGCGCCGCGCAAACAGTGGCCCACCGGGTTGAGCAGGCTCGGGATCGACCTCTCCGGGCGGATCAACGACGGACCCGCGCCGGGCCGCGTCATCGGCCGGCTGACCGATCTGGGCTGGGGCGCGCGGTTGCGCAAGCTGCTCGACGGCCCCGATGCCGAGGTGCCCGACGAGGTGATCACCGCGGCCATCGCCGTGCTGAAGTCGTGGGGCTGGACGCAACGGCCGACGGCAGTGCTGGCGCTCGATTCGGTCAGCCACCCAATCCTGATCCGGACGCTGGCCGCGCGGCTGGCCGAGGTGGGCAGACTGAACAACATTGGCTTTCTTCAGTATTCGCCGGAGCACCGGCCGGTGGCCGCGGCGAACTCCGCGTACCGCGTCGCCGCGCTGACCGGCGCGTGGGAGGCGCCAGCGGCGATCGACGGGGATGTCGTGCTGCTGGTGGACGATATGACGGACACAGGCTGGACGCTGACGATGGCGGCCCGTGCGGTGCGCGCGGCGGGTGCGGCCGATGTGCTGCCGTTTGCACTCGCCAGTACCAGTTGATCCGTCCGCGATGAGTCCGCGTCGCCGGGCCGGTCTGTACTGGGACCACGCACCGGATGAAGGAGTAGGACGATGGCTGACGTCGTGAAGGGGCCCGCGAGTTATTTCCCCTCGATCGAGAAGAAGTACGGCAGGCCGATCGCGGAATGGCAGCAACTGATCCGCGCCTCGGAGCTGACGAAACACATGGAGCTGGTCGGAATGCTCAAATCCGAGTACGGCTTCGGGCATGGTCACGCCAACGCGCTGGTCGCCCACACGCTCGCCGGGGGCGCGTGATCACGCAGGCTTGGAGCCGCCCAGCTGAGCGGTGAGCGCGTCCGCGGTCACCAGCAGTCCCTCTGCCCGTGAGCTGATCTCGGCATCGGTGAGTGCGTGCCCGATCTGCAGCGAGACCACCATGACCTGGCGCTGGTGGTGGTCGTATACCGGTGCGGCGATGACGCTGATGTCGTGGCGGCCGTCGGGGCCGTCCTCGCCACGCAGATAGACCCGCTCACCGATATCGGAGACCAATTCACCCAGCAGGGCCCGTAATTCGTCGGGCAGCGTGTTCGACATGCCGGCCATCAGTGCATACAACCGGCGCCCTCCGGGGGTCAGCCGCTCGACCAGATAGCCTGCGCTGCGGCATTCGGCGATCACCCGTTCGAAGCGTTCGGTGTCGGTGCGCAGCGGGATCGTCGGTTCCTTGCGCAGCCAGTCACGGACCGCGCGCTCGTCCCAGAGCACGAACATGAGCCCCACCGGCGGCGCAAACGGATAGCTCTGTCCCACCCGTACCGTGACGGGCGCACCGGGGGGTGCCACCAGCTCGAGCAGCGTGATGCGGTCATCGACGATGCCCGACAGCGCGGCGGTGGCGGTGAAGGTCTCCGACAGCCGGCGCAGTTCGTCGCGGGCCGATGGGCTGACCCGCAGCGCTTCCTGGGCGATATGGCCGAGGGTGATCAGCGCGGGGCCCAGCCGGTAGGTCTTGTCGCGGCCGGTGTCGCCGGCATCCCGTACCAGATAACCGGCGTCGGTCAGGGCGCCGAGGATGCCCAGGCAGGTCGGCTTGCTCAGCTCGACCCGACGGGCCAGCTCGGAGAGCCCGAACCGGTCATGGGGATGGCGGGCGAGAAATTCCAGCACGGCGATGACGCGCGCGGTCGGCGGGGATGCGCGGCCGGGCGGCTCGGGATCGGTCACAGCACACCTCTCGGCATGGGTCGAACCATGGGGCCGACCATGGGTCCAACCGTGGGTCCAACATTGACGCGAATTAGAACGCGTTCTAGTCTCAGATCGGAAACTCTACCACTTCGGTTCAATATTGGACCGAGAGAATGGAAGCCGATGTATTCACAGCCGTTGGTGGAAGCCATCGCCGAGGCCGAGCGTCTGGTCATCGAAGCGCCCTTCATCGAGTCCGAGGCGGATCTCCTGGAAGGTCTGCAGTACCTGGCCGGGTGCATCGCCGCCTGCACGCATGTCGCCTTCGACTACGACCGCGACCATCCCTTCCTGCACGAGGGCACCGGACCCTTCACCAAGATGGGTCTGGACAACCCCGACACCATGTACTTCGGCACCCGCGTGCAGCCCGGCCACGAATACGTGGTGACCGGCCGCCGCGGCACCACCACCGATGTCAGCTTCCAGTTGATCGGGGGCGAGTACACCGATGAGGCGGTGCCCGACAGCGAGACCGCCTTCGACGACCGCAAACTCGATATCGCCGCCGACGGCACGTTCGAATGGCGGTTCAGCCCGGACAAGCCCGCCCAGTTGGTGATTCGCGAGGTCTACAACGACTGGTCGGCGCAGCGCGGCACCTTCGCGATCGCGCGGGCCGACACCGAGGGCACCTCCCCGCCGGCTCTCACCAAGGAGCTGATCGACAAGCGGTACGCGGTCGCGGGTAAGCAACTGGTGCAGCGGGTCAAGACCTGGCTGCAGTTTCCCAAATGGTTCTACGACAACCTGCCGGTCAATACCCTGACCGCGCCGCGTCTGACGCCGGGTGGACTGGCCACCCAGTACTCCTCGGTCGGACATTTCGATCTGTCGGCGCAGCAGGCGATCGTCATCACCCTGCCGGTCAGCGACGCGCCCTATCTCGGCTTCCAGCTCGGCAGCCTCTGGTACATCTCGCTCGACTACATCAACCATCAGACATCGCTGAACGGCACTCAGGCACAGGCAGATCCGGACGGCAAGATCCGCATCGTGGTGTCCGACGCCAACCCTGGCGTGGCAAACTGGTGCGAGACCCTCGGACACGGCAAGGGCTACCTGCAGTTCCGCTGGCAGCGGGTTTCGCGTGAGCTGACCGAGGCCGACGGCCCGACATTGCAGGTCGTCGATGTGGCCCAGGTTCCCGACGTGTTGCCGTACTACGAATCGAACAAGATCTCGGATGAGGGCTGGCGGCAGCGAATCGCACTGCGCCAGAAACTGATCGGCGAAAGAATGGTGGGTTGACCATGGCGGGTTTGTTGCAGGACAAGGTTGTCGTCATCAGTGGTGTGGGTCCGGCGCTGGGCACCACGCTGGCCCG
>JBPPMV010000119.1:0-8758 GCA_051306235.1 Mycobacterium sp. | reverse complement strand
GGGATGCGCTGGCCCTGACCGGTGACTGCACGACCGCTGCCCGGCTGGCCGATGAACTGCTCGGCTCCACCGACCCGGCGCAGCGCGCCGCGGCGGTGCGGATCGCGGCGAGTGTGGCCATGCACGACGGCGGCGCGGCGTCCGCCACCGATCTGTTCCGTTGGCTCGGTCCGTACCCGGACGCGTTCGTCGGCTCCGCTGCTGCCGTGGTGGCCATCGCCACCGGGGACGTCGCAACCGCCCGGGCCGCACTCGAGATGCCCGACACCGGCCCGCCGACCTCGACGGCGAGGGCGGCGCGCAGTCTGGCCGACGGATTACTGGACACCCTGAACCGTCCGTTCCCCACCGCGATCGGCAGGCTGAGCCAGGCGATCACCGCGGAATGGTCGTCGACCCGGGTGGCGCCGGACAGCCCCGCCGCGCTGGTCACCCTGGTCGCACTGCACGGCGGCGACCCGGTGCGTGCCCGCAGCATCATCGGGCGCGCCGGGCACGGCGAGGTGTTCACCGCGCACCGGCACCGGCTGCTGCTGGGCTGGACCCACATGCTCGACGGACAGCTGAACCGCGCCGCCGGTGATGTCGCGGCCGTCGGTTCGGCGGCGCTGCACCGCCGCGATGCACTGTGGTCGGCTGCGCTGAGCACCGCGATCGCGCGACGCGCCGGGGACAGCGGTGCCATGCAGCGGCACTGGTATGCGGGCATGGAGGTGCTCGCCGAGTACTCGATGGACCTCTACTCCCTGCTGCCGCTGGGGGAACTCTGGGTCGCGGCGGCGCGGCTGCGTCTGGTGGATCGTCTGCAGCACCACGTCGATGAGGCACTGCACCTGCTCGACGCCCTCGGTCACCCGCCACTGTGGTCGGTGCCCCTGCACTGGGCCGGAGTGCACGCCGGGATTCTGGCCAATTCACCGGACGCGGTGGCGCCGCACGGTCAGGCGCTCACGGCGGCAGCCGCCGACAGCGCCTACGCGCGGGCGTTGGCGACCGCCGGCCGGTCCTGGTTGCGGGTGCTGGCCAATCAGGTCGACGTCGACGAGGTGACGCTGGCGGCTCGTGCGCTCGCGCAGTTCGGACTCACCTGGGATGCGACCCGGCTGGCCAGCCAGGCCGCGTTGCAGACGTCCGATCCCCGGGTTTCACAGGCGATGCTGCAACTCGCGCGGGACCTCAAGGTCACCACCGCCGATGCCCCCGATGCCCCCGATGCTCCCGAAGTCCTCGGCGATGCGCCCCGAGCGGCAGGTGCCGCCCCGCGCCCCGCGGCGGCTCCGTCATCACGGCTGTCCGACCGCGAGCGGGAGGTCGCCGAACTGCTGTTGCTCGGCATGCCCTACCGCGATATCGGCAGCCAGCTGTTCATCTCCGCCAAGACCGTCGAGCACCATGTGGCACGCATACGGCGCCGGTTGGGAGCGGAGTCCCGCTCGGAGATGCTGTCGATGCTGCGCGCTCTGATCGACACCCCGGCCTGACCCCCGAACGCGGGGCGCCCGAGGCTACCAACTAGTGAGTTAGGACAGCCTTGCTAGCGGTATCACAAACGGGGATGTAACTATGAGCAGGCAAATAGCCTAAGTTACCGGTGAGTAACTATACTCAAGTTACCGTCCAGTAACTTAAACCTCGGGGAGGCACGCGGTGCAGCACACGCTCGAAGTGAGCAGGTTGGTCCTCGCAATGCTGATGACCGCTGTCGTCTTGGTGTTCGCCGCCAAGCGCGTGCTGTGGCTGACGAAGCTGATCAGCTCCGGCCAGAAGGTCGGTGACGAACGCGGCCGCAAGAACGATCTGGTCAAGCGCTTCCTGAACCAGAACAAGGAGGTCTTCGCCCAGTCGAAGCTCCTGAAGTGGTCGATCCCCGGTATTGCGCACTTCTTCACCATGTGGGGCTTCTTCGTCCTCGGATCGGTTTACGTCGAGGCCTTCGGCGTGCTGTTCGACCCGGAATTCCACATCCCGTTCGTCGGCCGCTGGCCCGTGCTCGGCTTCCTGCAGGACTTCTTCGCCCTCATGGTGCTGCTCGGCATCGGAACCTTCGCGATCATCCGCCTGACCCGCGAGCCCAAGAAGATCGGCCGCGAATCGCGGTTCTACGGTTCCCACACCGGCGGCGCGTGGGAGATCCTCTTCATGATCTTCCTGGTCATCGCGACCTACGTGTTGTTCCGCGGCGCGGCCGTCAATGTGCTCGGTGAGGAGTTCCCCTACCAGTCCGGAGCGTTCCTCTCCGACGGTATGGCGTGGCTGCTGGCACCGCTGGGCGCCACCGCCAACATGTGGATCGAGACCCTCGCCCTGATGGGCCACATCGGCGTCATGCTGGTGTTCCTGCTGATCGTGCTGCACTCCAAGCACCTGCACATCGGCCTGGCTCCCATCAACGTCACCTTCAAGCGCCTGCCCGACGGCCTCGGCCCGCTGCTGCCCATGGAGCACAAGGGCGAGCCGATCGATTTCGACGATCCTGCCGAGGACGCGGTGTTCGGCCGCGGAAAGATCGAGGACTTCAGTTGGAAGGGCTACCTCGACTTCACCACCTGCACCGAGTGCGGTCGCTGCCAGTCCCAGTGCCCGGCCTGGAACACCGGTAAGCCGCTGTCTCCCAAGCTCGTGATCATGAACCTGCGCGACCACATGTTCGCCAAGGCGCCGTACTTCCTCGACGGCAAAGAGACGCCGCTGGAGAACACCCCCGAGGGTGGCGTCGGCGCACAGGTGATGGGCGAGAAGCACGACGAGAAGCACTCGCACGACCACGTCCCGGAGTCCGGTTTCGAGCGCATCCCCGCCGATTCCCCGCTGCAGGCGACCCGCCCGCTGGTCGGCACCCTCGAACAGGGTGGCGTCATCGACCCCGACGTGCTGTGGTCGTGCACCAACTGCGGTGCCTGCGTCGAGCAGTGCCCGGTGGACATCGAGCACATCGACCACATCGTCGACATGCGCCGCTACCAGGTGATGGTCGAATCCGAGTTCCCCGGCGAGCTCGGCGTGCTGTTCAAGAACCTGGAGAACAAGGGCAACCCCTGGGGCCAGAACGCCAAGGACCGCACCAACTGGATCGACGAGGTCGAGTTCGACGTCCCCGTCTACGGCCAGGATGTGGACTCCTTCGAAGGTTTCGAGTACCTGTTCTGGGTCGGCTGCGCCGGCGCCTACGAGGACCGCGCCAAGAAGACCACCAAGGCCGTCGCCGAACTGCTGTCCACCGCCGGGGTGAAATTCCTGGTGCTTGGCACCGGCGAAACCTGCACCGGTGACTCGGCCCGGCGTGCCGGCAACGAGTTCCTGTTCCAGCAGTTGGCCGCGCAGAACGTCGAGACCATCAACGAGTTGTTCGAGGGTGTCGAGACGTCCAACCGCAAGGTCGTGGTGACCTGCCCGCACTGCTACAACACGATCAATCGCGAATACCCGCAGCTGGGCTCGGATTACACCGTGGTGCACCACACCCAGCTGCTCAACCGGCTGGTCCGCGACAAGCGGCTCATCCCGGTGAACTCGGTGGATCAGGAAGTCACCTATCACGACCCGTGTTTCCTGGGCCGGCACAACAAGGAGTACGAGGCACCACGTGAGCTCGTCGGCGCCGCCGGCGCGAAGCTCACCGAGATGCCCCGACACGCGGACCGCGGCCTGTGCTGTGGCGCGGGTGGTGCCCGGATGTGGATGGAAGAGCACATCGGTAAGCGTGTCAACACCGAGCGCACCGAGGAGGCCATCGATACCGGTGCCTCGGCCATCGCGACCGGCTGCCCGTTCTGCCGCGTGATGATCACCGACGGTGTCGACGATGTCTCCGCCACCCGGGATATCGAGAAGGTCGAGGTGCTCGACGTCGCTCAGCTGCTGCTGAACTCGCTGGAGACCGGCCTGTACACGCTGCCCGAAAAGGGCACCGCCGCAGCAGCTTCCGCAGCCCGCGCCGAGGCACGCGCCGCCGCCGAGGCCGAGGCAGAAGCCGCTGCTCCCGTCGTCGAAGAGGTCGAGGAGGAAGCGGTCGAGACGGCTGCCACTCCGGCAGCTGCCGCCGCTCCGGTCACCGGTCTGGGACTGGCCGGGGGCGCCAAACGCCCCGGTGCCAAGAAGGCCGCCGCTCCTGCGGCCGCTGAGGCGCCGGCCGCCGAGGCTCCTGCTGCTCCGGTCAAGGGACTCGGATTGGCCGGGGGCGCCAAGCGTCCCGGTGCCAAGAAGGCTGCGCCCGCCGCCGCCGCCGCGCCTGCTGCCGAGGCTCCGGCCGCTGAGGCTGAGGCTGAGGCTCCCGCGGCACCGGTCAAGGGGCTCGGATTGGCAACGGGGGCAAAGCGTCCCGGCGCCAAGAAGGCCGCACCGGCCGCAGCCGCCCCAGCTGAAGCCCCGGCCGCCGAGGCACCTGCTGCTGAGGCTCCTGCTGCCGAGTCCGCACCGGCGAAGCCCGAACCCGAGGTCAAGGGC
The DNA here is from genome assembly GCA_051306235.1 of Mycobacterium sp. Taxonomy (GTDB): domain Bacteria; phylum Actinomycetota; class Actinomycetes; order Mycobacteriales; family Mycobacteriaceae; genus Mycobacterium. The sequence continues at coordinate 4,315 of JBPPMV010000119.1, read as the reverse complement.
CTGGGTATCGCCTCGGGCGCACGTCGTCCGGGTGCCAAGAAAGCCGCGCCCGCCGCGGCCGCACCTGCCGCTCCGGCGCCCGCTGCTGAAGAGGCTGTCGAGGAGGCCCCGGCCGCCGAGGCACCCGCAGCGGAGCCCGCCGAGCCGGCCAAGCCCGAACCGCCGGTGGTGGGTCTGGGTATCGCGGCCGGTGCACGCCGACCGGGCGCCAAGAAAGCGGCCCCCAAGGCCGCCGCACCTGCCGCCCCCGCGGAAGCTGCCCCCGAGGAGGCCCCGGCGGCAGCCGAACCCGAGTCCGAACCAGAGCCCGAACCCGTCGACGAGGCACCCGCGGCCGAGCCCGCTGAGCCGTCGTCGAACGGTTCGAGCGCCGGTGAGGACCGCGTCGTGGGTGACGAGGCTCCGGTGAAGGGGCTCGGCATCGCGAAGGGTGCACGCCGCCCCGGCAAGCGCTAAACCTCAGCGATTTGTGGAGCCGCACCCGGAAGGATTACGGCTGCGGCTCCACAGATCGCAAGGCAAATGGCGTCGCGCTGGTGATACCGCCCGGACAGGCGCCATTGGAATCGGCGGACAAGATGCCGCGCAGCGTTGCCGGGTCGACCTCCATCGAAATGATCGCCGGTTGAAAGCTGCCGTCCGCGCAGATGAATCCGTCGGGTTTGGTCACCGAGAAGTACCAGACGCCATTGCTCAGCGTCATCGGACTGGTCCAGCCCTGGTTACTGGACACGGTGCCCGCGCACCCGGCAGGCCCGCAGGTGCTGGCGATGCGCCAGACATTCTCGGGGTCACCCTCGGCGCCGGAGTAGGCGCCGTTGAGCAACGGTGGCTCCGCGTGAGCGGGAATGGCGAACGCCATCGCCGCGACCATTGTGATCCCGAATGCCGCAGCCAGCGAACGTGTCATCGACGTCATAGTGGTTCGGAAAGTAGCACCGCTCACCGGCAAAACCGCGGATGCGCACCGCAAATGCACGTCAATTAAATAGGCCCGTCGTCAAATCGTGACTTCGGCCAGGAAATCAGTTTGCGAACCGTGGGAGACTTTAGCCCGTGAGTACCAACCAGCTGCCCGATAAGACGTGGCATTCCAGCCACCCGCCGCGGCCGCGGACGTTCGCACAGTCCACCAAGCTGCAGGACGTCCTCTACGAGATTCGCGGCCCGGTACACGAGCACGCCTCACGCCTGGAGGCCGAGGGCCACCGCATTCTCAAGCTCAACATCGGCAACCCGGCACCGTTCGGTTTCGAGGCCCCCGATGTGATCATGCGCGACATCATCGGCGCTCTACCGCACGCACAGGGATACTCCGACTCCAAGGGCATCGTCTCGGCCCGCCGTGCGGTGTTCACCCGCTACGAACTCGTCGAGGGCTTCCCCAAGTTCGACGTCGACGACGTCTTCCTGGGTAACGGCGTCTCCGAGCTCATCACGATGACCTTGCAGGCCCTGCTCGACAACGGTGACCAGGTGCTGATCCCGGCACCGGACTACCCGCTGTGGACGGCGTCGACGGCACTGGCCGGCGGTACTCCGGTGCACTACATGTGCGACGAGACCCAGGGCTGGAATCCCGATATCGCGGACCTGGAGTCCAAGATCACCGACCGCACCAAGGCGTTGGTCGTGATCAACCCGAACAACCCAACCGGCGCGGTGTACAGCCGCGAAATCCTGGAGCAGATGGTCGAACTCGCGCGCAAGCATCAGCTGCTGCTGCTCGCCGACGAGATCTACGACAAGATCCTCTACGACGACGCCAAGCACATCAGCCTGGCGACCCTGGCGCCGGATCTGCTCACGCTCACGTTCAACGGGTTGTCCAAGGCGTACCGGGTTGCCGGATACCGCTCGGGGTGGCTGGTGATCACCGGACCCAAGGAGCATGCGAGCAGCTTCATCGAGGGCATCAACCTGCTCGCCAATATGCGGCTGTGTCCGAATGTGCCTGCCCAGTATGCGATTCAGGTGGCTCTTGGTGGCCATCAGAGCATCGACGATCTGGTCCTGCCCGGCGGCCGGCTGCTCGAGCAGCGCGATACCGCGTGGACCAAGCTCAACGACATCCCCGGGGTTTCCTGCGTCAAGCCCGCCGGCGCGCTGTACGCCTTCCCCCGGCTCGACCCAGAGGTCTACGACATTCGCGATGACGAGCAGCTGGTGCTCGACCTGCTGCTGCAGGAGAAGATCCTGGTCACCCAGGGCACCGGATTCAACTGGCCCACACCGGATCACCTGCGTATCGTGACACTGCCCTGGTCGCGCGACCTGGCCAATGCCATCGAGCGGCTCGGCAACTTCCTGGTGAGCTACCGGCAGTAGCCATCTGGCCGCCGCCTACGCTGTTGCGGTGGCACACTCGCATTCCCACTCATTGAGCGGCCCGGCGCCACTCGGACCGTTGGCGGCCCGGATCGTGGTCGGGCTGCTCATCGCCATCGGCGTGGCGACCTTGGCCGGCGCGGCCTGGTTGTGGCCGAGCCAGCAGAAGGTCGATATCCCGCTGCCCTTCCAGAGCTCCGCGGGCGGCAGCGTCAGCACCGAGGCCGGGCACGTTCAGTCCGTCAGCGCAGCTGAGTGCGGCGGCCCGTCGGTGGGTGTGGTGATCACCGCCCCGCCGTCGCCGTCAGCGGGCGTCGACGCACACTGCACCCAATTCTTCATCGCCATCGACTCCGGCCCGAACGCCGGTGCCTACACCCTGCTGGAGTTCAGCGGCGGACCCGGCCAACCACAGCTGGCCGTCGGCGATGACATCCGCATCACCCGCGCGGTCGACCCCACCGGGACGACGGCCTATTCGTTCTACGACTACGAGCGGGCGTGGCCGCTGGCCGCGCTGGCCGCCGCCTTCGCGGTGGTGGTCGTCGCGATCGCGGGATGGCGCGGGCTGCGCGCGCTGATCGGCATCATCGTCGCCTTCGGGGTGCTGGTGGTCTTCATGCTGCCCGCTCTGCGTGACGGCGCCGATGCCATCCCCGTCGCGGTGGTGGCGGCATCGTTGATCCTCTACGCCGTGCTCTACCTGGCGCACGGGGTGAGTCTGCGTACCAGCGCCGCCCTGCTCGGCACGCTGACATCGCTGATCCTGGCGACCGTATTGTCCTGGGGAGCAATCGAACTGACGCAGCTCACCGGGCTGTCCGAGGAGGAGAACAACGCCGTTGCGACATACCTGGGCGGGGTGTCGATCACCGGGCTGCTGCTGGCCGGCTTCATCATCGGCTCGCTCGGCGTGCTCAACGATGTCACCGTGACGCAGGCGTCCACCGCCTTCGAACTCGCCGAGCACAGCGACTCGCGGCGGGCGGTCTTCTTCGGCGCCATGCGGGTGGGGCGCGACCATATCGCCAGCACGGTATACACCCTGGTGCTCGCCTACGCCGGTAGCGCGCTGCCGCTGCTGCTGTTGTTCAGCGTGGCCAACCGGTCTTTGGGCGACGTGTTGGTCAGCGAGAGCGTGGCCATCGAGATCGCCCGTTCTGCGGTCGGCGGTATCGCGCTGGCCCTTTCGGTGCCGTTGACGACGGCCATCGCCGCGGTGCTCTCGACGCCTACCGCTGGAGCAACTCCAGCAGATACGAGCCGTAACCCGATTTGAGCAGGTCCTGCGCTCGCGCCGCCAGTTGATTGTCGTCGATGAAGCCCAGCCGCCACGACACCTCTTCGGGGGCGCTGATCTTCAACCCGACGCGTTGCTCGATGGTGCGCACGAAATCGCTTGCGTCCAGCAGGGAATCGAAGGTTCCGGTATCCAGCCATGCCGTGCCGCGAGCCAGCACCTCGACCGACAGCCGGCCCTGGTTCAGGTAGGTCTGGTTGATCTCGGTGATCTCGTACTCGCCGCGTGCCGATGTGCGCAGCGATCGCGCGATCTCGATGACATCGTTGTCGTAGAAGTACAGACCCGGTACCGCATAGTGCGATTTCGGGGTGGCCGGCTTCTCCTCCAGTGACAGCGCCCGCCCGTCGGCGTCGAACTCGACCACGCCGTAGGCCTCCGGTTGTGCCACCCAGTACGCGAAAATGGCTCCGCCGCTGACATTCTGGAATCTGCGCAGACCAGTGCCCAGACCCGGGCCGTAAAAGATGTTGTCGCCCAGCACGAGGGCCACCGAGTCGTTGCCGATGTGGTCGGCACCGATGACGAAAGCCTGCGCCAGGCCGTTCGGTTCGTTCTGCACCGCGTAGGTCAGGTTGATGCCGAGATCGGCGCCGTCCCCGAGCAGCCGGTGGAATGCGGGCGCATCGTGCCCGGTCGTGATGATCTGGATATCCCGGATGCCCGCCATCATCAGCGTGCACAGCG
>JBPPMV010000118.1:0-24656 GCA_051306235.1 Mycobacterium sp. | reverse complement strand
GCAGCGGGCCTAATCCGGTTGCGGTGCCGGGTCTTTCCCGGTCTTCTCGATATCGTCATCGACGTCGCCGAGAATCCACTGGCCGCCACCGAGCAGATGCAGATGCCGCTCATGGTGCTGACCGACGGTGCTGCGGTGGGTCACGCTGACCAGGATGGTGTCCGGAAGTTCCCGGCGCACCAGGTCGTACATGCTGTACTCCAGGCCTTCGTCGAGCGCCGAGGTGGCCTCATCGAAGAACACGACCCGCGGTTTGGTCAGCAGCACGCGCGCGAAAGCGATGCGCTGTTGCTCACCGGGGGAGAGCACCTTGACCCAATCCGCCAGCTCGGCAAGTCGTCTGGCGCACTGCGGCAGGGACACCTTGTCCAGTGCGGTCTTCAACTCTTCGTCGGTCAGCACATCGGGGCCCTTGGGATAGGAGACCACCGCACGCAGGTCGCCGAGTGGGACATAGGGCAACTGGGACAGGAACATCGTCTCGTTGGTGCCGCCCGGGCAGCGCAAAGTGCCTGTGGTGTACGGCCACAGCTGGGCCAGGCTGCGCAACAGGGTGGTCTTGCCGGTGCCGGACTGGCCGGTGATGATCAGGGTGTCACCCGGGAACATCTGAAAGTTCAGATCGTTGATGAGCACATCACCCGCCGGGGTGTGGACATCGATATCGATCAGCTCGACCGGGCAACTCCCGCACGGCTCGACGTTCAGTTCGGGTAGTGCGCGGCCTTCCTCATTGGCGATCACCAGTCCGTGCAGACGGATGATCGAGGCGCGCCACCCGGCGAACGCGTCGTAGGAGTTGCGGAAGAACGACAACGAATCCTGGATCTGTCCGAACGCCGAACCCGTCTGCGAGACATCGCCGAGCTGGATGTTGCCGCTGAACAGGCGCGGCGCCTGGATCACCCAGGGCAGCGGGTTGATGATCTGGCTGATCGTCAAGTTCCAGCCGTAGAAGCCGACGGACCGGTTGATGAAGCGCTGGTAGTTCGACACGATCGGCTCGAAACGGGTGCGCAACTGCACCCGCTCGGCGACCTCACCGCGGTAGAACGCCACCGACTCCGACGCGTCACGCAACCGGACCAACGCGTACCGGAATGCGGCGTTGTACTTCTCGTTGTCGAAGCTCAGTCGGATGATCGGGCGGCCGATCCAGAAGGCGATGACCGTCGCGATGAACACGTAGAGGAACGCGATCAGGAACATCGCCCGCGGCACCGTGACACCGAAGATCTCCAGATCGCCGGAGAGGTTCCACAGAATCGCGGTGAAGGAAATCACCGAGACGATGGCCGAGATGGCGCCGAACAGCAGGGTGGAACCACTGGTGTTGTTTGGCGTGTTGGGCAGTGGGCCGACGTTGGTGGTGAAGATGTCGATATCGGCCTGGATGCGCTGATCCGGGTTGTCGATGGTGTCATCGATGAATCGACTGCGGTAATAGGCCTTACCGTCCAGCCAGTCGTCGGCCAGCCGCGCGGTCAACCAGGTGCGCCAGGCGAGCATGAACCGCTGCATCATGAACAGGTCGAGCATGACCCGGGCGACGTGAATGGTGGCCAGGAATGCGAACATCCACAGCGCGTCCCAGAATCCGTCGACGCCGGATTGCCGGACGGCCTCGTCACCGCTGGAAAGACCCTGTACCGCCACCTGGGCGCCGGTCATCATATCGTTGCCCTGATAGCTGAACAGCACGTCGAGCCGGACGCCGGCGATCACCGACAGCAGGATCGCGCCCAGCCACAACCAGGCCTTCACGGATTCGCGGCCGGTGAAGTAGGCGCCGGTGACGCGCCAGAACTGGCGGCCCCAGGTGGTGAACCTGCCGAGCAGAATCAGCACCACCACGGTGCCGACGGCTGCCATCGCCCACGCCTTGGCGATCCAGATCAGTGAGGTGACGAGCTCACTGCCCCAGTCGAGGGACGTGGTGAACATTTCCATGCGGGCAAGGTACCTCTAGAACCTGTCCAGAGGTGGCCGGAGGGTGCTGATCGCCCAGCGGCCGGCACCGAGCAGCTCGAGCCGGTTGTGGTGAAACTGCTCGACCGTGCGTCGATGGCTGACGCTGACCACGGTGGTCCGGGGCAACTCGGCCTGCAGGAGTTGATAGAGCATCAGCTCCAGGCCCTCGTCGAGCGCGGACGTCGATTCGTCGAGGCAGACCACCGCGGGCCGCTGCAACAGAATCCGGGCGAAGGCAATGCGTTGCTGCTCGCCCGGGGACAGTGTGGCGGTCCAGTCACGGGTATCGCCCAGTTGCAGGACCAGCTGCGGCAACGCCACCTTCAGCAGCACGCGCTGGATCGCTTCATCGGGGTAGGCGCTGCGGTCCTGCGGATAAGACACCACCGTGCGTAGTGTGCCCAGCGGCAGATACGGCACCTGCGGGATGAACATGCTGGCGACCGGGTACTGCGCATGCCCGGACGTGTACGGCCAGAGACCCGCGATGCTCTGCAGCAGCACCGTCTTGCCGACCCCGGACTGTCCGGTCACCAGCAGTGACTCGCCGGGGTCCAGGGTCAGGTCGAGGTCCTCGACGAGTTGGCGGCCATCCGGGGTGTTGACCCGGACGCCGCGCAGTCGCACCCCGTCATCGGCCGAGGGGGCGTAGTCGATACCCGGCATGGCCCGGGCGCGCCGGTTGGCATCGAGTAGTCCGTCGAGGCGGATCAGCGCGGCGCGGAACCCGGCGAAGGCGTCGTAGCTGGTGCGAAAGAACGACAGCCCGTCGTGGATGGCGGCGAAGGCGGTGGCCGACTGCATGACATCGCCGAACGAGATCTGTTGGGAGAAAAGGCGTTGGGCCTGTACGACATAGGGCAGCGGATTGATGGCCTGGCTCATCGACACGTTCCAGCCCAGGAACAACATCATCCGGTGCAGCCAGCTCCGGTAGTTGCCGATCACGCCGGAGATCCGGTCGTCGAGATCGCGGCGTTCGGCCGCCTCACCCCGGTAGAGGCCGACGCCGGCGGCGGCATCCTTGAGCCGGATCATCGCGTACCGGAAACCGGCATTGCGCACTTCGTTGACGAAACTCAACCGGATCAGCGGCCGCCCGATCCAGAACGCCACCACCGTCGCGGCCAGCACGTAGACGATCACCGTCCAGAACAGCGCCCGCGGGATCACCAGACCGAACACGTTCAGCGGCCCCGACAGACTCCACAGGATGACGCCGAACGACGCGACCGTCAGCATCGCCTCGATCGCCCCGAACAACAGGATGTGATTGGACCCGTGGGCGGGGTTGTTCGGATCCGCCGACCCGGTGGTGACAATGTCGACATCGGCCTGGATCCGTTGGTCCGGGTTGTCCGCGACGGCACCGACGCCATCGCGGACGAAGCGGCCCCGGAAGTACGCGTGCCCCTCGAGCCAGTCGTCGAGCACGTGGCGGGTCAGCCACAGCCGCCAGCGGATCAGGAAACGCTGGGTCAGGTACAGATCGGCGAAGAAGCGCGCCATGAACAGCAGCGCCAGCACCACATAGATGAGTAGCGCATCCCAGAACTGCGCGATACCGGCCCCCGCGGAACCGTTGCCCTGGAAGGCCATTTGCAGCGCGGTGAACAAATCGTTGGTGTAGTAGCTGATCAGCACGCTCAGCCGGACCGCGATGATCGTCGAGAGCAGTAGTGCGGCCAGCGCCAGCCAGACCTGCACACTGTCGCGCCCGACGAAGAACCTGCCGGTGATGCGGACGAACTGGCGGCCCCACCCGGTGCGACGCGCGACGACGGTGACGATGACGGCCAGACACAGCGCGGTGAGGACGAACGCCTTGAGGATCCAGAGGGCCGAATGCCAGAACTCGGTACTCCAGTCGATCGACGGGCCGAGCGTCACAGGGTTCACAGCGTCACAGGGTTCACAAGGTCCCATCCCGTCCAGAGCCCAGCGCTTCCAATCGAGTGCGTCAGATCGTGACACAGTGCCGGTCAACAGGGGCGCTCCGCGTACCGTATGACTGTGGCTGTGACTTCCAAGACCTCGAAGGCGTCCAAGTCCGGTGGCTCGAAATCCGGCGGGTTGAGTAACCGGTTCTGGAAGCTGCTGGGCGCAAGTACCGACAAGGACCAGGCGCGCTCCATGGCGCAGGTCCAGGCCTCGGCGAAATTCGACGAGAAGGCCGCCGGACTCGACGATGAGCAGCTGCGCAAGGCCGCCGGCCTGCTCAACCTGGACGAGTTGGCCGCCGCGTCCGACATTCCCCAGTTCCTGGCGATCGTCCGGGAGGCCTCCGAACGGTCGATAGCGCTGCGTCCATTCGATGTCCAGCTGCTCGGCGCTCTGCGGATGCTGGCCGGCGATGTGGTCGAGATGGCGACCGGCGAGGGCAAGACGCTGGCCGGTGCGATCGCCGCCGCCGGGTACGCCCTCGGCGGCCGCAGCGTGCACGTCATCTCCGTCAACGATTACCTGGCCCGTCGCGACGCGGAATGGATGGCCCCACTGCTGGAGGCGCTCGGCCTGACGGTCGGCTGGATCACCTCCGATGGGACCCCGGAACAGCGGCGTGAGGCCTACGCCTGCAACGTCACCTACGGCTCCGTCAACGAGATCGGTTTCGACGTGCTGCGCGATCAGCTGGTGATCTCCGTCGACGATCTGGTCTCGCCGAGCCCGGATGTGGCGCTCATCGACGAGGCCGACTCGGTGCTGGTCGACGAGGCGCTGGTACCGCTGGTGCTGGCTGGCACCTCGCATCGGGAGACGCCGCGGCTGGAGATCATCAAGCTGGTCGGCGAGCTGCGCGAAGGCACTGAGTACGAGACCGATGCCGACCGCCGCAACGTGCAGCTCACCGATGGCGGTGCGCGACGGCTGGAGACGGCACTCGGCGGCATCGACCTGTACTCCGAGGAGCACGTCGGCACCACGCTCACCGAGATCAACGTCGCCCTGCACGCGCATGTGCTGCTGGAACGCGATGTGCACTACATCGTCCGCGATGATGCCGTGCACTTGATCAACGCCTCCCGCGGGCGGATCGCCTCACTGCAGCGCTGGCCCGACGGACTGCAGGCCGCAGTGGAGGCCAAGGAGGGCATCGACATCACCGAGACCGGTGAGGTGCTCGACACCATCACCGTGCAGGCGCTCATCAACCGCTACCCGCGGGTGTGCGGGATGACCGGCACCGCGCTGGCCGCCGGTGAACAGCTGCGGCAGTTCTACAAGCTCGGCGTCTCGCCGATCCCGCCCAACAAGCCGAACGTGCGTGAGGACGAGTCGGATCGCGTCTACATCACGGTGGCTGCCAAGAACGACGCCGTCGTCGAGCACATCGCCGAGGTGCACGCGACATCCCAGCCGATCCTGGTCGGCACCCGCGATGTCGCCGAATCCGAGGAGCTGCACGAACGACTGGTCAAGGCCGGTATCCCGGCCGTCGTGCTGAACGCCAAGAACGATGCCGAGGAGGCGGCCGTGATCGCCGAGGCCGGCGCCGAGGCCCGGGTCACGGTGTCCACCCAGATGGCCGGTCGCGGTACCGACATCCGGCTGGGCGGGTCCGACGAATCGGGCCACGATCAGGTGGCCGAACTGGGTGGCCTGCATGTCATCGGTACCGGCAGGCACTACACCGAACGGCTGGACAATCAGCTGCGCGGCCGCGCCGGACGCCAGGGTGACCCGGGTTCGTCGGTGTTCTTCTCCAGCTGGGAGGACGACGTGGTGGTGTCCTTCCTGGAGCCCAACAAGTTGCCTCTGCAGACCGACCGCGACGGCAAGATCACCAGCGACAAGGCCGCTACCCTGCTCGACCAAGCGCAGCGGGTCGCCGAGGGCAAGACTCTGGATCTGCACGCCAACACCTGGCGCTACAACCAGCTCACTGCCCAGCAGCGCGGCATCCTGGTCGACCGGCGGGACACCCTGCTGCGTACCTCCGCGGCCCGCGAGGAACTGGCGGAGCGCTCACCGAAGCGCTACGAGCAGATCGCCGAGAAGGTCTCCGAGGAGCGCCTCGAGGAGATCTGCCGGCTGATCATGCTCTATCACCTGGACCGCAGCTGGGCCGATCACCTGGCGTACCTCGCCGATATCCGGGAGAGCATCAGCTTGCGGGCACTGGGCAATCAGAACCCGCTCGACGAGTTCCACCGGATGGCGGTGGACGCGTTCGCCTCCTTGGCCGCCGACGCCATCGAAGCGGCCCAGCAGACCTTCGACACCGCCAATATCGTCGACGGGGAAACCGGGCTGGACCTGACCCGACTGGCGCGGCCCACCTCGACGTGGACGTACATGATTCACGACGATCCGCTGGCCGACAACGTCATGTCTGCACTGAGTCTGCCGGGTGTCTTCCGCTAGGTTGACGCGTATGGAGCCCGGGGCGAGCGGAGCGACGGGAAATCAGCCCGGGGCGAGCGGAGCGACGGGAAATCAGCCCGGAGCGACAGGGGATCGGCCCGGCGATCGAATCGTCACGATCCCCAATGCGCTGAGCGTGTTGCGTCTGCTGCTGGTGCCGGTCTTCCTGTACCTGCTGTTCACCGGTGCCATCGGCTGGGCGGTCGCCGTGTTGATGTTCAGCGGGTTCTCCGATTGGGCAGACGGCAAGATCGCCCGGCTCGTCGCCGATCAGTCCTCTCGGCTCGGGGAGCTGCTCGACCCGGCCGTCGACCGGATCTACATGCTGGTGACGCCGGTGGCGCTGGCCGCCGCCGGGGTGGTGCCGTGGTGGTTCGTGGCGGTGCTGATCGGCCGGGATGCGGTGCTGGCCACGACGCTGCCGGTGCTGCGCAGTCGTGGGCTCACCGCGCTGCCGGTCACCTATCTGGGCAAGGCCGCGACGTTCGCGCTGATGTCGGGGCTGCCGTTCGTGCTGCTCGGCCAGTTCGACGCGCTGTGGAGCCGGGTGATCCTGGCCATCGGTTGGGCGTTCCTGATCTGGGGGATGGCGCTGTATCTGTGGTCGGCGGCGCTGTATCTGGCGCAGGTGCGGCTGGTCATCAAGGGTCTTCCGCGGACCGCATCGGCCGGGAGGTCGCCCCGGGATGGTTGACCGTGCGAGCGCGCTGGGTGGATACCACCCGGAAGCTGGACTGAATCACCACGAAGCGGATGCGCCGCAACGTATCCCGGTCCCGTCGCTGCTGCGTTCGTTGCTCTCCGACCATCTCGACCCCGGTTACGCGGCGGCTGCCGCGGCACGTCATGACAAGCCGGTGGGCAGGCTGCGCGCCGGAGCGTGGACCGTGGTGGCTGGGCTGACGGTTGCGGTGGTGTTCGCCGCGGCGGCGGCGCAGGCCCAGTCGGTGGCGCCGGTGAATCGGCAGACCCAGTTGGTGCTGGCCGACAGTGTGCGTACCGGTGAGGCCCGCACCGACGCCGTCGAAACGACCCGCGATGAGCTGGCAACCGAGGTTGAATCCGAGCGGCGTAGTCGGCTCGCCGGGGATGCGCAGGGGCGTGCGCTGCTCGCCGCGCTGGACGCGGCGGAGTTCGCCGCGGCCGTCACACCCGCGATCGGGCCCGGTCTCACCGTGACCGTCACCGATCCCGGTATGTCCCGGGATCTCACCGATGTGTCCAAGCAGCGGGTGGCGGGCAGTCAGCAGGCCATCCTGGACCGCGATCTCCAACTGGTGGTCAACTCGCTGTGGGTCGGGGGAGCCGAGGCCGTCGCAGTGGGCGGTGTCCGGGTCGGCCCCAATGTCACCGTCCGGCAGGCGGGCGGCGGCATCCTCGTCGACAACCGTCCCGTCACCAGTCCGTACGCCATCGTCGCGTTGGGACCGCCGCACGCGATGCAGGACGTGTTCAACCGCAGCCCCGGCATGCAGAGGCTGACACTGCTGCAGCAGTCCTACGGAGCGGGGGTTACCGTCAGTACCGGCGAGGCGCTGAACGTGCCGGGGGGTTCGGCACGAGAAATCCGCTTCGCCAAGCAGATTGGGCCCTGATGCCGGGAACAGATTTGATGCAGGGGACAGAGTTGATCGCACGATGATCGGGATCGCCGCACTCGTCATCGGCATCGTGCTGGGGCTGATATTCCACCCCAGCGTGCCTGAGGGTATTCAGCCCTACCTGCCCATCGCGGTGGTGGCGGCACTCGACGCGGTGTTCGGCGGGCTGCGCGCCTACCTGGAACGGATCTTCGACGCCAAGGTGTTCGTGGTCTCGTTCGTCTTCAACGTGCTGGTGGCCGCGCTGATCGTCTACGTCGGCGATCAGCTCGGGGTGGGCACCCAGCTGTCGACCGCCATCATCGTCGTGCTCGGTATCCGCATCTTCGGCAATGCGGCCGCACTGCGCCGCAGGCTGTTCGGAGCGTGAGCCGTGGCTGAGCACGATGCCGACGCCGAACCCGAGCACGGCCGTCATGAGCTTCCCGAGCAGCCGGCCCCGGTGCGCCGTACCCGCTCGCAGTGGGTGTTCGGGGTCCTCGGTGTCGTGCTGTGCATGCTGCTCGGGATCGCCATCGTCACGCAGGTGCGCCAGACCGGCTCAGGTGACTCGCTGGAGACCGCGCGTCCCGCGGACCTGCTGGTGCTGCTGGACTCCCTGCAGCAGCGGGAGGCGGCGCTCAACACCGAGGTCGCCGATCTGCAGCAGACGCTGAACGCGCTACAGGCCTCGGGCAGCAGCGATCAGGCCGCCATCGAGAATGCCCAGGACCGGCTGGCGGCACTGTCGATCCTGATCGGCACGGTGGCCGCCGTCGGGCCGGGTGTCACCATCACCATCGCCGACGACGCGCGCGGCGTCTCGCCGGAAACGCTGCTCGATGTGATCAACGAGCTGCGGGCCGCCGGCGCGGAGGCGATGGAGATCCGAGGGAGCGGGACCGGTACCGGTGGGGGAGCCATCAGAGTCGGCGTGGACACCTGGGTGGTCGGCGCACCCGGTGCGCTGATCATCGACGGTGTCACACTCGGCTCGCCGTATTCGGTTCTGGCGATTGGTGATCCGCCGACGTTGGCGGCGGCGATGAACATTCCCGGCGGGGCGATGGACAGCGTGAAGCGGGTCGGCGGTGCGATGACGGCCACCCAGTCGGCGGTCGTCGAGGTGACCGCGCTGCGTCAGCCGAAACCGCGCCAGTACGCCCAACCGGTCAAGTGAGGACGGCCATATCGGCGCCGTCGCCTTGCGGCAACCGAAACCACGCCAATACGCTTCAGCCCGTCACATGACACTGCCCCGAAGGAGCGCCGTGAGCGAGATCCCGTCCGACCTGCAGTACACCGCCGAACATGAATGGGTGCGACGCACCGGCGAGGACACCGTGCGGGTGGGCATCACCGACTACGCGCAGGCCGCCCTCGGGGACGTGGTGTTCGTGCAGCTGCCCGATATCGGTGCCGCGGTCGCCGCAGGCGATGCATTCGGCGAGGTGGAATCGACCAAATCGCTGTCCGATCTGTACGCCCCGATCAGTGCGAAAGTCGTTGCGGTCAACGGTGAGCTGGAGGGCAGCCCGGAGCTGGTGAACTCCGATCCCTACGGCGCCGGCTGGCTGGTCGAACTACAGACCGAGACGGCCGCTCCGGCCGGTCCGTTGCCAGACCTGTTGGACGCTGACGGCTACCGCGGGATTCTCCCCGAGTAGGTGTTGTTAGGGTTTTGCGGATCGGTCGAACAGCGACAGACGTGAGCAGGTCTGCGTTACCGGATCCGGCGGTGGTGGACCCAATGGCCTGCCCGGCGCGGTACGGTCGACGTGAGACGCAACCAGGGCCGGACGGGCGGGCGGATGGCCCCATACGGCCGCAGGACAGGCACGCCACAGCAGCCAGTAGAGGAGCAGCGGGTGACGGAAAACAGCAACTTTCAGGCCGACCAGTCCGACGAAGTCACAGTGGAGACGACATCGGTTTTCCGCGCTGATTTCCTCAACGAACTGGACGCTCCGCCCGCCACCGGTGCCGAGAGCTCGGTTTCCGGCGTGGAGGGATTGCCTGCGGGTTCGGCACTTCTCGTCGTCAAGCGCGGCCCGAACGCGGGTTCGCGGTTCCTGCTCGATCAGGCCACCACATCGGCTGGTCGTCATCCGGACAGCGATATCTTCCTCGATGACGTCACCGTGAGCCGTCGGCACGCCGAGTTCCGGCTGGAGTCCAGCGAGTTCCAGGTCGTCGATGTGGGCAGCCTCAACGGCACCTATGTCAACCGCGAGCCGGTGGACTCCGCGGTGCTGGCCAACGGCGACGAGGTGCAGATCGGCAAGTTCCGCCTGGTGTTCCTCACCGGGCCGAAGACGGACGACGCCGGCTAACTGCCGAGCGCCGCTTGCGCGAGGATCAGATGACCCAACCCGAACCGGCACCCGCCGGGATGTCCATCGGAGCGGTTCTGGAACTGCTGCGCCCGGACTTCCCGGATGTCACGATCTCCAAGATCCGGTTCCTGGAGGCCGAAGGCCTGGTCACTCCGCAGCGTTCGCCGGCAGGTTATCGCCGGTTCACCGCCTACGACTGCGCCCGCCTACGCCTCGTCCTGACCGCGCAGCGTGAGCAGTACCTGCCGCTGAAGGTCATCAAGGCTCAGCTCGACGCCCAACCCGACGGGGAACTCCCGTCGCTGGGCTCCGCATACGCGGTGCCACGCCTGGTGCAGGTCGCCGGTGACGGCGGTGTCGACACCGCCGGCCCGGCCGGACCGGACGGCGGTGCGGCGCAGGTGCGGCTGAGCCGTGAGGACCTGCTGTCGCGGTCCGGAGTGGACAACACCCTGTTGACCGCTCTGGTCACCGCGGGTGTCATCAAGCCCGGACCGGCCGGATTTTTCGACGAGCATTCGGTGACCATCGCGCAGTGTGCGCGCGCACTGGCCGACTACGGTGTCGAGCCGCGGCACCTGCGGGCGTTCCGGTCGGCAGCCGACCGGCAGTCCGACCTGATCGCCCAGATCGCCGGGCCTGTTGCGGCCGCCGGCAAGGCCGGTGCGCGAGACCGCGCCGACGACCTGGCCCGCGAGGTCGCCGCCCTGGCGATCACCTTGCACACGTCGCTCATCAAGTCGGCGGTGCGAGACGTTCTCGAGCGTTGAGGACTAGACTTAGCTCCGACGGGCTTACGTGCGGAGGGCAGGCGCTGATGGGTGAGGTTCGGGTTGTCGGTATTCGTGTGGAGCAGCCCCAGAATCAGCCGGTGCTGCTGCTGCGTGAGTCCAACGGTGACCGTTACCTGCCGATCTGGATCGGACAGTCCGAGGCTGCCGCCATCGCGCAGGAACAGCAGGGTGTCGAGACGCCACGCCCGCTGACCCATGATCTGATCCGCGATCTGATTGCCGCGCTGGGCCATTCGCTCAAAGAGGTGCGCATCGTCGATCTGCAGGAAGGCACGTTCTACGCCGACCTCATCTTCGACCGCGATATCAAGGTCTCTGCGCGCCCCTCGGACTCGGTGGCGATCGCGTTGCGGGTCGGGGTGCCGATCTACGTGGAAGAGGCCGTGCTCGCCGAGGCGGGCCTGCTGATTCCCGACGAGAGCGACGAGGAAGCCACTGGGACCGTCCGTGAGGACGAGGTCGAGAAGTTCAAGGAGTTCCTCGACAGCGTGTCGCCCGACGACTTCAAGGCGACCTGAGTTCGGAGCCTGTCTGCGCGATGACGAACATCACGGATGCGTCTCGTGAGTTCGACACGCGGGGCGTGTGTAAGCCGACTGCCGAATGGGCAGCCATAATTTTGATCGACGACGAGCAGTAAGCGGCACTGTGTTGAGCGTATGCTCGACACATTCGAATCCGGACGTGATGCGGTACCGGTCACGGTCCCGGGGGCGATCGGCGAAGGGATTGACTGTGGGCGACACGCCACAACAGGGGGAGTTGGATTTGTCTTCCAACAGCGGCTCCACACCGCCTGTCAGCAGCGCACCCAGCGAGCCCGTCCAGGGGCGGCTGTTCCCGGACGACTCGGTTCCCGACGAGTTGGTCGGATACCGCGGACCCAGCGCCTGCCAGATCGCCGGCATCACCTACCGGCAGCTGGACTACTGGGCGCGCACCTCGCTGGTGGTGCCTTCGATCCGTGGCGCTGCCGGATCGGGCAGCCAGCGGTTGTACTCGTTCAAGGACATCCTGGTCCTCAAGATCGTCAAGCGACTTCTCGACACCGGGATCTCACTGCACAACATCCGGGTCGCGGTCGACCACCTGCGTCAGCGCGGCGTGCAGGATCTGGCCAACATCACGCTGTTCTCCGACGGCACCACCGTCTACGAATGCACCTCCGCAGAAGAGGTCGTCGACCTGTTGCAGGGCGGCCAGGGTGTCTTCGGCATTGCCGTCTCGGGGGCCATGCGGGAACTGACCGGCGCCATCGCCGACTTCCCGGGAGAACGTGCCGACGGCGGCGAGGCCATCGCCGCGCCGGAGGATGAACTCGCGTCGCGACGTAAGACCCGCGACCGCAAGATCGGCTAGCCGCTCACCGAGAACTCCGCACGACAGTGCAGACGATGGCGAGGAATCCTTGATTCCTCGCCATTTTTTATGTCGGGGCCGCTGAGCCCACATGGCGTTGGACACAGTAACCACAGACGCGGTGACGATGAGGTTGATCACACGCCGATGATTCCGTCGTGCGGTGTCGTGGTGAGTGCCGTGCCGGCATCTGCCACCTCGGGGTTTGGCACCGAAACCGCGCCGGACGGACTGCTTCCAACCGAGTAGTGAACCGCAGCCGCGTTACGCGCATGTCACGCCGAAGTATCTTCTGCTGCAGTTAATTTCGTGTTACGTAGCATCTGTTTGACAGATGCAGACGGCCGCTTTTGACTGTTTGACGCGGGTCTACCTCACCTCGGAATGTTGACTCCATCGCGTTGGCATCGGCGCCGGCCCGGATTCACGCATCACCGAAAACCGTTGGGCCCATGAGAGGAAAACGATGAAGTCTTTGTCGAAAGCAATCACGATGTGTGGACTGGCGACTGCGCTCACGCTGACCGCGTGCTCAAGCACACCTGAAAATCAATCCGGTACAACCACACTCATGCTTGCCGTCGAGACCAGCGCCGGTGACCCGTTGGCCGATATGCTGCTCGCTTTCGCCGAAGAGGTCGAGAACGAACTCGGCGACTCGGTAGCACTCACCGTGCAGACCGGCGGCGCGATCGGTGACGAGGAGGCCGTGCTGCAGGGTCTGCGCGCCGGCGCGATCGACATCGCCGCGGTGAGCGGTTCGGTGGCCAACCTCGATCCGACCTTCGGCATCATGGATATGCCGTTCCTGTTCACCGACCGCGACACGGTATCGGGGTTCCTGGACGGTCCCTACGGCGACGAGCTGAGCGAATCGCTCGTCGAGACGGTCGGAGCCCGCGTGATCGGATTCGGCGAGAACGGATTTCGTCAGATCACCAACAGCGAGCGGCCCATCGTCACCTCCGCCGACCTGGCCGGTCTGAAGATCCGGGTCCCCGGTAACCCGGCGCGGGTGGCGCTGTTCGAGGCGCTCGGCGCCGCGCCCACCCAGATCGACATCGGTGAGGCCTACCTGGCGCTCGACCAGGGCGTGCTCGACGGTCAGGAGAACCCGCTCAAGGTCATCGACGCGTTCTCCTTCTACGAGAAGC
Organism: Mycobacterium sp.; assembly: GCA_051306235.1. GTDB lineage: Bacteria > Actinomycetota > Actinomycetes > Mycobacteriales > Mycobacteriaceae > Mycobacterium. The sequence goes on along the minus strand of JBPPMV010000118.1, from coordinate 11,097 downwards.
AGCCCTACCTGTCGCTGACCTCGCACATCTACAGCCCGGTGTACCTGACCATCAACGAGGACACCTGGCAGGGACTCACCCCCGAGGTCCAGCAGGGCTTGGAGAAGGCTGCCACCGCCGCCTCGGCCACCAGCCGCACCGCAGGCGCAGAGGCCGACGAGCAGCTGCTCACCAAGTTCGAAGGCGCAGGCGTGCAGGTCAACCAGGCCGATGTGAATCAGCTCAGCGAGGCCGTCGGCGGAGTCCGTGACGAGATCGCCGCCGAGATCCCCGGTGATTTCGCCGACCGCGTGCTCGCCGAGTACAACCAGTGACCCGAGTACCGCCGGTGATACCGACATCCCGACAGCGCCCGGCGCTGCCACTGGGCGCGCTGAACACCGCCACCCGGATCGGTCTGGTCTACATGGCATCCAGCACCCTGATGGAGGCGGAGATGTACGCGATGGCAACGCCGGCGGCCACCATCCACACCAGCCGGGTGACACTGCCCAGCGTCACCGTGGACGGTATCGACGCGATGATGCGTTCCCCGGAACTGCGTACCGCCGTCGAACTGGTGGCCCAGGCCCCACTCGACGTCCTGGTGTTCGGCGGCACCAGCGCTTCCTTCCTGCACGGCACCGCATGGGATCGCATGCTGGTCGGGCATTTCGAGGAATGGAGCGGCTTGACCGGCCGGTGCACCACGACGTCGACCGCGAGCATCGCTGCACTGAAAGCCGTCGACGCCGGACCCATCAGCCTGATCACCCCGTACCGGCAGGAGGTGATCGACCGTGCGACCCGATTCTTCGGCGAGAACGGGCACCCGGTGACCTCCAGCGTGGGACTGGGCATCACCAGCGACCGTGAACTGGCGGAGGTGCCGCTGGAACGCGTCTTCGAACTCGCGGTGGAGACCGACACCGACGAGTCGAGCGCGGTCTTCATCAGCTGCACCAACTTCGCCAGCGTGGGCGCGATCGCCGCACTGGAGGCCGAGTTGGGCAAGCCGGTGATCAGCGCGGTCCAGGCCTCGTTCTGGTACGCGCTGCAGATGGCCGGGGTCCAGGCGGCCCGGCCCGGGTTCGGTGCGCTGCTGGACACCCGGGTACCCGCTGGGGCCGGCGCATGACCGCCCACAAGGAGATGCATCCCATCGCCGCGCCCGCCGAGGTGGAGATGCAGTTGGACTCCACCTTCGGCGTCGATCCGAATCCCGGCACGCACAAGGTGATCGACCGCGTGCTGGAGGTGCTCTGTGCCGCGCTGCTGGCCGCCATCACCGCGATCCTGTTCGCCAACGCGGTGCTGCGGTTCGCCTTCAACTCCCCGCTGGGCTGGACCGAGGAACTGGTCACCGGCATGATGCTGTGGCTGACCATGCTGGGCTTCACCCTCGGTGTGCGCCGGCGCGAATCGATCGAGATCCGGGCGTTCGTCGGCCGGCTGCCGGTCCGCGTCCAGGTCTGGCTGCGACTGGTCACCGATCTGCTGACCGCCGCGGTGCTGCTGCACCTGGCCTGGTTCGCCTACCTGTACGTCACCAGATTCGGGGGGGATCCCAGCCCGTATCTACGGCTGCCCAAGGGCTTCTTCATCGCCGCGCTGCCCATCGGCGCGACCTTGGCGGCGCTGATCGTGCTGTTCCAGTTGCCGGGATGCCGGGCGGCGATCCTGCGCCAGCTCGACGAGGAAAAGCCGTGATCCTGGCCCTCACCCTGGCGGTGATCGTCGGCCTGCTGCTGCTGGGCACGCCGCTGATCATCTCGATGGCCAGCGGCGTTGCCGTGTACGCCACCCTGGGTGGCTCATGGATGCTGCAGTACCCGCAGCAGGTCACCGACGGGATGAGCAGCTTCGTGCTGCTGGCCATGCCGCTGTTCATCCTTGCCGGTGTGGTGATGAACGCCGGCGGGGTGGCCGAGCGGGTATTCGCCTTCGCCCGAGCCATTTTCGGGTCGCTACCGGGTGGGCTGGCCCAGGTCGACGTCTCCACCAGCCTGTTCTTCGGCGGGATGGTCGGCACCTCGGTGGCCGATCTGGCCGGAACCGGATCCACCCTCATCCCGCAGATGAAGAAACACGGCTATCCGGGACCCTATGCCGCCGCGGTGACGGCATCCTCGTCGGGAATCGGACCGCTGATCCCGCCGTCGTCACCGATGATCCTGTACGCGGCGGCAACCGGCACCTCACTGGGCGCGCTGTTCCTGGCCGGCATCATCCCCGGCCTGATCCTGACCGTGGTGCTCATGGTGGTGGTCGCGGTCCAGGCCAAGCGCAACGGCTGGGGCGAGAAGATCGCATTCAGCTGGCGCGAGGTGTGGCGCACCTTCCGCGGCGCGTTCCTGGCATTCGGGGTGCCGCTGCTGGTGGTGCTGGGGCTCACCCTCGGTGTATTCACACCGACCGAGTCCGGTGCTTTCGCCGTCGTGTACGCCATCCTCATCTCCGCGGTGGTGTTCCGATCGCTCGGCCCCCGCCGCCTGTACCGGTGCCTGGTCGAAGCGGCGGTGCTGACCGGAGAGGTGATGCTGATCGTCGGTGTGTCGGTGGCGTTGGGGGCGGTGCTGGCGATGGCCGGATTACCCAAGGCGCTCACCGAATTCGCCACCCACATCGTTCCCGGTGACGCCCAACTGGGCTATGTGCTGGTGCTGACGGTGGTCGCGATCCTGGCCGGCATGTTGTTCGATCCGCTGATCCCGGTGATCATGCCGGTGATGCTGCCGACCATGCTGGCGGTCGGGATCGACCCGGTCTACTTCGGCGTCATCATCGTGCTGACCGTCATCGTCGGCCAGGTCTCCCCGCCGGTGGCGATGTCCCTGGTGGTCGCGGCCAAGATCGCCAAGGTGGACGCGTGGCGGGTGCTGCGCGCGAACACACCCTTCCTGATCGCGACGGTGGCCGTGCTCGCCCTGGTGATCGTCTTCCCGTCGCTGGCCACCTGGCTGCCGACGGTGCTGGGTGGGCCGTGACCGGGGTGGACCAGCTGCGTGGGATCTCCCTGACGCAGCTGCGGTACTTCATCCGGGTCGCCGAACGCGAGAGCATGACGCGGGCGGCCGAAGACCTCTACGTCGCCCAGTCGGCGGTGTCCTCGGCCGTGGCGCACCTGGAGAAGGAACTGGGTGTCCAGCTGTTCATCCGGCGGCACGCCAAGGGCCTCATCCTGACCGCGGCCGGTAAGGAGCTGTTGCTGCGGGCCCGCCAGACCCTCACTGCGCTGGCCGAGTCGCTGGAGTCGATCGCCGGTGAGGCACAGGCATTCTGGGGTCCGCTGCACGTCGTGTGCTTCAGCCCGATCGCACCCTTCTACCTGCCGTCCATCCTGGCCGGGCTGAAGCGGGAGCATCCCGGCCTGGAGGTGCACGTCACCGAGGCCGTCGCCGGTGAGGTCAGCGAGTACCTGGAGTCGGGCCGGGCGGAGGTGGCGTTGACCTACGATCTGGCGCTGGGCGACGGCATCGACCGCGATGTGCTCGCCGAGATCCATCCCTACGCAGCACTTCCCGCCGCGCATCCGCTCGCCGGTGCGGACAGTGTGCGCCTCGCCGAGCTCGTGGACGAGCCGATGATCCTCGTGGATCTGCCCTTCAGCCGTGACTATTTCATCGGTGTGTTCACCGAGCGCGGTCTGACACCCAACGTGCAGTACCGGTCGAGCAGCTATGAGACGGTCCGGGCGATGGTGGCCCAGGATCACGGGTACAGCCTGCTGCACCAACGCCCGGCGACCGACAGCACCTACGCGGGCGGCCGGGTGGTGGCAGTCCCGATCGCCGATGAGGTGCGGCCGCTGCGGGTTGTGGTCGCCTCGCTGCAGTCCATGCGAATGAGCCGGCGAGCCAATGCCTTTGCCGAACGATGTCGCGCCGTGGTGACCGGCGGCGCCTGAACGCCGGACCGCGGTGCGTATCGCTTACTGAGATGCCTTGCATCTGTTAATCCGATGCGGTGCAGCACTATTCACTGTTTGCCAGAGACGCCGGATGCGGCTTTGATCGAGTCAGAGACCTGACCCGCATTGGAGGCCCTGTGAGCGGCATCGAGCCGACGCCCATGTACGTCACGACCCGATCGGGCCGGATGCACGTCGTCACCAAGGGCGGGGACGTCGACGGGCCGTGTCTGGTGCTGTTGCATCAGACACCGCGCAGCTGGGACGAGTTCCGGGCCGTCGCCGATCTGATCGACGGCTACCGCATCGTCATCCCCGATCTACCCGGATACGGGGCCTCACAACCGCTGTCGGACAACACCATCGAATCCACCGCCGCGGCGGTACTGGATATGCTGGACGCCCTGCGCGTGCCGTGCGCCCATATCGTCGGACACCACTTCGGCGGCCTCGTCGCCTACCAGCTGGCGGTCCAGTCGCCCGAACGGGTGTCATCGTTGGCGCTGTCGTCGACCCCGTTCATCGATGAGGAGGAACGCCTGCGGCGGCGGAATGCGGCGCCGTTCAACGCTATTGATGCCGAGTCCGACGGCAGCCACCTCGCGCGGCTGTGGCAGCGGCGCGCCGGGTATCTGGCGCAGCCCGATCCGGGGGTGCAGACGCGGTATGTGCGTGACGTGCTGGCGCATGCGGACCCGGACCGCGGGCACGCCGCTGTGGCCGCCTTTAGGTCCGAGGACGGCGTGGGCCGCTACCACGGACCGGTGCTGTGCATCGGTTCGGCGCGTGACCCGCGGGCGTTCCCGAGGCATGCACGGATCATGGCGGCCTTCCCGCAGGCTGTCGAACACATCCTGCCCGACGGCGATATCGCCAGCCCGGAGACTTGTCCGGGCGAGTTCACCGAGGCGGTGCTGACGTTTCACGCCGGCCTGCAGGTCGGTGCGGCGCCGCGATGAATGCGCCCACCATGACCGCCGCCGTGCTGCGCGATCCGGGCGGCCCGCAGCCACTGCGTCTCGAACGGGTGCCGATCCCCGAACCCGGCCCCGGAGAGGTGCTGGTGGCGGTCGAGGCCTTCGGACTCAACAACGCCGAGATCCTGCAGTGCCGCGGCGCGATGCCGATACCGCCCGGCGGTATCCCCGGCCTGGAATGCGCGGGCACCGTGCTCGCGACCGGGCCCGGCACCGTCGGGCCGCGGGTGGGCGAGCGGGTGGCGGCTCTCACCAGGGCCGGGGCCTATGCCGAGTACGTGGCGGTGCCCGCCGGTGCGTGCCTCGACATCCCCGATGAGCTCGCGCCCGCCGCGGCGCTACCGGAAGCGGCCGCCACCGCCTGGTGGAATCTGGTGTACCGGGGCCGGGTGTGCCCCGGCGAACGGGTGTTGATCCACGGTGCCGCAGGGGGAGTCGGCTCCACGGCCATCCAGCTGGCCCGCTCGCTGGGCGCGACCGTCATCGCCACCGCCCGCGGAGAGGCCAAGACCGCGCTGTGCACCGACCTGGGCGCACACCACGTGATCGACTACGGCAGCACCGATGTGTTCGAGGCGCTGCACCAACTGGTCCCGGACGGGGTCGACATCATCCTGGACAATCAGGGTGCGGCAACCGTGGCGGCAAATATCGCCGCGCTCGCCCCGGCGGGTCGGCTGGTGATCGTCGGCGTGGCCACCGGCAGCGAGGCCGTACTGGACCTCGGGGCGCTGATGGCCCGCGGCGTGGAGATCTCCTCATCGAGCCTGGGCAGACTCTCCGACGAGATGCGCGCCGCGCTGTGCCGCGAGGTCGAGACCCAGGTGCTGCCGAAGGTGCAGGCCGGGAGCCTGCGCCCGGTGCTGGACGCGTTTTTCCGTCTCGATGACATCACCGCCGCCCACCGCCGATTCGGCGACCCGGAGCGGGTTGGCAAGGTCATCGTGACCGTGCCCACCCACATCTCGAAATTCGATGCAGAACAACCGAACTTGCTCTTTGCCTGATGCAGCAGAAGGCGGCAGCATCGAAGGTGCGGATACCGACGACGCCTTCCGCGGACCACGCCATGTATCCGAAATGCGAGGGATCCCAGTGAAATCCACCCTGACACCGAGCAGCACGCGGGAGTTCATCCGCGCCATCAGCTGCGCCGCGACACCGGTGACCATCGTGACCACCCAGACCGCGGACCTGCGCTGGGGGCAGACGGTGTCCGCGGTGAGCCGGATCTCCGACGAGCCCGCCGTCCTCGGTGTCTGCATCAACCGGCGCAGCCCGATCAACGCGGCGATCAGCGCCGGCGGTGCGTTCAACGTCTCGCTGCTCGGGCCCGAACACCACAGTGCGGCAGACACTTTTGCCGGCCGCCACCGCGACGGACGACTGCCCTTCACCTTCGACGATGACGAGTGGCACAACGGGGTGAACGGACTGCCGGTCTATGCGGGCAGTGTGGCCGCCTTCGAATGCGTTCTGCACAGCGTCACCGATGTCGGCTCCCACCATCTCTACCTCGGCGAGGTGCGCCACGTCGTGCACACCGACGCCGAACCGTTGCTGCACCTGCGCGGCACATACCGCACGCTCTCGGCCCACCCCACGGAAGGACACCACGCATGATCAAGACAGGCGACGAATACCGCGAGGCCATCAACACCGGGCGTGAGATCTACATCGACGGTGAACAGGTCCACGATGTCACCAAGCACCCCATGTTCGCCCCCATCGTCGACATCCGGGCCCGGATCTACGATCTGGCGCACGAGTCCGCCAGCCAGGACGTGATGAGCTATGTCGACGAGGACGGCGAGCGTAACTCGATCGCCAACAAGATGCCGCTGACGCAACAGGATTGGCACGACAAGCGCAAGGCCATCGATCTCGTCCTGGACGAGGCGCGCGGTGTGGTCACCCGAGTCGGTGACGAGACCATCGGTGAGATGTGGGCGCTCTACGACGGCCAGGACGTGCTCAACGAGGTCGACCCCCGGTTCGCCGAGAACATCCGGCGGCACGTGAAGAAGGCCGCCACCGGCGACCCGTTCCACATCTCGGCCAACACCGATCCGAAGGGTGACCGTTCCAAGCGGCCCCAGGATCAGGACCCGGACACGCTGCTGCACGTGGTCAAGGAGACCGACGACGGAATCATCGTGCGCGGCGCGAAGTACGAGACCGCCGCACCGTACGCGACCCAGGCCTACACGAAACCGACCATCGCCAACTGGGGGGACGCCAAGCTCTCCGATTACGCGGTGGGCTTCATCGCCGACCTCAATGCGCCCAACCTGAAGTTCATCTGCCGCACCGGTTTCGCAGGCCGCCGCGATGCCGCGGATTACCCGCTGTCCAACCGGGTGGACGAGGTCGAATCGCTGGTCATCTTCGACAATGTGCTGATCCCGTGGGACGACATCCTGTTCTACCGGCACACCCGGGCCGCCACCTTCGTGCGCAGCTGCCTGCACCGCTACAGCGCACTGCCCTACGTGCACCGGTCGATCCGGTATGCCGACCTGATGATCGGCGCCGCGCTGTTCAACGTCCGCCAGACCGGTCTGGACAGCAATCCCGCGGTGCAGGAGAAGCTGGCCCTGCTGGCCTGCTACCGCGAGGGTATCGACGCCCACCTGACCGCGGCGATCGCCACCGCCGAGACCAGCCCCGGTAGCCTGCTGATGCCCAACCAGTCGCTGCTGATGGCCGGCCGGGTGTGGGCGCAGACGCAGCTGCCGCAGATGATGCACTGGGCCCGTGAACTGTGCGGCGGCCAGATCTGCATCACCCCGGACTCGGCCACCTTCGGTGTCCCCGGGGCATCGGAGTGGCTGGAGAAGTACTACTCGATCACCGATGAATGGCAGGCCGATGACCGGCGCAAGCTGCTGGCCTTCGCGCGCGACCTACTCAACAGCGACTATGCCGGGCATCGGCTGACGTTCCAATTGTTCGCCCAGGCACCGCCGTTCGCGCACTACTCGGCCGTCTACCGCAACTTCGACTTCGACGGTCCGCTGGGAATGGTGAAGGCCGCTGCCGACCTGTCCGACCGGGTGAACGGCGGCGTATCCGCGTGACCCATCGGCGCATCCGTCGCTTCAACACCCGCGACACCTACCCGGAGCAGAATCTGGACAACGATCTGTGCCAGGCGGTGGTCGCCGGGGACACCGTCTATGTCCGCGGTCAGATCGGACAGGACCTCGACACCGCCGAGAACGTCGGCGTCGGGGATGTCAGCGCCCAGACCGAACAGGCGATGTCCAATATCGCCACGCTACTGTCCGAGGCAGATGCCACCCTCGACGATATCGTCAAAGTGACTGTGTACCTGGTCGATCCGCGGTACCGGGAGAGCGTGTACCGGGTCATCGGCCGCTGGCTGGCGGGCGTGCACCCGGTGTCCACCGGGTTGGTGGTCAGTGCACTGGCCAGGCCGGAATGGCTCGTTGAGGTGGACGTGATCGCGGTGCGGCAGGGCCCGTCATGACCTTCTCGATGGCGGTCCTCGATCGCGGTACCGGCGCCCTCGGCATGGTCATCGCATCCTCCTCACCGGCCGTGGCCGCCCGCTGTCTGAACATCCGGCCGGGTCTGGGGGCGGCGGCCAGCCAGAACGTCACCGATCCCCGGCTGGGCGGTCGACTGCTGGACCGGCTGGCAGCCGGTGATGATGCGCGGACGGCACTGGACATGGTCGTCGACGGCCACGAGCTGCGCGGCTACCGGCAGTTGACCGTCCTCGACGCCGCCGGCCGGACGGCGGCCTTCAGCGGTGCCGGTGCGCTGGGTATCCACCATCACCTCGCCGGAGACGGAGCGGTCGCGGCCGGGAACATGCTCGCCGGCCCGGAGACCATCACCGAGTTGGTCCGGGGCTACGAATCCTCCACGGCGGCAGAGCTCGAACGTCGCCTGCTCGACGGACTGGCCGCAGCACTGGCCGCCGGGGGCGAAGCCGGGCCGATCCACGCCGCGGGTCTGCTGGTCTACCGCGATGTCGACTGGCCGGAAACCAACCTGCGGGTGGACTGGCAGGAGGACCCCTTCACCGGTCTGGCCGAGCTGTGGACGCTGTGGGAACCGCAACGCGACGACTACGTGCGCAGGGCACTGGATCCCTCGGTGGCGCCGAGTTTCGGAGTTCCCGGTGACCTCTAAAGCCCGCGCCGCCGAGCACCTCGCGCACAACTGGGACCTGGTACGCGGTATCAGCACCGCGCTGCACGCCGACCCCGAGCCGGCCTGGCAGGAGTTCCGCGCCCATCGGATGCTCACCACCGTGCTGGCCGAGCGCGGGTTCGGTGTCGATGACCGTGCCGGCGGACTGGACACCGCGTTCCACGCCCGGGCCGGAAGCGGTCGCCTACACATCGCGTTCATCGCCGAATACGACGCCCTGCCCGGCCTCGGGCATGCCTGCGGGCACAACCTCATAGCGGCCTCCGCTGTCGGCGCCGCCCTGATGGTGCGCGCCGCCGACCCCGGGAACGCCTTCACGGTGCACGTCATCGGCACGCCCGCCGAGGAGGGTGGCGGCGGCAAGATCAGCATGCTGGATGCGGGGGAGTTCGACGGCCTCGATGCCGCGCTGATGATGCACCCCGGACCGGTCGACGCACCGCGAGCCGAACCGCTGGCCGTCGCCCACTGGCGGGTCTCCTACCGGGGTGTCAGCGCGCACGCCGGTGCCTACCCACACCTGGGCGTCAACGCCGCCGATGCGTTCACCGTCGCGCAGGTCGCGATCGGGCTGCTGCGCCAGCAACTGCCCCCGACCACCCGGGTGCACGGTGTGGTCACCGATGCCGGGTCGGCGCCCAACGCCATCCCCGACTCGGCCACCGGCCGCTGGTACGTGCGGGCCCGCACCCTGGCCGACCTGACCGGGATCGAACGGCGGATCCGGAACTGTTTCGAGGCCGGCGCCCTCGGTACCGGATGCGATCTCGATATCGAGCTGGAATCACCGCCATACGCGGAGTTCCGCACCGACGACGAACTACTCGACCTGTTCATCGCCAATGCGGCCGAGCTGGGCCGAGACATGAATGCCGAACCGGCGGAAGGGGCGGCGGCCATGAAAACGGCGTCCACCGACATGGGAAATGTGTCCCAGGTGGTGCGCGCGATCCATCCGTATCTGGGCATCGGATCGCTGCCCGCGGTCAACCATCAGCGCGCCTTCGCCGACGCCGCCGTCGGCCCGCTGGCCGAGGCCGCACTGCGTGACGGGGCCACCGCACTGGCGTGGACGGCGCTGGATCTGGCCGACCGGTAGAATCAGCTTCGCATCGCCCTTACGCGGGAGAGTTCCGTGACGGCCAGTCACGGGCGCCGAAGGAGCAACACCTCTCCGTCAACCTCTCAGGCCCCCAGGACCGCGCACGGCCACGATGCCTCTGGAAAGCGGTGCCTCGTGCACCCGCCCATGGGGAAAGGCCGCCTGCCTCGACCGGGTTGGCCGAATCTCTCAGGCGCCCCCGACAGAGGGAGAGGGACTGGCTGTCCGCGCCCTCGAACAGGGGAGATCTCGTGTCTGTTGACCATTCTGGCTTCGCCGCCCGCCACATCGGGCCCGATGCCGACGCCCTCGCCACCATGCTCGGCGTCATCGGTGTCGATTCGCTCGACGAGCTGGCCGGTAAGGCTCTTCCCACCGGGATCCTCGACGCGGTCGACGCCGACGGGCTGGCCCCGGGGCTGGAACACCTGCCCCCCGCCGCGACCGAGGAAGAGGCACTCGCCGAACTGCGCGTGCTGGCCGACTCCAACACCGTCGCGGTGTCGATGATCGGGCAGGGCTACTTCGACACGCTGACTCCGCCGGTGCTCAAGCGCAACATCCTGGAGAACCCGGCCTGGTACACGGCGTACACGCCGTACCAGCCGGAGATCAGTCAGGGCCGCCTGGAGGCGCTGCTGAACTTCCAGACCATGGTGAGTGACCTGACCGGGCTGGACGTGGCGAACGCGTCGATGCTCGACGAAGGCACCGCGGCCGCCGAGGCGATGACGCTGATGCACCGGGCCGTCAAGGGCCCGTCCAACCGGCTGGCCGTGGACGCCGATGTGTACGCCCAGACCGCCGCCGTGATCGCCACCCGCGCCGAGCCGCTCGGCATCGAGATCGTGACCGCCGACCTGCGCGCGGGCCTGCCCGACGGCGACTTCTTCGGCGTGATCGTGCAGCTGCCCGGCGCCAGTGGTCGCGTGCAGGACTGGTCG